>JBDKRX010000182.1:0-10049 GCA_039683175.1 Phycisphaerales bacterium
CGTCCTGGGCATCCGTCGCAACGAGTGTTTCCACATCAGCGCCAAGTCCGGGCTCGGCGTTCAGGACCTGCTCGATGCCGTTTGCATGCTCCTGCCGCCACCCGCCGACCGCCATGACGAGCCCCCGCGTGCCCTGATCTTCGACAGCCAGTACGACGACTATCGCGGCGTCATCTGCTACGTCCGCGTCTTCTCGGGCACCCTCAAGACCCGCCAGCGAATCCACCTCATGGGCACCGGCTTCGCCTACCAGATCACCGAGCTCGGCAAGTTCCGGCCCGACATGAAGCCCGTCGATCAGCTCGGCTGCGGCGAGGTCGGTTACGTCATCGCCAACATCCGCGACCTCGCCAACGTCCGCATCGGCGACACGATCACCGACGACGCCCACCCCGCCCCGGATGCGCTGAAGGGCTACAAGCCACCCATGCAGATGGTCTTCTCCGATTTCTACCCCGGCAACAACACCGAGTACCCGCGCCTCCGCGCCGCCTTCGACAAGCTCGCCCTCAACGACGCCAGCTTCACCTTCATCCCGCAGAACTCCCAGGCCCTCGGCTTCGGCTTTCGCTGCGGGTTCCTGGGCCTGCTGCACATGGAGATCATCCAGGAGCGTCTCGAACGCGAGAACGACATCGAGGTCGTCCAGACCGCGCCCACCGTCAGCTACGAAATCCTCCTTCGCGACGGCACCGTCAAGCGGATCGACGCCCCCAGCGAGCTGCCCGACCGCACCACGATCGAGGAGATCCGCGAGCCCTTCGTCAAGCTCGAAATCATCACCACGAACGACACGATCGGCGGCATCATGAAGCTCGCCGAGGGCCGACGCTGCAAGCTGATCAAGACCGACTACCTCAGTCCCACCCGCGTCATGATGGTGTACAAGGCCCCGCTCGCCGAGATCGTCTACGACTTCTACGACCTCATCAAGGGCGTCAGTCACGGCTACGCGACGATGGACTACGAATTCACCGGCTTCGAGGCCGGCGACCTCGTCAAGATCGACATCCTCGTCAACGGCACGCCCGTCGAGGCGCTCTCGCTGATCATGCACCGCAGCAACGCCGAGCCGCGAGGCCGCAAGCTCATCACGAAGCTCCGCAAGTCCATCCCGCGACACCAGTTCGAGATCCCGCTCCAGGTCGCCATCGGCGGCAAGATCATCGCCCGCGAGACGATCAAGGCCTACCGCAAGGACGTGACCGCCAAACTCTACGGCGGCGACGTCACGCGCAAGATGAAGGTCCTGAAAAAGCAGAAAGAGGGCAAAAAACGGATGAAGAGCGTCGGTAGTGTCCAGATCCCACAGGAAGCCTTCATGAGCATCCTCGACACGGGCGACTGACGGCCGGGAGGCCCGGCCATTTGCGATTTATGATTTACGATGTGTGATTGTGCATTGCCGCCTGGCGGGATTCGTCGTTACCGCACAGCTTCTGTAGGGTGCGTATCACGCACCATCCATCCATATCGATCCAGAGCAGCGGGCAGCAGCGGGGCTTGCCCCGGCGATTCTTCCTGTTACAATGGCAAGCATGACCAGAGCACGGATCGACATTCCGAACGACAAGATCGCCGAATTCTGCCGGCAGAATCGCATCAAGCGACTGGCGCTGTTCGGCTCGGTCCTGCGCGACGACTTCCGGCCCGACAGCGATGTCGACGTCCTGGTCGAGTTCGAACCCGATGCACGGGTCGGCCTGTTGGGTCTGGCCCGCATGGAGATTGAGTTGGGCGACCTGGTCGGCCGGAAGGTGGACCTGAACACCCCCGGATTCCTCTCCGATTACTTCCGGGACAAGGTCCTTGCTGAAGCAGAGGTGCGATATGACGCAGCATGAGGACTTGGTGCGTCTGCACCACATGCTCGACTACGCGTTGGAAGCCGTCGCGATGGTTTGCGGCAAGGGGCGCGACGATCTCAAGCGAGATCGAATGCTGCAACTCGCCCTCGTGCGGGTAGTGGAGATCATCGGTGAGGCCGCGGCGAGAGTGAGCGAGGAAGGACAGCAACACCACCCATCCATCCCGTGGCAACATGCTCGCGGAATGCGAAATCGCCTCGTCCACGGCTATGACAAGGTCGACCTGGATGTGCTCTGGGACACGCTCGAATACGATCTGCCACCGCTGATTGCCGAACTGCGTCGCATTCTCGGTGAGTGACTACAACCGGCGCAGACATAATCGTATGGTGGCCTCCAGGGAAATCGTCCAACCGCAGAGGACGCCGGGGGAATAAAGCGGGGACAGGAGTCGGCGACAGCGGTAGGGTGGGCTCCGCCCACCGATCCTCTCCTCTTGAGACCACGAAGGTCGCGAAGGCAACCCCAATCATAGATCGGAAACCATCAAGAATCAATTCCAGGGGCGACGCACAACGAATCCTCTTCCGCAGATTACGCCGATTGACGCAGATTCAAGCACTCATCGAAACCGATCCTCACCCCTGACGTCCCGTTCCCTCCGGCAGATGCAATCGCTAACCTGCATTTTAAGATTAGGCCCCGCATCGCCCTGACCAGGATTACTCCATGCGGTCGTACTGCGGATAGGCTTTCATCTTCCATCCGCTTGGGTCAAGAAGAAAGCAGAACCTCGTCGTGTGCTCCTCTTCAAAGACGTCGTCATAGGTGATCTCCCCGAAGAAATAAAGGAAACGGCGTCGCTCTTTGACCTCCTGTACGATCACATCGGTGAGATTGTGCATATTAACGTCAATGGGTCGGTTCCGCCCGTGACCCGGCGCGATCGCCCCCCCAGAGGCATCTTCTGTCTCGGTTCGTTCCTTGTTGGTTCTGGCAATACGCTCCATGTCGCAGTGATCGTTCGAATCCCAATGCAGGTCGTATCTGATTCGCAGTGCGTTGGCGGGTGTCCTCCCAGTATTGGAGTAGCCAAACTTGATCGTGAACATCTTTCCGACAGCGAGTTCCTTGCATTCTATGCCGGAACAGCCAACCCACGCGCGTTGTTCCAGGTGAGTCGCATCGCGCATCTGTTTCGATTGCTGGCACATCTCACCGAACTGACCGCTCATAGCAGTTGCTTGTTTCTCCATAGCGTCCAGTTGCTTCTTCATCCCCTCAGAGGTCGAGGCGGAATCGGTCTTCATCTGGGTCAACGTATGCCGCATCGTGTACCATTGAAGACCTGCCAAGACAGCGTAGACGCCTGTCGCCGCCGCAATGACGATGGTCGCCCAGCAGGTTCGTTTCTCCAGATTGGCCTTCGATCCAGAGCCCTGGGGTGGTTGCTCGGCAGGCTTGGGTCCTGGGATGTCTGTGTTGGACGGTCGCTGTTCATCCCCCTGAGTAATTGGCCCGGTCGATGGCGACGCCTGCGTTGGCTCCTCATGCTGCTCGTTGGGTCTTTCCTCTGGTTCCATAAGGGTATTCGCTTTCTCGTCAGGTATTCTGCGACTGAATCCAATGGCCCCTATGATACAACGATCGCGCGGCCGACAAGAAGAAAAAAACAGGAAAAAGCCGGACACTACCGAGCCGATACATAGGCTTCGATCTCCCCGTTATTGTCCCCGCTATTCCATGCACGATGCATCTTGCTCCGACGCTTCCTCCGGACACACGATTCCGGGGATGTCTATGAGCAAGCCGTTGTCAAGACGGTCGCGGGATGTCTTCGCGGGAACCCCAAACATCTATTCGGCGTCACCCGGTCCGGGAAGCCAGGAAGCTACGTACGGGGCCGGCTCCAGTCACCTTAACGAGGTCGTGTGGCCTCAGTCCCCACGAACGGAGTCCGGCCAGGTAATCCCACGAATCATCCAGAACTAAATGTGCCAGGTACATTTTCTCAGCATGAGCGAGCTCACAATGGTCGTCTGCATCGCCTCTCGTTCCTCGCAGGGCGGTTACGCGCCAGCTAATCCAGAATGGATTGTGGGGGGGTGGGGGCGGGAAGTCAAGAAGCCGTATCTTGCAGAATTGATCTCACACAGAGCCACGGAGGGGAAAGGGTGTGTTGCTGTCGGAATTGCTTCGTGGCTTTATGTCTTCGTGCGAGACCGGTTGCGTTCCTCTGCGGTTGCGCCTTCTTATTCGCGTCTTTCGCGGTTGAAGAGGGTTCTCGCGCGGAGGCGCAGAGACGCTGAGTTCAAGAGGGTGTCGGTCTTGTCTGCCTGCCAATTGCCTGCGTCTCAGCGTCCCCGCGCGAGTTCGTGTTACGTCGTCTCTCCGCGTTTCCTGCACGGTCTGCGGCCCGTCTTTCGCTTGGTGGCCTTCTTCGCTTTTCTCGTCTTCCCTTTTGCCTTTGCACTTCTGCCCTTTGCCTTCCTCTTCTCTGTGCCCTCGGTGTCCTCTGTGGTGAGGTTCCTGCTTCGCGTCCTTCGCGGTTTTGATTTCGATGCGAGATTTTTCTCCGACGTGTTTTGCCGGGCGGGAAACGCACCGTATACTTTGGTCGGTAAGGGGTGACAAACAGACGGCTATACGGCACAAACAGGCTTTCTCATAATACTCCTTCCTTCTTTCCAGGGGGGGCGGCAGACCGTTCAAGGCAATGGGGGGTCGCTGTCTCCCTCTATTTTTGCGCGGCGGCGACACGCCGACCGTCGATCCCAGGGGCTCTGCCTCTGAAACCCCGGTATTTGACGCTTTGGGCCAATCGCATGATGAAGACCCGAAGTACAAATGCCGCAATCTGAAGCAAATCCTGCGCATGGCTCCGCCTCAGCGGGACCGTAAACCCAAACGACCGAAACGCCGGCGTGCCAGAGGCTCCGTTTCGAGTTTTCTTCCTTTTGGTCATTCGCATTTGTTTCGGATTTCGAGTTTCGATATTCGTACTTCAATCCCATAAAATGGCACTGGCCGCGGATCCATATCCACGGCCAGTCCATCCAAGGTAAGGGGGGCTTCAAGTTTGTATCAACAGCGGCGTCTGCGAATCATCGCCAGGCCGCTCAATCCCAGCAGGGCAATCGTCGCAGGTTCCGGGACGGACATCGAGCCGCTGAATCCGCCGCTACCGATGCCACCGCGGTCGAGCATGTCCGCGAAGCTCGTGTAGCCCGATCCGCTGCCGCCGGTAAAGGCGAGGTCGAAGTCGAGGGCGGTCACGCTGAGATTCTCCAGGATCTCCAGCGCGGCCGAACCGAGAGCCGATCCTTCGTGCGTAATGAAGAGATTGGTGATATCCGCCTGAAACTGGGTGTAGCCGCCCGCAATGGTGCCGGCGGTGGTCAAGTCGCTGATCGCCAACGTGCCGGTCATGTAGGTGACGCTGTTGTCGGCGCTTTTGATCGTGATGTCTGCGGTGCCCAGCGGCGTGAGCGTGTAGGGCTCGCCCGGGATGCCGCCGACCTGGAACGTGGGCAGGTAGACGTGGGCGCCGACCAGAGCGTCGTAATTGCTGCCCAGTCCGCTATCGACCACGATGTCCTGATCGAAGCTCAGGACGCCGGCGCCGTTGTACTGCCACTCGCCTGCGGAGCCGTCGGCGGGACCGAAGGTGAGAACTTGCTGAGGAGTCACCGTGTCCGCGAGCGTCGGGCTCGCGAGGGCTGCCAGCAGCAAGGCCGTCCGGGTCAGGGATATTCTCATCATTCGCTCTCCTCTATTCACGTCGCGCCGCCCGTTTCACGGTTGCTGGTCTTCGCTTTCTGCCGAGCGCGCCGCACAGACCGCCCAAACCCAGGAGAATCAGGGTGGCCGGTTCGGGCACGGCGACCAGGTAGTTCTGCTGGCCGTCGCAGACGAGAACCCGCAGGTCCGCCTTGGCGCCGCCGCCCGTGAGTGAATTCAGCCATTTGTTCGCGGTGTCCCAGTCCAGGTCCTGGGCGCGGAAGCCACCGACGCCCGACGTGCCGTCGATCGTGACATCCCATTCGGCGGACGAGTTGGGCAGGTCTTCGTAGACGATCTCCCACACCGCTGCGGCGAACGCCTCCGCCGCCTGGTTGTCCTGAGCGGTGTAGGACCCGGAGGTCCAGGCCGAGTCGTAGTAGCGGGCCCACAGTTCCCGCAGGTAGTTCGCCTTCGTCGTGCCCAGAGTCTCACCGGTGTAACTGTTGTACATGTCCTCGGGCATGATCACATCATAGGTGTGCGTCGACGTGGGCGCCACCTCATGGAGTTCAACGCAGAAGCCCGGGATCGAACCGTTGTGCCAGGTGCTCCCCAATCCGGTGTCGCCGGTCTTGTTCAACATGTATACGCCGGAGCTGACGTCGTATCCGTCATAGCCGCCGGCCCAGAAGGTCGTGACATCATAAGCGCCGAATCCATCGTGCACCACGTCCACCGTGTTGGCCTGTGTCACGCCGGTCGTCGCCAGCGCCAGGGCCAGCACGCACGCGGCCGAAAGGATTCGTGTTGTCGCCCGATCTCTCATGTCACCACACCCCCGTGATCCACCACCGCTCCAGACGCCCACGCACGCGCGGACCGATCGCGATGTACTGCATCCACGCTGTCTGCACATGGATGTCAGATCTTCCGATTCCGGCGAGGTCTGCACCCCCGATGACTTGATGCAGAACGCCCCCCAACCAGCAAGCGCAGATCACCAAGCCACCAACCCAACTACACATGGTGCTCAAGAGAGGAAGTTGATGAGCACCCCCCATGTCGAATCAACCGCCCGTCGGGCAATTGATAAGGGTAGTGTACCCGTTTGGCGAGTGAAAGTCAAGGGAATCGGCTCTCCCCGTGCGAGAGGAGTCGCCGCCTCACGGCGGCGTCGGCTGTGGGCCCGAGACCGCAGCCATTATGGGTCGATGCCGCCACCCCGGGTCGAATGACGCACAGATTTTTCCGCTTTCGCCACCGCGACGTGCGATCCCTGGCCGCCTTCCGCCATGAACGAATGCGCAGCTCGCGGCGGATCTCACAGCCACTGTGGAGAACCTGTGGATAACTCGGCTGTGGCCCCCGTGCAGGTTTACCAGCCGGCGCGATGCCCCAACGCGGACGTCGGGTCCTTGCAGAAGGAATCCACCCTCCCTGGGACGGTTCTTCTGATGACATACAGGTAAGTCTTTTCGCAATAGTTACTTAGAGTATGGCCCGGCATCTGAGAGCAAATCACATGAGGACAGCGACAAACATGGCACAATAGCTATCCATATTACCCATGTTAACATTCTCGGTTGCGTGGTCTGGTGGAAAAACGGTTGAAAACCTGCGGAACAACGCCCTGCGAGACGGCTTCCGTCGGCAGATAACCCCTTGCTATGCCATGAATTAGAACCTTACAGAGGAGACGGTGGCATCGACGGATCGATCAGGTATAATGGTCGCGCGTGTCCGGACAGCACTTTTGCCAAGGAGAGATCGTGTGAGAACCCTCAGATGCAGCATTCTGGTCCCACTGCTGGTCGTTGCGGCAGGCAGCGGCTGCTCGCGCCATACAGTCGTGGCTCCCAGGCGCATGCAGGCGGTATCATCATCCGCCGAGCCAACATGGGGTGTTGCGGCCGAAGGTCTACAGTGCCGAGTCCGGCCGATCAAACGCGTCTACGGTTCGGGAGAGAGCCCAACCTTTACCATCGACCTGCGCAACCAGGGCGGACGGATCTTCGCATTCCGCTCCGGCGGGCAAACACCGCTATCCCAGTACTCGATCGACGGCCATTGGCGCCGCTGGCCGACGTCACCTCCCACGGACGGCAAAGTCCGGGCCCTCGGCCCAGATGTCGAGGTCGCGGATATGCCGGTGATCCTGCCCCAGGACGCCCGGTCCCTCCTGACGCCCGGCGTCCATGTCGTTCGGCTCGCCTTCTCCTTCGAGGGTGTCGAGGTCGTCAGCAATCCGGTCGAGATCGAGATCGTCGGAACCCGCTGACCGCACCGGCCGCCATAGACGGCAAATCGTTTCGTTTCCCCGCCTGTCTGGTGCAGGCGACGATTGCCGTGGCAGTCCGGCGGCCGAATTGGTATTCTGCTCATCTCGGCCGCCTGACTCTGGGGCAGTCGAGATGGACTGGATTGGTTTTGGAGTTGGAGTTGGTCATGACGCGAACGAGTTTGAGAGATAAGCTGACGAAACGCTCGGGTTTCGTCCTTCTGGCGGAACTCACGGGCGGGCCCGGGTTCAGCTTCGATCCGATCGAGAAGTTCCTCAAGGCGTACAAAGAGAACCCGACCGCGATCCCGGCGGGATTTGACTTCGCCGCGATCACCCTGCCCCAGAGCCCAGGCGGCGTGGCGAACATCGAGCCGGCGAGCGTAATTGCCGCCTGCCAGAGCAAGGGGCTTCTCGATGGGCTCGATGTCATGCCGCACGTAACCTGCAAGGACATGAACGCTGACGCCATCGTCAGCTCGCTCATGAGTCTGCGGAAGGCGGGCGTCGAGAGTGTCCTTGCGCTGACGGGCGACAAGCCGGTCAAGGCCGCAGGTGTCTTCGAGCTCGAATCGCTCGGCCTGTTGCGCACGATCCAGAAGATCAACCATGACGCGCTGCTCCAGGCCAAGCCGCAGTTGCTCAAGGAGGTCTGCCGATTCTTCGCAGGTGCGGCAGTCTCGCCTTTCAAGTACAGCGAGCCGTCGCAGATGCAGCAGTACTATAAGATGGAGAAGAAGATCGCCTGCGGGGCCGAGTTTCTCATCACGCAGGTGGGCTGGGACTGGCGAAAGTCGCTCGAACTGTTCACGTATCTCCAGGAGATCGGCTCGCACATCCCGGTGATCGGCAACGTGTACCTGCTCAGCACGCTGACGCCCGCCCCGCGACTGATGCACGATATCAAGCTGCCCGGCTGCTTCGTCAGCGATGAGCTGCTCGCCAGGATCCAATCGGAACGTGTGGACGACCACATCGAGCGGGCGGCCCAGCAGGTGGCGATGTACAAGGGCCTTGGCGCCGCCGGCGTCGATCTCGGAGGCGTCCCAAGTTTCGAGCTGTTCGCGAAAATCCTCCAGCGGGCCGCCGAGATCGGCACGCATTGGGAACCGTTCAAAGACAATCTCCACTGGCCTGCGAAGGAAGCCTTCTATCTCTACGACGAATCCGGCGCGAGGACGAGACTCATCACGCCCTATCCGACGTTCGCGAAGCGGTTCTTCGATTTCTCGCATCGGGCCTTCCTCGACCCTCAGCACGTGGGATTCCGCGCCTTCAAGAAGACGATGGGGTTCCTCGGCGCCGATTCCGGCAAAGGCGCGATCTACAAGCTCTTCAACAGCAGCGAGAAAGGCTTCAAGTACCTGGCCTTCGACTGCGAAGAGTGCGGCGACTGCTTCCTGCCTGAGAACTTCGGCCTGTGCACCATCGGCGGCTGCGAGAAGGGAATGGACAACGCTCCCTGCGGCGACGCCACCGTGGACGGCCGCTGCGGGAACAACCTCGACCGCCTCTGCATCGGCGAGCGGATCTACGAAGCCGCGGCGTCGGAGGACGCAGGACAAACAACCGAGGGCCCGGGACGACAGCGACTGCGAGCGATCGTCAACAAGCCCCGCAACCCGGCCCTGCAGCACACCTCATCCATCATCAACTACCTGTTCGGGAAAGACCATACGATGAAGAACGCGCTAATCTCAATTGGCGAATCCATTCACGCTTCCATTCCCAAGACCGGCCAGATCATGAAGGAGCTGCACGCCCTCGGCGCTGGCGCCTACACGACCCCGAGCCCGCAGCTCGACTACATCAGAGCCCTGGTCGAATCCCAGGCCAACGACGGCGCGGACTACATCGCGGTCAACCTCGACGCGTTTGGCGAGCAGGACCCGCAGCAGGCGGTGAGCATGATGGTCGAGTATGTCCGGCTCGTGAAGAAGTGGGGTCGCGGCGTCCCCGTCTGCGTCGATAGCAGCAGCGACGCGGTCCTGATCGCGGGATTGAAGGAATGGTACGCCGTAGGGGCAGCCCCCCGTGGTTGCCCTCAACCATCAGGAGGGCAGGCACAGGGGCCTGCCCCTACGGGGATTCATCCACCCCTCTTGAATTCCATCAAAGTCTACACGATGGACCAGATGATGCCGCTGAGGAAGGACTACGACTTCTCCTTCGTCGGCTTGCTCGTCAGCGAAGAGAAGGCCACCGGTCCCGGCGGGTCGCATTCCGTCGATGAACTCTAC
>JBDKRX010000183.1:0-7475 GCA_039683175.1 Phycisphaerales bacterium
CGTAGCGGGTGAGCCCCGCAGTGTCGTGAAGGTCCAGCTTGCTCATGAGATGCTGCCGGTGCTTCTCCACCGTTTTGATGCTGATCCCAAGCTCCGCTGCGACTTGTTTGTTGGCTTTGCCTTCGGCGATCAGTTGCAGCACCTCCACCTCACGAGAACTTAGGCCAGCGTTTCTCTTTTTGAGCACGGAGCGCCCATCCGGCGACTCCAGAGAAAGGCCGGGCAGGCGATTGGCAATGGAGGGACTGAAGAACGCCTTTCCTTTGTGGACTTCCCGGATCGCCCTGCCCAAGACATCGGCGGACGCTTGTTTGATCAGATACCCGGCCGCACCCAACAGGACGACTTGCCGGATGTACTCGTCATCGCCATGCGCAGAGAGTATGAGCACCCTGGTGGTGGGGACGGCCTTTACAATTTGCCGCGTGGCTTCCAGACCATTGAGCAGCGGCATTGCGATGTCCATGACCACCACGTCAGGACGGAGTTTTCGAGTTAGTTGGACGGCCTGGCGGCCGGTCTGCGCTTCGCCGATCACCTCAATATCCCCTTCCGCCTCCAGTAATGCCCGAAGCCCCTCACGGACGATCGTGTGGTCATCGGCCAGCAGGACGGCGATTCGCTTCATAAGATGGGCCCCTGTAGAATCCATGAGAGGTCTAACCCTTGGCGCCGTTGCCGAAGGGGATCTCCGCTCGGATCGCCGTGCCTTTGCCGGGCGAGGATTCGACGGCAAAGCGACCGCCAACCATCTCCACTCGCTCGCGCATGCCGAGCAGCCCCAATCCCTTGTTCCTTTTGGCGGACAACACGTCTCGCACCTCAAAGGACTTGCCGTCGTCTTGCACTTCCATGCGAATGACACCCCGCTGTTTTCGGATGTTCACATTCACCCGGCTGGCTTGCGCATGCTTGGCCACGTTGATGAGGGCTTCCTGGACGACGCGATAGAGCACCGTTCGCTTGTCATTGTCCAGAAGTTCAGTCCGGCCACGAGTGAAGCTCTTGAAGTGAACGACCAAGCCCGTCCGCTTCGCAAAGTCTTTCACATGGGAATGGAGGGCGGGAATCAACCCCAGGTCGTCCAAGGCCGGCGGGCGCAACTGGCTCGCAAACCGATGCACGATGTCGACCGATTTTTCCACCAGCCGCTGTGTGTGGGCGATCTTTCTCTTGATGTTTTTGCCGTTAGGCGCGGCCTCCTTTCTCAATACCGCCAGGTGGAAGCTGATTGCCGTCAAGACCTGGGCAATATCATCATGCAACTCGCGGCTGATTCGCTTTCGTTCTTCCTCCTGCGCCTG
The DNA here is from genome assembly GCA_039683175.1 of Phycisphaerales bacterium. GTDB lineage: Bacteria > Planctomycetota > Phycisphaerae > Sedimentisphaerales > Anaerobacaceae > PLanc-01. The sequence continues at coordinate 1,305 of JBDKRX010000183.1, forward strand.
CAGAACCTGATGGGACAGATGCTGCAACTGCTTCTGCAACTGAAGGGACTTCGCCAACAACTGGCGGGCGTATCGCTCGCTCTTCTCGATAGCCTTTTCCACTGCCTTGCGCCGGACGATTTCCTGTCTCAACTCCCGGTTCGCGGCGTCCACAGCCTCCATGCGGCGTTGAGCCTCTTGTGCCCGCTTGAGGGCGGAGATGTCTGAAACCGCCACCCGGCACCATTTTCGCTCGGTGGGCGCCAAGGCGGCGGACGCGGCCTGAAAGTCAGCCCAGGAAGGAGTGCCGTTCTCGTTCAGAAGGGACGCCTCACAGACCTGTTTTCCGGACCCCGCGAATACTTTTTCCAGGAAGGCCAGAAAGACCGGCCGGCTCGTCGGGGCCACAAAATGCTGCAAGCGGCGGTTGACCAGTTGGGAGCGTTCGACGCCCAGCAAGGCGGCCCCCGTCAGGTTCACCTCCAGGATCAGGCCCTGTTCATCAAGAGAGAAATAGCCGACCGGGGCAAAATCGTAGAGATCGGTGAATTTCTCCAGCATTGCCTCCATCTCGTCCCTGGCTCCCTGGAGTTCCGCGTTCTGCATCTCCAGTTCAACCTGGTGGACCTGCAATTCGTGGAGGAGCCTCTGCGTGTCGGCGTCCGTTCGGGGCGGGGCTGTGCTCCTGTGCTGCCCTCTCAGCCGGGCTTCGGCGCGGCGGCGCAATTCAGCGGCATCGCCTGAGACATTCGGTTTCTTCTGCATGGCAAGACCTTCTATGCTTTGTGGGACCTGGGCGCTTTTCCGCCGCGCTTCTCGACACGTGTGCGAGCGAGCGCATCCATCTGCGAACTCTTCTTGTCGTTGTCCAGCTTCGCGGATTGTTCCGCTATGCGTTTTTCCAGACCGGCGTGCTTGCCGCGCAACTTCGCCTCCAGCGCCTTGGCCATAGTAATGTCCGCGAAGGTGATCACCACCCCGTCGATCCGGTCGTCCAGCGTGCGGTAGGGCATGATCCGCACCGTAAACCAGCGCCCGTCGTGCGCGGCAATCGGTTTCTCCTTAAACGCCATCGCCCGCAGCACCTCTCGGGCATCCTCGGCCAGTTCCGGGTAGCGCAGATCCGAGGCGAGGTCGGTGATGGGCCGGCCCTCATCCGCAGGGATCAGCTTGATGATCTTCGACGCCTGCGGGGTGAACCGGCGCACATGAAGGTCGTTGTCCAGGAACACGGTGGCCACGTCCGTGCTGTTGAGCAGATTCTTCAAGTCGCTGTTCGTCCTGGAAAGATCGTCCATCTTGGCCTGTAGCTCGTTGTTGACCGTCTGGAGCTCCTCATTCAGCGATTGCATCTCTTCCTTGGAGGTGGTGAGTTCCTCGTTCGTGGACTGCAGTTCTTCATTGGTCGATTGGTATTCCTCGTTGGTGGATGTCAGTTCCTCCTGCGAGGTCTCCATCTCTTCTCGCGTGGTCTGCAGCTCGTCGCGGGCCTGCCGGAGTTCCCGCTCCAGTTCCGCCAACCGGGTATCACGGATGGCAGTCCCCCGCAACCGGTGCGACGCTTTCGCTTCCGCTTCCATAGGCGCGGCCACGTCGGTAAAGACGACCATCACCAATCCCCGCAGCGGCTCCGCTTCATCGAGGGTTTCGACGGCAATATCCACGAAGTGCTCCCCGCCGTTGGTCCCGACTTTGAGCCCCTGGAGCGTCACCGGTCCCTTTTGGCGAAGTGCTTTGCGGAAGGCGCCGGCCAGCTCAAGACGCAGCCCTTCGCGGGCCATGGCGAAGAGGTTCCAGTTGGCCTTGCCGGCCGCGGGCTCCAGGTATTTGCCGGTCCTGCCACTGATGTAAACGATGTCACCCTTGTCATTGGTGAGAACGGCCGACGGGGAGTAACGCTGCAGGACCAGTTGATCCGCCAGGACCTGGAGACTGAGGGACGGTTTCGACACCCCGCGTGCTTCCGTCCCGCCGTGCGGGGTAAAGGCAAATGCCGGGGGAAAATCGCGGGGTTCCCGCCGCAAGGCGGACTCCGTCCGCCGAAAGATCCTCGATTTGATGCTGACGGCGGCAAACCGGTCGGTGAAGCCGCCGATTGTCTCCGCGTTGCCGAGAAACAGGATGCCGCCGGGATTGAGGCTGTAGTAGAAGAGCGGAAGGAGTTTCTTCTGCATCTCCGGGGCCAGGTAGATCAGCAGGTTCCGACAGCTCAGAATATCCAGCTTGGTAAAGGGCGGGTCCATGATGAGGTTCTGCGGCGCGAAGATCACCATCTCCCGGATCTCTTTGCACACCCGGTAGCTGTGCTCCTCTTTGGAAAAGAACCGGCTCAATCGCTCCGGCGACACACCTGCGGCGATGTTGTCGGGAAAGACGCCCTGGCGGGCTTTGTCGATGGCGTCCCGGTCCAGGTCGGTGGCAAAGAGCTGCAGGGCAAAACTCCCCTCCGGCTTGATCTGCTCCAGCGTCTCCTTGAACACGATGGCCAGGGAATAGGCCTCCTCCCCGGTGGAGCAGCCGGGCACCCACGCCCGCAGTGCCTGGCCGGGCGACCGGTTGGCGATGAGCTCCGGGAGGGCCTTTTCACGTAGATGCTCCCAAGCCGCGGGATCGCGGAAGAAGCTCGTCACGCCGATCAACAACTCCTTGAAGAGCAAATCCATCTCCTGGGAGTTTTCCTGCAGGTATCGGACATAGTCGGCAATCTTGGCAATCTGGTGGATGCCCATGCGACGTTCGATCCGGCGGTAGATGGTATTCCTTTTGTACAGGGAGAAGTCGTGGCCGGTGCGGGCTCGTAGCAGGATGATAGCCTTATCCATGGCGCTCTGCGTCTTGTCTTCCAGGATTGTCTCGGGCCTGGCAATGAGGGGGGTGCGCTGCAGATAGGTGATGATCTTGCCGGGCAGCTCGTTCACCGGGGCCACAATGTCGGCCAGGCCCGCGTCAATCGCGCTGCGAGGCATACCGTCGAACTTGGCCGTCGCAGGCTCCTGCACCAGCGCGACTCCCGCCTTCTCCTTGATGGCCCGCAGGCCCAGCGTGCCGTCGGAGCCCATGCCCGAGAGAATGACGCCGATACTCCGTTCCTGCTGGTCCTCCGCCAGGGAGCAGAGGAAGAAATCGATCGGCAGGCGCAGTCCCCGGGGCGCCGCCGGCGCCAGCAAGTGCAGGACCCCGTGCAGGATGGACATGTCTTTGTTCGGCGGGATCACGTAGACGCAGTCCGGCCGGACCGGGGTGCGATCCTTGACTTGCATCACTTTCATCCCGGTGGTGCGCTGGAGCAGTTCGGGCATGATGCCCTTGTGCGTCGGGTCCAGGTGCTGGACGATGACAAAGGCCATGCCGCTGCCCGCCGGCACGTGCCCGAGGAACTGCTCCAAGGCATCGAGTCCCCCGGCGGAGGCGCCGATGCCGACGATGGGGAACGAAACGCCCGCCTGCGGCGATGGTGCTCTTGGGGAAGCAGCGTTGGTGGGCTTTCTCTGCCGACGTTTCGATGCAGGTTTCCTTTTCATGATCCTGTTTCCTGCGCTCATTTTGCTTATGCGGTCTCTGGCTCCAGCCCAGTGGCTCTGCGACACCGGCGCAATCAGCGTTTGCTCGTGAATCCCGGCCAGATCCAACGTTGGCGAGCCATGAATATCCCGGTATTATCTGGCTTCTGCTCCCGTCCGTCTATGGGGTAAAACCCGCCCCCCCGAAATACCCAGTGGGTTTTACCTTATGGAGAACGGCCATCCGATGGCGTGTATATCAGGAGGCAGGCGACATGCAACACGCGCAGGACCGGCTGTTTCGCGTCAGTCGCAGCTTGGCCGCCCAGGGAGAGAAAGCGGAATGAACTCAGAGCGAGCCTTCCCGGCGATTGGCTCCTTTTCCGGAAAGTGCGTCCAACAATCATAGGTAGGGTAACACCCCATATATGCGAAACGGCGAATTGGGTAATATGTGCATTATTGATTGCGATTGATGCGGATATTCAGCAGTTCCCGGCCGAGCATCGTCTGCTCAGGCTGGGCATTTTGGGAAACTCAGAGGAAGTGTTCTTGAGCAAAGGACAGAAAGGGAGAATGGGTATGTGGAGAGAATTGTTGTGCCTGGTTGCTTTTGCGGTGGTCTTCTGCGTCCCAGCTACAGGATTGGCAGACCCAATACTGGGTTCGGCGCAGAGCTTCGCGGTCCTGGGTCACGAAACGGTGACCAATGGCCATAGCGACCCGAACCCAACCACTCAAGTCTACGGGAATTTGGGTGTGACGCCGGGAACTTCGGTCACCGGCTTCTATCCTGACGGGACCGTGAGCGGAGGAACGATCCACATAAATGATGGGGTCGCGCAACTTGCTCTGGCGGACGCAACGACTGCATACAATACGCTCGCAGGCTTGTCGGTCGATTACGACTACACTGGTATTGAGCTGGGTTCAGCAGGATACACCGTGCTCACGCCGGGTGTCTATCATTTTGATACGTCGGCTCAGCTGACGGGAGCACTCACTCTCGATTTCCTGGGAAACCCCGATGCGGAGTTCGTTTTCCAGATAGGGAGTAAGCTCACGACCGCAAGCAGCTCTTCTGTTAACGTTATCAATGGGGGTCCACTCAGTGGCGTGTACTGGCAGGTCGGCAGCTCCGCGACTCTGGGTACAGACACCACGTTCGCAGGGAATCTCCTTGCTCTTGCGAGCGTTAGTCTTGATCCCACGGCGGAAATTCTGTGCGGGAGAGCCTTCGCACTAACTGGGGCAGTGACGTTGATAGACAACCTCATCTCCAACAACAACACCCTCGAAGACTTCGACAGCGGCCGCTCCGACTTCGGCAGCTACGGCTTCAGCGGCGGCAGCGGCGACACCCCAGTCGTCCCGGTGCCAGGTGCATTTCTGCTTGCCTGCTCCGGGATGGGGAGTGTGCTTGCCTTTGGAAGAAGGTTCTTTTCTGCGTCTTGACACTCTATGGAGGGACAAGAGCCTATCTGAGCAGCCCGCCGGATCAGTACTTGATCCGGTGCGCACGAAGTGCAACGTTGCCGGGTAGCTCAAGGGCTTCTTCTCCCTTCTCGCAGGGGATCAATCTCCGCACCGAAATCGGTTTCAGTTCATATGTAGTTGGCTAACGCAACATTGCAGCGGACCGTTCTCGACGGCCCGCTGAGTTTGGCCGTCAGCCCGCCTGAACGTCCTGGTAGTCTCTACCGCCGCAAGACCGATGCGATGCACTCAGCACAAGCCTTCCCTCCTCGTCGCGGACGATAGCGCGACCCGCCGCCAAACACTGAACCTCCGCGTCACACGTCAGGGCCACGGCGTCACGGGCTTTCAGACTTCCCGGTGATCAGCTCCTACTCCGGAAAGCGTGGCCAATGAGCCCAGGTAGGGTTACACCCCACAGACAAGGAACACACCACGACGTACTATGTCTGGATAGTAGTCTCTTCTGTCCACGCACATGCGGAACCAGACAGGACACAGGTGGGGAACGAAAAGGAATAGGAACATGAACTGGCGGACGTATTTCTTGTTGGCTGTGAGTATCCTGGGTGCAGCGAGTCTCTCCTGCCACGGGCCCGAAACCAGGGTCGTCAGCCCGAAGATCGCCGCCGAGTTTGACACGTCGAGGCCCACCCAAGGCTCTCGCGACACGGAGACTCCGAAGTCGGAGATCAAGGTCCCCGAATCGGACCGTGACCGGGAGTCGCGCATTGAGAAAATGCGACGCGACAAGGAAATGATTATGCTGGTCGGCCTCATCGATTCTTTCATGTGACGGACAGAGGCAGACCCGTGGCCAACGAAAACGAGGATCTTATGTTGTGGACGATTGCTGTGATACGGGAGGTTCTATGAGATCGAAAATGATCGTCGCCGTCATTCTGATCGGGCTCGGCATCGTGGTGCTCGCGTACTCGGGCATCCGTTACAAGACCCGAGGAGAGCCTGTCGATATCGGCCCGCTCCACATGGAAACCACAAAGAGCCACTTCATCCCCCCGGTCGTCGGAGCGGTCGCACTGGTCGGCGGCGTCGTGTTGCTCGTACTGGACACCAGGAAGGCATGACGAGAAAGGCCACAAAGGAGACAGACCATGAGTTGGCATTGAGTCAGAAGACGTATGCCGTTGGAGAGTGAAGTGACGACATCGAATCACAACCAATCCACAGTGACCAAGGTTCAGACGGAGATGTA
>JBDKRX010000184.1:0-40613 GCA_039683175.1 Phycisphaerales bacterium
ATTGGCCGTCTCGCCCGCGAAATCCCAACCCGCGGCGACATAGATCCACGTGTCCTGCATTTCAAGAGTGGTCATCCCAATTCCGCCGTCACTGCTGTTCAAACTACTTGTCGCGGTGTCCCAGAAACAGTCCCACATGGGGACATCACTATTCGCTCCTACCAGCCCGCCCGCGAGACAGTCTGCCGCCAGTCCGGTCACTGGACCGGCGGAATAGCATCTCAGTACCGTCCCACCCTGGTTCTGGCCAATCAAGCCGCCAACGATATCCTCGCCACACACGGGACCCGTGGCATAGCTGTCGGTCACAATCGGATCGTAGAATAAGATGGAATCTTCCCTCAAATTGAGCCCGACCAGTCCCCCAACCGCGCGACCGCCGGTGACTTCGCCGCCGGCCCAACTCTCGGTGATTGTCCCGCCATTGATTCCTGCAAGACCACCGGCGTCGGAATCGGCAGACACGGAGGCTGTTGAGTAGCACCTGGAGACACTGCCTTCGTGGAATCCCACCAGTCCCCCAGTCCGCTCCTCAGCCGTGACGCTTCCCGTGGCAAAACAGTCATCGATATCGCACTGTTTCGAGCAGGTTCCAACGAGACCGCCGACGCACGTCTCTCCCGAAACCCGGCTCTGGGCGTAACAACGAGAGACGGTTGTCGGTCTTTTGCACCTGCCAATGAGCCCTCCGACGATGGCGTCGCCCGACACCTCAGCGCTGGACCAACTGTCAGAGATGGTCCCGCAACTCGCGCCGACAAGGCCGCCCACGGACTTGTCGCCCAAGACATGTCCACCCTCGACAAAGCAATTGCGAACCGAACCGCCCGACAGGAATCCCGCCAGAGCCCCCACACACTCGACCCGCTTGCTGCAGGTAGAGGCCGGTCGCAGGTCGGGGTTGACCAGTCCCAGGTCCTTCACCAATGAATTCGGTCCTTGAATCGACCGGAACAGCCCGAAATCTGTAATGAAGTCCACCTCCGGATAGCCTTCTTCGTCTGTCACGACACAGGTCCAATTCGCTATTGTATGTCCACCGCCGTCGAATACCCCTTGAAAGACGCCAATGGGGTTGACCGCAATCCCAGCAAGGTCATTCATGTCAATGTCGGCGGTCAGTCGGAAGTGCTCGCCCCAATCCTCCGGGCACAGCCCAATGGCATTCATCTGCTCGGCTGTTTCGATCAGGTAAGGACTGTCGACCTCGCCAGTCCCCCCGCCGTACTGGGCCCGTGCCGGCAGACACGCGGTTGCCACGGTAGTCAGCAACGTGAAGACCACCCAGTTGGTATACCTCGCTTGCCCATTCATACTCCGCTCCTTTCAAAATATGGATAGAATGAGTACATGCCAACCCGAAACGCACATCGGCTTTTTGCGCAGACCTCGCGCGCTTTCGACGCCGTGGGACGACGACAGGATGACAGCGAGGGGCGATCCCGGACTCCGTACCCTCGCCGACCACCACGCCGGAAGCGCAGTGTTACCGGGATGTACAGAAATTGTCCCTGATCGCGAAGGTGAGCAGATATGATAGAGATAAGTGCAATTTATGACGCAGCAAGTTATGATAGCGACACTTGCCCGCCTTCGTATCTCATTATTCCCAATTTAGCAGAGTGGGAATTCCGTTGTCAAGACAATTCTCGCCCGGAAAGAGTTTTTTTGTCATGACTCTGTGGCACCCGCCTCGTCCGCGGATAGGGTCGGGCCGCTCTGGCTCGACCTCGCTCGCGTGCCAGCGTGGATGGCCACCTGGCCGATCATGCCCAGAACAACGACGCCGACAGCGAACCAGTACGGCCAGTAGAGGCCCACGTGCTCGCACAGGTAGCCGCCGGCGGCCGAACCGATGGTCAGACCCAACGAGATAACGATCTCATGGATTGCCATCCGCGCCGACCGCTTGCGGCTCGCGGACACGCCGTAGTACAGATGGGAGGAGTAGGCGAAACCATACGCTACGCCAAGGACGATGGATGAGACGAACAGGACGCTCAGGGCCCTGCCATAGATGGTCATCAAGAGCATGAGCAACAGCATGGCCTGGGCGACGACCAGCAGTCCCGGCCTGAAATGCCACCTCGCCCACCGCCCGGCCGCCACCAGGGCCCCGAAGTTGCATAATGCGTAAATCGTCAGGTACAGGCCAAACTGCGACTCTGAGTACCCGAGACTTGTGAAGACCAGCGCAAACTGCGACCGAATGACCGCGTAGCATGCACACGCGCTGAACAGGACAATTCGCGAAATCCACCGACAATCTGCGAGCAACCGCAGATCATATGCACTCAGGATTGGGGGGACGCCGCCAGACGCTTCCTCTGGAGTTCTTGCCGGTACACCGCGAACGGTCGAGCCGTCGCGTCCGAAACGCAGCAGCACCAGCGACAGTAAAACGGCGGTCGCCGCGCCAAGAAGAGGCAACAACGGGTGAATCTCAAAAAGGCAGCCGGAGATCAACGGGCCGACGGTCCCGCCGCTGGACCAGGCGCCGTTGTAGCGGCCGAGCCGGCGGTTCAGCCGGACCCCTTCGTAGTCGGACGACACCCAGCTCATCAGGAACGGCCAGTAGAAGGCCATCGTGGCCCCGCCGACCGCTCCGGCGGCAATCAACACCCAGATCCACAATCCGCCGTCCTGGCCGTTCCGAGACCTCGCCACCATAACGGCAGCCGTCATCGCCGCAGAGGCCAACAGAGCAACCGTACCAGCCAAAAGCGTAGTCCGCCTGACGCGAAGGTGGCCCAGTTGCGAGCCTGTGACCAGCAGGGCAATCATGTAGGCGAGATTGTTGATCGCGGGAGCATAGCCCACGTGGGCGTCTGTACCGCCAATGCTGCTGAGAATGAAAGGCATCGCCGTCCACGCCATGCTCAGGCAGACGGCCATCATGAACGCCGCACCATACAGTGGCCACGCCCTGTCGGGTCCGCCGGGCGGCAATCCCTTGCATTCTTGCGACATTCGGATTCTGCTCCAAATGTTTTTATTGTAGCAATCCGCCGGCAATACGCCAGTGGGCAGAGCGAGAATCAGAAAGCCGTGAGCCACCCCCCGCGGATGGCTCACGGCTGCTCGGATCGGTCCGGAGGGCCGGACTGGGTGTGTGGGTCAGATTGATGCGCTGGTCAGTGGACGTGGGCGGACTTGACGAGCACAGGCTCGCCATCAACCATGAGCAGGATGTCGCCCGTCAGGGCGATGCTCCCCTGGCGGTTCTGTGCCGCCAGCCGGTGAGCCAGATCGAAATACTCCTCGGAGCCGAACTCAATGACCCGGGCCGGCGCAACCTGGTCCTTGCGGCTCACAAGCCTGCTGTCCACCCATTGCGATCCGCGATTGTAGTAGGCCTGGTCGTTCACCTGCTGGACCGCGCTGATGGACACCTCGTTGAGCTGCTCGTCATAGTAGAAGTTCCGAAGGTTCAGCTCGGTCTGCCCTTTCTGGCGGATACCGTTGAGACTCTGGTTGACGCCCCCAATCCCCGAGCGGATTTCCATGGCCCGGCCGGACAAGACATCCGCCGCCTCGCGATGCACGCTCGTCGGATTGGCGAGGTCCGTCCCCTCCCGGGCGAGAAACGCTGTGTATTCGGTCAGAATGCCGAACTCCGTGGACAGGCGGACGATCTCGTCGACCAGTTCCTTGATCTTCGAGTCCTGCGTCGTAACGGAGGGATCAGCCCCCGCCTGGCGGACCGCATCGATCAGTTCGGCGATCTTGCGGCTGGCCCACAGTCGCGGCACGAACCCGTTCTTCTCGCTGGCCTTTGCGAAGTCAAGACTGGATTTGAAGGTCCGCTGCTTGCCGAAGTAGTCTCCCGTCACCTCGAAGACCAGCGGATCGTCGCCGACGTACTGGCCCAGGAGGATGAGTCGGTCCCCCTCGAACAGATCGGGCAGTCTCTCCGGGAGGATGTCGCGGGTACGGCCGATGGCGACGCCGCCCTGTGTATCCACGATTCGTAATTGGGGCTCCGCAAGGATCGGCCCCGTCAACCGGTCGAACACCTCGCCCACTTTGACCTCCACATCCTCCTGCGGCAGGACGAACTGGGCCCGTCCTCGCGACTCGCCTGCGATCTTCTCCAGCAGCGGCGCGTTGACATCGAAGCCCACGCCGAACGTGAAGACCCGCCGACGATGCGGATTCGATTTGACCGCCAGTTCCCGGATGCTCGTCTCCGAGGTCTGGCCCACCGTGGGCAGACCATCGGTCAGGAATAACACGATCGGCAACATCGCCTCCACGGGCTCCTGCTCCAGCGCCGCGCGGAGGGCGTCGTAGATGTTCGTGCCGCCGGTAGCGGTGATACCCTCGATGTACTTGCGGGCGGCCTGTTCCGTAGCCTCGCTCTTGATGACCGGCCGGGGCGAGAACCACTGCACCGTATTGCTGTAGAGCAGGACGTTGAAAGCGTCGCCCGGCCGCAAGCCCGCGACGATCTGCATCGCCGCTTCCTTGACCTGCTCAATCTTCTCGTTCCTCATGCTGCCGGAGCGGTCGATGACGAGCGTCACCTCCCGCTTGATCGCCTGGACGTCCGGGTCCTGGGTCGCCTTGGCGGGCAGGCCGGCCAGCAGCAGGAAGTATCCGCCGCCCACCTTCTTGTCCGGATAGGCGAAGATCGAGGCGGTGACGCCATCCTCCTGGAGCAGATAGGACAGGCGGAACGGCCCCGGCTCCCGGCTCGCAGAAGCGACAATCTTCACCGAGACCTCGTGCTCGCTGAGCCGCTCCATTTCGAGCTTGTGACTGGCGGAGTAGACTGTGGAGATCGGACGCTCGGCCTTGATTCGGGCGCTGATGTGCCAGGGCACCGCGTACTGAAGCGACTCGGTGCGAGGCAGAATGTAATCCACGCGGCAGCCGTCCACGTCGAGCAGGTGCTCGTAGGTCAGACGGACCTTCTGCCTGCCGCGAGCCTCGATCGGGAACACGCTGGAGCGAATGAGGTTGTATCCGATGAACTCCACGAGGGCGGGGTCGCGAATCTTCGCCACGAGACTCTCGTAGATCCGCCGGGCCTGGTCCTTGGGCAGGACTTGTGCAGTCACCTGCCCACCCGGACCATCGTAGGCAAACCCCCGCACTACGGCCCCATCGGGCACCGGAAAGATCATCTCCGCTTCCTGACGCTGGGCAGTCTGGTTCTCCAGGTGCATCTCAATCGTGGTCGTCGCGGTCATTTCGACGATGTCGATCCGGACGTGGACCTCCGTGACCTGGACGTTGTTGCGCCGGTCCGGCGTAAAAGCCCACGGCCGGCTCTGCGGCACAAGGACATTCGTCGCCGGCGGGCCGACGGAGATGTGCTCGATCTGGCCCAGGCAGGAACAAGGCAACACAATGAGAACGAGGGTCGCAGCGACCTGAGAGATTCCGGACCTGTGCATCTTCATGCCTCCAACAATTCTGGATGCGGTTGCGTTCAGTCAGTTGCCACATTAACTATAACGCACGAGGCACGTCCGGATGTGTAAAGAGCGTGTAAAAAGACCTTTCTTGAATAGAAAGTCCGCGAGTGTAAAGACCGTGTAAAAAGGGGCCGCTCGGACAATGAGTCTCAGTCGTTCGAGGCGCCCGGCGAGGGGGCGGCCGCCCGCCAGTTCTCGGGATCGTTGCCGTAGGCCGGCGGATCGACGCGGGTCAACGACGAGCCCAGGCCGTCGGCCTGGATGGGCCAGGCATCGACGCCCCCGGCGAAATCCTGGGCATGGGAGCCGTCGCTGTAAGCGATTCGATCCACGCGAATCCACACACGCGTGCCGTCCTCCTCCTCGCCGCCCGGCCTGCTCAGTTGGACCTTCTGACCATCGTCGCCCAGCTTGCCTGCTCCCCAGGACAGGATCGTCACATCCGCCGGCACGTTGTACATGGCCCGGGCCAGACTCGCGTCCTTCGCCAAGACCAGATACGCGCCGGGAGATAGTACGACAGGTGGATCGCTCGGCAGGCGCAGATCGATGCCCGGGTTGTCCGGATCGTCTGTAAACCGCCAGCCAGTCCCGCTGTCGGCATCGTAGAGCGTTACGGAGTCCGCGCTGACATTGAGCAGTTCCACGTACTCGACGCCATCAGCATCCGCCGGGTGGTACATGATCTCGCTGATCACGACCGGTCCGACAAGCGGGGCGGCGTTGGCCGTGCCTGGCGTCGAATCGGCCAAAGCGACAAAATTGTATGAACCTGTGCTCTTCTGCCAACGGCCCAGGGACACCCCGGATTCGGAGGCGTCGAACTTCTCCTGCTCGCAATAACCCGTCAGGACGCCGCCCGAGCCGGAGTGCAGGTATACTGTCTCGCCGTTCTTGCTCAGACCGAAGGGCACCCTGCAACCGGGGTCGGCTACATTCGCGAAGTGCTGGTCCTGATAGAACACAAGGTATCCGCCGGCGGGAATGCTCGTGCCCACGGCGACCTCGTACTTGGTCAGACCATCCGGGTCGTCGCTGAGGAACCACCCACCCAGATCGATCGCCTGAGCAGTTGGGTTGTACAGCTCGATCCAGTCGGATACGCCGCCCGACGGATTGGCCAACAACTCATTGATGACGACAGAACCGAGTTCAGGCACCTGCCCCGCGTCGTTCGCGCCGGGGGAGCCGCCTGCGTCGGCGCTGGGACGCCAGGCGCTCTTACTGTTCAGATCGGCTGCGGCCTGCGGGTCCCGGACCGTGAGCGAGAAGCCCAGCCCATCCGTCAAATCGAACCAGTTGTCTTCGTACTCGAAGCCCTGGATGACCCCTCCGACCGCATCGAGAAGCTGAAGTTTCTCGCCCGCGTTGTCCAGACTGCCTTCGTACCGGCCCAGGACGGGCAGTTGGCTGCCGTAGCGGGCCTCGAAGGCCGCGATGTCCCGCACGAGCAGGCAATAGCCGCCCACAGGCAGCTCGAAGCTGGGGAACGTGTAGTCGATCCCTTTCGAGAATCGGACCAGATTCAGGTTGATCGTCTCGGCGCCGACGTTCGTCAGTTCGATGAACTCCGCGTTCGGGTCGTCGGCCGGATGGTACATGATCTCGCTGATTCGCAGGCTCTCGGCCACCGGCCCGACCGCATAGACCGCCTCATTCAGGGCGCTCCAGGTGCTGCCGCTGAGCGACCTGGCTTTCACAGTAGTGCTCTGCGACAGCATGATCGGTCCGGCGTACCGCACGGCGGTCGTGGAGATGCCGCTGGGAGTCCCGCCCGTTGAGGCCTCGCCCATCGCCAATTCAATGGAGAACAGGAAGTCCGAACTGGTCGTGGACTGATTCATCGCCTGGGCCGCGAGGATGTTCTCGCCCAGTTTCAAACTGGAGGTGTATGCCGTGACATCGAAGGATTCGAGCACGACGGCTGCGCTATCTGGATTCTGCGTGTTGGCGGCGGAGTTCCAGGCGGGATCGCCGGTGAAGTTCTTCCTCGCGATCTCGTTGCCATTGAGATAGACGATGAAGCCGTCGTCGTAACGAACGTTCAGCGTCAGGTCTGTGAGGAACATCACGTCGTCGGCTGCGATGACGAAGGGAATCCGCACATAGCAAGTGGCGTTCTTGCTGTACATCTGGCTCTGGACGTCGATGTCGAAGTAGTCCTCGTACCCGGTGCTTCGCTCGAAGCCGACGCCGCCGGCGCCGCCGATCCAGGTCGAGTCGTCGAACGCAGCGCCGCCCTTCCAGGCGTCGGAGATCGCCGTCGTGGGGATGAGCACTCGTTTGGATGCATTCTCCGCGACGAGCTTGTCTTCATCCGCGGACGCGGGTGTCGACCCGGGGACTCGCGGGTCGCTGCCGTCCAGCGTGTACCAGATCGCACCTGCGCCGCCTTCCATCGAGAGTTCGACGCCGCTGTTCGCGTACCCGCCGTGCTGGTATGTACCGTCGATTTGGAAGGTCGGCGCATCGATGCTGGGGTACAAACCCCGGGACCGGAACTGCGACAGCGCGATGTCGGTGCGACGCGGGAAGTACTGGGTGAGGAGCCGATTCTTCTCCACGGTCCAGTACGCATCGCGCGTGTAGAGATAGTACGGCCCGGAGCTGTATGGATGCACGTCCCGGCGGTAGTCGCCCCAGCGAGCGGATTCGGCGACGACGGCCATCTCGACCTCGTCGCTCCGTCTGAGCCAGCGCGAGATATTGCGGTCGGTCGTCAGGGCCCCGCCGTTGAACAGGTGCTTGTGAACACGGTCGCCAAACCGAATGCGGAACTCCTCGATGTCGTCGAGGGTGTTGAACCATCCGGTGGGGTCGGCCGACGGACTCGTGCCACTCTGGCTGACGTTCTCGCAGACGTGCTCTCCGTCCCAGACGTAGAACCGCCAGGGTCTCTTGTCCGGCCCGCCGCCGGCCGCCCGCCAGTTGCCGTCGGTCTTGAGGTCCACGTTGCCCGCGAACAGGTTGAGCAGAGACCAGTCGATGAAACTATCGAGGTCGATTAACTGCTGGATCTTCGCCCAATCCTTGTTCGCGACCGCGTTGCGGGTCTCCTGCCAGACCTGGCCGGTGCCGTCGGTGGCGGAGCCGCCATTGATAGCATCGATCCGGTCGGGATCGCCGCCGTGGTAGGCGGCGTAGTGCGAAGCGACCGGCCGCTCCACCAGGTTGTACAGACCCCAGTAGATACCGTTGATATACAGGTGGACGAAAAACCCCCGGCCGGCGTCCGCATGGCCCATGTCCAGCATGCAATCGTGCATCCACTGGTCGCGAATGTACTGGCTGCGCTGACGCTGGCTGGGGTCCCAGTGGGTCCAGGTGTTGTTGAAGTACCCGCGGAATTGCAGCGAGTCGAAGCTCTCCACAGGACAGTCCTCGTACAGGGGGAATTCAAACTGACTGGGCCCATACTCGCTGCGGAACCGCAGTCCGAACCCGTGCTTCGGGCACTTCTGCGGGTTTCGGTTCTCGCCACCCTGGATGCGGACACCGCAATCCACGTGGAATTCCCTCGATCCATCCGGGGTGAACAGTTCCACGGAGACCGGCCGCTCCCAGCCCTGGCCGCCCGTGCTGCCGTGGCCGGTGTAGATGTAGATACCGCCGGTCTCGGCATCCTTCGTCTGGCTGAAGAAATTGTCCTTGTTCGTGACCAGCGAGACGGTCGGGATCGCCAGCAAAGCATCATCCATCAGGTTCTTGTAGACCGGATCGCCGTAGACCTCCGGGTCCATCTCGTAATCGGCCGGGTAGCTGCCATACCAGGTGCTGGGATAGCCGTCGGCCAGGACATCCGCCTGCGCTCGCGTGATCACGTCATTGAGGAAGATGTAGGTTTGCGTGTCCACATTGCTGGGCAGGCAGCCGTCTTTGACGGCCCGGGCCCGTAAACACGTGGCCCTGGCGATGTGGATCGGACCGGCGTATACGCTGCCCTTGGGGAGGCGGCCCGTCACGGAGCCCGGCTCGCTGCCGTCGAGCGTGTAGTAGATCGTCGCCTCCGGCGTGTCGCAGGTGATCGTTACATCTAACGGCGCCTCGTAAAAACCGCGGTCCCGGCTGAACCTGGTGTCGCCCACCACGTCGTCATACGCCATCGTGTTGAGCCCGTTTGGCGTCGCGAGGAGCATGTATCGCCAGGTATCGACCTCCGTGGTCGATCTGCCATACGAGACATCGCTTCGCTGCCCTTTGAAGGTCACTGCGTCCAGCAAGGTCGATCCGTCTTTGTCGAACAGGGCGATCTCGTCGCCCGCCGCGTTCAGCTCGAAAGACGCGTGCAGGCCCGGATCCGTGGTGTCGTTGTCGAGCCAGACGAGGAGATAGCCCATTGCGACAATCCGTGTCAGGTTCGGCACATTGGTCGGGATTTGCCACTTCGTGGGCGTTCTCGGGTTGTCCGTCAGATACATTCCGGCTACGTCAATCGCCGTGTCGCTCGCATTGTGGAGCTCGACCCAGTCGTCGAATTCACCCTGTGGGTCCGCGACGAAATGGCTGTTGGCCGCCATCAGTTCGTTGAGAATGACGGGACTGTCCGCTGCATTCGCAGAACACACCATCCCGAGGGCACACATCAACAGGGAAATCAGAGCCTTCGCCGATCTGCACATGCCTTCGTACCTCACTCCAGCGCCTTCGATGTGCGATGGCCGTGCCTCGCGGTCCCGGAGACCGGGTGCAGCCAAGACAATCCGCTCCGCCGCTTCGGCGCACAGAACCATCAATCTCACCTTCATTCTAACATATTGGCCGTCTGGGCGCAAAGAAAAAGGTGCGCCGTGAGGGGCGCACCCTTCCGTGGAATCTGCCACTGGGAAAACTCGCAGGTTATTCAACCTTCAGGTCTGGATTATTGGGCCCAAAGTGCTTGAGCATGACAATCGGATCGGCCTTGGAGGGATTGGTGATCGTAACACCCTGCTTGGCCGCCTGTTCCGTGACGAAGTACTCGTCATACGTGAGCTGGCCGAACCGGATCATCGTGGGCGTCTCGATGTCCCAGACGCCCATCGTGCCGTGCCCCTGCATCATGATGAAACCATAGGCGGCGCTGTCCCGGATCGTCACGGTCGCCCCCGGCTGAACCGTCAACTCCTTGGCGCTGAAGGCGTCGGATTTGTAGCAGATCCAGTTCTCGATGAAACCCTCGGCCTGCATCTGCCTGGCCGGCCGGGCGGGCTTGGGCCGCATGAAGCGGTTCTTCACAAAATCCGGATCGACGTTGAGATCCCAGTCGATGACGCTGAGCAGCCAATCGACGTCGCCTTCCTTTTTCTTCGGCGTGTCCTTCCACAACAGCTCTTTGGGTACAACCTGGTTGTGCGTGATGTTTTCGTACATGGCGAAAACATCCGAGGCCTTCTGCGGCTCGTAGGTGCACAGGCTGCCCGGAGCGTGGAGAACGCCCGGCGGCACGTCCCATCCGGTCCCGGGATCAAGCCGATAGGCCGGAGCGAGAGACGTGATCGAGTTGTCTCTGCCTTCTGCGGCGTCCAGCAACGCCTTGCGGACCTGATCTTTGGTCACTCCAGGGTTGAGGCCAAAGAAGGTGTAGGGGAAGTCACCACCGTAGTTGTTGGCCTGCGGCGGGAAGTAATAGGCCTCGGGCTTGCCGAGCTGGCCTGTGAGCTTGGCGTGCTTGTCGCGGTGATGGATGTGGTGTGGCAAGGCAGCCTTGTTGTCGAAGAACTTCGAGTACATGGGCCATCGCCCGTATTTCTTCCAGATTCGCGGGCCGACGATCTCGCCCTGGAGTTCCTCGATCGCGTCGCGCAGGAGGATTCGCTCGGTCTTGCCGCCGTCTTCGAAGACGATGAAGCTGAGACCCTCGTTGGGCGAGGTCAGGGGTCCATTGTCGGCGGGCGTCGTCGAAGAGAACCATCGTTCGTCGATGCCGCCCCGCTCGCCGCCGAGGGCGTAGTAATCATCCGGGTGCAGCTTGATCCGCCGGCCCGGCACGCAAAACGAACGCGGCACC
The DNA here is from genome assembly GCA_039683175.1 of Phycisphaerales bacterium. GTDB lineage: Bacteria > Planctomycetota > Phycisphaerae > Sedimentisphaerales > Anaerobacaceae > PLanc-01. Next base: position 11,410 of record JBDKRX010000184.1, read on the forward strand.
CACGTCGGTGTCAGCCGCAGAATCCCTTGCCCTTGTTCCATGGCCATTTCGGCCGTCTTCTTCACGGACATAGCACGATTTCCTTTCCTTGAACCATAGGACCGATAGGACGAATACGACCTATGGGTCCCATCAGTCCTATCCGTCCCATTCCTCTCACGATTTCACGTTTTCCCATGCACCCTTTTTCGCCGAAGCCAGCACCGCATCGCAGACGTACTGGGTGGCCAGGGCATCGCGGAAGGTCGGTGCGGTGGGCTGCCCCTTGGCCGCATTCTCCAGGAACTCCGCCAACTGGTGGACGAAGCTGTGCTCGTAGCCGATACTCAACCCGGGCACCCACCAATGCGACATGTACGGCATATCGCCGTCGGTGACGTGGATCGACCGCCAGCCACGCACGATGGACTCGTCGCGATGATCGAAGTAGCTGAGCCGATTCAGGTCGTGCAGGTCCCAGGCGATCGAGGCATTCTCGCCGTTGATCTCGAACGTATACAGCGCCTTGTGCCCGCGGGCATAACGAGTGGACTCGAAGTTGCCCATCGAGCCATTCCCGAAGCGGCAGAAGAACGTGCAGGCGTCGTCGATGCCCACCGGCGCCACCTTGCCCGTATCGACGTTCATGCGTTCCTTCACGAACGTCTCGGTCATCGCGCAGACGGACGTGATGGGTCCGTTCTGCCAGAGGGCCGTGTCGATGCAGTGGGCCAGCAGGTCGCCCGTGACGCCCGAGCCGGCGGCCTTGACATCCAGCCGCCAGGTGGCCATGCCGCCCTGCGGGACCTTGGCCGAAATCGTCCAGTCCTGGAGGAAATTCGCTCGATAGTGGAAGATCCGGCCCAGCCGGCCGCTGTCGATGAGCTGCTTGGCCATCATCACAGCGGGAATCCGACGGTAGTTGAACGACACCATGTTCGGCACGCCCGCCTTCTCGACGGCCTTCACCATCGGCTCGGCCTCGGCGCCCGTCCGCGCCAACGGCTTCTCGCAAATGATCATTTTGCCCGCCTGGGCCGCCGCGATGGCGAGTTCCGCGTGGTAGTTGTTCGGCACACAGATGTCCACGATGTCGATCTTCTTGTCGTCCATCACCTTGCGCCAGTCCGTCACGTACGACTCGAAGCCCCACTTGGCAGCGAAGGCCTTCGCCTCCTTCTCCTCCAAGCCGCAGATGGTCTTGAGGACGGGCGCATACGGCACATCGAAGAAGTTGGTCACCCTGCGGTAGGCGTTGGAGTGTGTACGGCCCATGAAGCCATAGCCGATTATGCCGACATTGAGTGGTTTGGTCATTGTAGTTATTCCTTATCAAAGAAGTTTCAAGTTTTGAAGTTTCCAGTTTGAAGTACAGAGCTATCCGCCCTGGCACTTCAGACCTCACACTTCAAACTTCGCACTTCGAATTACGCGTTCCATCCGTGCGCGTCGCGCACCTTGAGCATCACGTCGAGAATCTCGTTCCAGGTGTCTTGCGTTTCGAGCATCGCATTCGGGAACATGCAACCGTCCCAGCAGATGTGCTGCATGCCGCGAGACGAGGCGTCCTTGAGCCAGTAACCCGCGCAGCGGACGATGTCGAGCTTGCCCTTGGCGTCGCCGGCCGGGCAGTGCTTACCCGTCTTGTCGTGCGAACCGGCACCTCGGACCTCGCCGTCGTTCTGCGCCACATGGAAGTCGATCGTCCAGGGACGCAGTTTATCGACCATCGTCTCGTAGGCGGCGTAGAACTCATCCTCCGAGTAGCCGGGCTTCAGCAACGCATGTTCCGGCGCATTGTAGCCCATCAGGTACAGGTACGTGTGCGCCATGTCCGCCTGGAAACCAAGCGATTCCGGCATCCCGACCTCCTCCAGCAGATCGAGCATGTCCTTCCAACTGTGCATACCGGCCCAGCAAATCTCGCCCTCGGCGGCCAGGCGTTCGCCGTGGTCGGCGGCGATCTTGGCGGCTTCGCGGAACGTCTCGGCGATTCGCTTCGTGTTCCGTTTGGGGTCTTTTGCCCACTTCTCGATGTTGCCATCGGCCGAGTCGATCCGGATCGCGCCATACTGGCGGACACCATGCTTGTTGAACACGCCTGCGATGCGGCATGCCACCTGCACGGCGTTGCAGAACTTCTTGCTGGTCGTCTTGTCCGTCATCGCGGAATCGCCGACCGTGCCGGGCCAGACCGGGGCGACCAAAGAACCCATGTTGAAACCATAGCTCTGGACCAGGTCGGCAATCCTCAGCAGTTCGTCGGTATGGGCATTGGGATCGGTGTGCGGCAGGAAGAGAAAGCAGTCGACGCCATCGAACTTCTGGCCGTTCACCTCGGCGCCGGCGGTCAGTTCGAGCATCCGTTCGAGACTGATCGGCGGCTCCTGGCCCGGCCCGGTTCCCTTGCCGACCAGCCCGGGCCACATGGCGTTATGAAGTTTGGGGAGGGTATTCGAACTCATCATTGGCTCCTTCAAAAATCAACAGTTCTATGCGGCCGCGTCCCAGCCTTCCTTGATGGTCTTATATCCGAATTGATAGCACTCCTCCGGACTGGCCGACAGGCTCCGCCAGACGCAGGTGGTCGCCGCCAGGTCAGGCAGGCTCGTTCCAAACGCCTCGATGGTCAGCCACTGGTCGTAGCCGGCCTTGCGAAGCGTCTTGATGATCTTCTTGAACGGGACATGTCCCTTGCCCGGCGTCCCGCGGTCGTTCTCCGAGATATGGACGTGCCGAATCGATCCGATGTTCTTCTTGATGCAGCCGACGGGGTCCTTTTCCTCGACGTTGGCGTGGAATGAATCGTACATCACCCCGAGATTCGAATGGTTCACCCGCTTGGCGTGCGCAGCGCCGTCGTCGAGGATGTTCAGGAAATAGCACTCGAAGCGGTTCAGGCACTCGACGGCCAGTTGCAGGTTCGCCTGTTTGGCGAAATCGGCGGCTTTGCGGTGCACCTCGACGGCTCGGTCCTTTTCCTCCTGTGTCGGGCCTTTGCCGCTGAAGAACTTCCCGCCCAGCGGCTGGTAGAACGGCCCACAGAGGACCTCGGACCCGAGCGCCGCGTTGCAGTCGATCGCCCACTTGAGGTAATCGACGCCGCCCTGGCGGTGTTTGGGATCGGCACTGATGGGGTTGCGCTCTTCATCCGGGATCACCGTGCAGGTCGTGCACTTCAGGCCGTTGTCCCGGATGGCTTTGGCCACGTTCTTGTAGTGCGGGACGTCCCCGGCGAACAGCGGGACCTCCACGCCATCGTAGCCGGTGGCCTTGAGCTTGGGCAAGAGGGCGAAGTGCTCCTCCGTGACAAATGGCGTCCACAACAATAGATTGAATCCGATTTTCATAGAGCCCCTCGATAGTCATTGGGTGAACGGGTAGACACATACCCGCGTGGATGAATCGATGCGTATTCCCGTGTATGTGCGGTTGCACACATGCGTAGCCACCATGCTAACGACAAACGCCCGCCCCGGACCCGCGGCCCCGAGAGCACGAGCCCCTTCTACCGCCCCCTGCAGATCATGTCAACGATTTTTTGGCGTGTCCGCCAGCCCATAATCCTGCGCCCACTATCCGGTCTCCGCACCAACTGTTATTCGCACTACATCCGATATCCATAGCATCCTTTCAGCTTGCAGGCACAACGGTCACTTTCCGCTGAAAACAACGATATATCTCAGTTGCCCCTCTCGGTCATTCCCGCTATAGTCTGCTCAGTGCTGAGCACGAGAAAGGCTGTTCTGATGCGAGGATTGTTCGCACTGCAGATGTTGGATGGTCTTGGGTCGGTGTGGGCTACTGGGACAGGAGAATGCTGATATGAGAATCTTCGGTATTCAGTCTGGTGGGGAGTTCAAGGAGTACATACAGACCCCTTTCGAAGTAGACCACGAGGAGGCCGTCCTGGAAAGCTGGCTGGAGTCAAATCCAGACGGCATTCTGGAGGATGGCAAATTGCTGTTTGTGGGCCGGCAAGTCTCAACCGACTTGGGTGGTTTCATTGATCTTCTCGGCATTGATCGAGTAGGAGACGTGGTCGTTATCGAATTGAAGAGAGACCGCACACCTCGTGAGACCCTCGCACAAGCCCTTGAGTACGCATCCTTTGCCGAAAGACTTGACGCGGAACAATTGCAGACGATTTTCCGGTCGTATCTGAATGATGAGTCTTTGAATCTTGCGGAGCACCACCGAGGGTATTTCGAACTGGGTCCAGACGAAGCCATAGCTTTCAACAAGGACCAGCGCATTGTCATCCTTGGCCAACATGTGACCCCTGAGATTCGTCAGACGGCATCCTTTCTGCGATCCAAAGGTCTCAAAGTAACCTGCGTTGAATTCACTTTCTTTCAGGCCGATGGCGATACACGGCTGTTGTCTGAGGAGATTGTTGTTGGGAAGGACGCTCCAATGCCGCGCGATGTCACCTCCGGTTCACTGCCAGTTGTGACACAGGATGACTTCATGGCCTCGTTGGATGACAACGGCAGGTTCGTATTCTCACGCGTCCTTCAGTTCGCCCGGGAGAGGCAAATGCCAATCCACTGGGGAACCAAGGGGTTTTCTCTGAACGCGGATCTTGAAGGAACACACGTTGGCATTTGCTGGTGTTTTCCTCCGAAGTCAGTACACGGACAGTCGGTTTGCACAGTCCTTCGACGTCCGGGAGGTATGGCAAGCAAAACGGCAGCCCCAGAAGGCGTGCTCAACCGCGTTCTCGCGGAAGCTGAGGCGACTGGCCTGTTCAAACAAGCTGGAGGGGAATTGAAGTGTCGTGTTGATCGGCACCTTTCAGAAGAGGAAGTCAACAGCTTGATAGCATGGTGTGAAACCGTGGCAGAAGAGATCAGGAAACAAGGTCTCACAGAATGACCTCGTGGTTGGGTGGCAGTTCACGAATCATCCTAAACGATATAGAACTACGGCAAGTCCGTTGGCTTCGACACCGTTGGGAGCCTCGGTGAATCTGGTCTCTACTGCTCATCACACCCCACCAGATTGACGTGCGTGGGCTGGTTGCGGTCGCAGGCCAGTTGGCCGTCATCATATTTCAGCTCGACGACCTGGATCGAACTGCGGCGCTGCTCCGTGTCGGTCTTGGGGGCATCGGGCCGCCGGCCTGGATGTGTGAAGTAGAACAGATACGCACGATCCCCCGAGACAACAACGTCCGCGTGGCCGCCGTGAACCTTGTCGTCTTCGCCGGTCCCGGGAGCGACCAGCAGGGCATCGGATTGTCTCGTCCAGTTGGTTGCATCGGTCGAACGATACACGGCAAGCCCATCCTCCCAGCGATCCACAATGAGCCAGTAGTAACCGTGCCAATGGAACGCCTTCGGGCCTTCGCCCCGGTCGGCAATCGCCCGGCCACAGTCGGTCCAGGTCATCAGGTCGGCACTCTCGGCCAGAAAGATCGTCTTGCCCGCCTTCTCGTCGTTGTACCACATCCGCCACGTGCCGTCCGCCAGTCGCAGGATCGAGGCATCCAATACACGATCCGATGCGAAAGGAAGCTGCCCTGCGTTCTTCCAGGTCACAAGGTCAGGGCTCGTCAGGTGAACGATCCGCCGCTTGCCGGACCAGTCCACATGCGTGCCGGACACGTACGTGAGGAACATGTGATACGTCCCCTCGTGGAAGACGACGTCGGGCGCCCAGTGCGTGTCCTCGCTGCCCCCTATGGGCAGCTCGGCGGTCCCACGGTACTTCCACGTCGCCCCGCCGTCGGCGGATTCCGCGATCCCGATGCGAGTCCCATGCACCCACGAAACCCCTGGCAGTCCGGCGGCGTTTGCCCGGCGGTTCGTGTAGAACATCCACCACTTGCCCTCCTGCCGATTCCAGACCAGCACAGGGTCCGCCGCCCCATCGTAGACCGGGTCGCGATACAACGGCTTTGGAGCTGCCGCTCCGTCCTCCGCGGCAGTGCCTCCGCACACATTGCCGGCCCACATCAGCAGCAGTACGACCCGGCCCACTTTCGCCAAACGTCTCACCATCGCGGTCCTTCCGCCCTCCGGCACATATCCTTGGTCTTCGCCCGAACGTCGGTCAGGGCGCTTTGTTGAGCGGCCAAGCGTACTTCTCAAACCGCCCGTATTCCGCCTCGGTCTTGTCCATCTGGTTATCCGGCGTCACCTGCAAGGCGGACCGGACCGAATCGACATGGGCATCGACAAACACCAAGGTGGCCGTCCCGCCGTTCCAGTCGCTCTGTTTGGCGCCGTGGAACGTGCCGAACCAGTCCCGGTTGTCGCCGCACAACGCGTTGTCGTTGAGCACGTTCGAGTTGCCCGGCCGGGTCCACATGTTCTCCTCCCCGAAGAAGAACACCTCCGCGTGGCTTCTGGTGATCCCCGAGCGTTTGAGCACACCGGGCGGGCTCGTGCTGCTGTCGTGCTGGCCGAGGAAGGCATTCATGCTATAGCTGTAGTATGGGTCGATCGGATTGCCGGCCACGTGGTTCGGATGCCGCGCGCCCTCGGACTTGGCCAGGACGTTGAACGTCGGGCACAGGTGGACCTTGTCCGCCTTCAAATAGGGCCAGAACGGACCGTCCGCGGGGTATCGTGGATCATGCCAGCGACAATATCGTTGGTACCCACCGACAGGCTCTTCGGTCGTGACCAGGGACCTCCAAGCATAGGGATACCTGTCGTCGGAATCGTCCAGGTACATCGTCTGGGCAATTCCGTACTGACGGAGGTTGGCCCGGCAGGTCATCTCCTGGGCCTGTGTTTTGACCCGCTGGAGCGAGGGCATCATGATGGCCATCAGAATCGCGATGATCGCGATGACAACGAGCAGTTCGATGAGCGTGAAGGCGTGTTTTCCGGATCCCATGGCGTCGTCTCCTTTTCCCTCTTGGCAGTTTGCATGACACACACCGACAACGTGCTGCCTTCTTCCCCATAGGCCTCCGCACGACCGATAATCCCGCCCGATGCCGGCAAGAAGACCGCCGTGTAGCACCTCTATTGTACCCCGGCGCACGCCTGATGCAATCCAATTCAGACGATTCTCTCGTGAGACGGTTCGCCTGTGGCCGGCGACCCGGAAATCCGGCTCCCCCGCTTATGGCGAGAGGGGCAATCGCCGATATATGGACGTGGGGTGCCCTCCGGGGCAACCGGTCCGTACGACATCGGGAGGTACGACAGATGACCAAAGCAAGAGCAGTGATGAATACCTGCGTGATCAGCGTCAACCAGGACGAGGACATCTACGAGGCCATCCGCATGCTGGTGTTGAACAACATCACCGGCCTGCCGGTCGTGGACGAGAAGCAGAAGCTCGTGGGCGTCATCACGGAAAAAGACGTCCTGACCCTGCTGTATAATCTCCAGGACAAACCCGGCACGGTCAAGGAGTTCATGACTCCCAATGTGGTCTGTTTCGACCAGGAGGACGACCTCAACGACGTGGTCGAGAGCCTGCGGACGAACCATTTCCGGCGGGTGCCGATTCTCGACAAAGGCCGGCTCGTCGGGATCATCAGCCGCAGAGACATCATCACATACATCAGAGACCTGAAACACGAGGACCAGGCCCTGAAGGACAGCCTTCTCGAACTGGTCTTTTGAGGCGAACCACCATGTTTGAAACCAGGACTATCATGTCGTCCGATGTGGTCAGCGTCAAGCGCGACACGCCGATCTGCGAGGTGATCGAGTTGATCGTGGCCAAGGACATCACGGGCATCCCGGTCGTGAACGACGACGGGACCCTTGCAGGGATCGTAACGGAGAAAGATATCCTGTCCCTGCTGGCCAACGCGCGATACGCCACCGGCCTGGTGGAGCAGTACATGACGCGAGACGTCGTCGCCTTCGATATTGAGGACGACTTCATCGCCATCTGCGAGTGCCTCACGAAGAATCACTTCCGTCGGGTCCCAATCCTGTCCGGCGGCAAGCTGGTGGGGATCGTCAGTCGCGCCGACATCATCAAGTACATCGCAGCGCCCCTCGGCTGAAGCGTCGCTCATCGCCCAGGCAGAGGCTATCGACAAACCGCTCGGCAAGAGTCGGACACCTCCACGGCGTCTGCCGGTTGATTTTCCAGTGTGCCGCCACGTTCCCCTGCTATAATCGGTCCCGACTCGGTGGACTTCGGATTCGGCTTCGATGGAGACGCCATGATGTATCGCAGACGCGGGGCATTCACGCTGATTGAGTTGCTTGTCGTCATCGCGATCATCGCCCTGCTGATGGCGATTCTCGTGCCGTCGCTGGGCCGGGCCCGGAAACAGGCATGGGCGGTCTGCTGCCTGAACAACCTCAGACAGACCGGCATCGCTCTGCACGGATACGCCCAGGAGAACGACGACTACATCCCGCGAGCGCTGGACAACCAGGTCAAGTGGCTTCTGGCCTTCATGCCGCTCCTGGGCGAGAAGTACAGGAGCGCTCAGGACTATCGCGAGGTGGACGTGTATCAGTGCCCTGCATTCCCGCGAGCCGGCGTCGGCGAACGGAACGTGAGCAACGCCCAACAGACGGTGGACTACGTCGTGAACGCCTGGGACATGGACGATCCGGGCCTCTCGACGGGCAACCAAGGAAAGCAGAAAGACACGCCAAGCAAGCTGGGCGGGATTCCTCGTCCAGCCGAACGGATCTACCTCGCGGACAACGAAGCCGGTCCGTGGCGGCCGGTGATCCTCGACCGCAAGGATCTCGACATCGCGTCGGTGTTCAACCTCCTGGACGTATGGTCGGCCACGCACATGCCGGCCTCCGACAAAGAGACCGCAGGCAACAACCTGACCCGCCGGGTCGCCGCCGAGCGTCATCGCACGAAAGGCTGCAACAACCTGTTTTTCGACGGTCATGCCGATTGGTTGTCCGCCGAGGAGAACACGTCCCGCTATTGGTGCGGCGTCCAGACACCGTGATTGGGCTGCAATCGGCCGCCCTCAAAACAAAGGCGGCATCAACAAGCCTTTCTTTGCCTGGTGATGCCGCCCACGGACCGAGAGGTCGTCCACGATGATGCTGAACGATCCGCCGCGTTTAGGGCTTGTTCGGATCGGCGGTCGCCGGGGTCGGATGAGCCTCCATCGCGTCCATGTGCCTCTTGTAGATCTCGGCGATATCCTCGTTCTTATCCAGAGTGCTCTGCGACTTCTCGATCTCTGAAATAGGGGTCAGATCCTCCGGGGTCTTTGCCACGTGGGGGGTCAGGAAGATCAGCAGCTCCGTCTTCGATTTCTCCGAAACCGTCCGTCGGAACAGGGCTCCCGCCAGCGGGATGTCGCCCAGCAGCGGGATCTTCTTGACCGTTTCGCTGACCTGATCCTCGATCAAACCACCAATGACGATGGTCTGGCCATTGGCGACCGCGACCTGCGTGCTGGCCGAACGCGTGGCGAAAACCGCCGGCTTGAGGGATTCGGAGATCTGCACCGTTTCGCCGGTCCGTGTCGTGATCTGCGGGACGACTGTCATATTGACCAGCCCCTTGCGGTTGATGGATGGCGTAACCTCCAGAACAATACCGATGTCCTTTCGATAGGTAAAACTGGTCGTACTGCCAATCGATCCGGACGTGGTTTCGCTCTCCGGAATCGGCACTTCCTCGGCCACCGTGATCGTAGCCGTCTGGTTGTTCCGAGTCAGTACATAGGGCCGGGACAGAACATTCAGCTTCTGCGTCTCTTGAAGGGCCCGCAACGTAAGGTCCAGATCTCCTTCGAGGGTCCGTATTGCCAAGCCCGTCGTGCTGGTCTCATTGGCCATCGTCGTGAGGGTATCCCCTTTGTCGAAAATCCCGATAGTCTGGGTGGAACCCCCGCTGTCGCGCATATTCAGCATGGAGAATTCCGTCCCCAGGTCCAGGCCGTCGCTGTGGGTCACTTCCGCGAACAGGACCTTGATGAGGACCTGGCCGACCGGCTTGTCCAGCTCTTCGATGATCGGCCTGATCTTCTCGTAGTTCTTCGTCGAGGTCATGCACAACAGGGAGTTGGTGTTCGGATCGGCCTCGAAGTAGGTCTCATCCGACAGATCGTCGCTGCTGTCCGAGGAGGACGACGAGGCGCCGCCGGTGGTACCTGCTCTACTCGTCTGGCCGCCGCCCTGGAACTGTTGGCCGCCGGTGCGAGAGCTGGTGCCTTCCGCCTCCAGGGCCGCCATCTCCGTGAACAGGTTGTTCAGGATCGTCATCAGGTTTGTGGCGTTGGCGTTTTCCAGAGGGTAGACGAAAATTCGCCGCTCCTGCTCGGGGTTCACGTCCAGTTCCTTGACGACCTGGGCGACAATCGTCAGCGTTTCCGCCGGACCGCTCACCACGACCGCGTTCGTCTGCGAATCGGCCGAGGCGATCACGGACACATCCGATATGCTGCTGCCGGAGCTCTGCTGGCCGCCCATCATCCCGCCGGGGCCGCCCATCATCCCGCCTCTTCCGAACATCACCTGCTGGCTCTGGCTGTTCCGCGACGAGCGGGACGACGAGGACGAACTGCTCTGTTCGCCGAATACCTCGTTGATGAGCTCCGCGGTGTCGGTCGCGTCGGCATACTGCAAGTGAAAGACCTTCACGTCGGCCACGTTCGGGATCTTGGCGTCGAGCTTCTCGATCACGCTCTCAATGACGGTCAGGATGGCATCCGGACCGGTCACCACAACCGTGTTGGTCATGCTGTCCGCCGCCGCGACAACTCCTACCGAACTGGTGGTCTGTTCCGACTGCATCATCCCGGGCATGCCGCCCATCGGACCGCGGAATTGCATGCCACCCATACCACCCGATCTCGACGACGAGGAGGAGGATTGATCGCCGAAAACCTGATTGATCACATCGGCCACGTTCGTGGCGTCGGCATAGCGGAGTTGAAACACTCGCACGTCCGCCACCTTGGCCGAGGTGTCATCCAGGGACTCGATCACGCCCTGGACGATCTCCATCGCGTCGGTGGGTCCGCGAACGACGACGGAGTTCGTCTGGTCGTCGGCGGCCGCCACGACCTGGACGTTCATGCTGCCGCCGGCCTGGCCGGTCTGGCTCTGCCCGCCCGGTCCGCCGCGGTCGCCGCCCCGCATCTGCATCATCATCTCGAAGGGGTTGCCGCCGCGGTTGCCCTGACGGTTGCGACTGCTGGTGCCGCCCTGCGCCTGCTGCTCGAAGAGCTCGTTGATCAGGTTGGCCGTGACCGTAGCGTCGGCATTGACCAGACGAAAGACCCGAATCTCCGCCACGGAGGACATGTGCGTATCCAAGGCCTTGACGATCTGCATCAGGCGCTTGATGTTGGCCGTGGTGTCCGTGATGATCAGGGCGTTGCCGTCCTCGTTGGCCTCGATGCTCGCGTATTCCGGACGCAGGGCCTCGAGGTTCGTCTTCAAGGCGGTCGCCGTCACGTGGGCCACCGGGATCACGTAGGTGACAACCTCGTCGCCGGCCACGACGGCGTTCGGGTCGTTGCCCGTCAGAACGCGGAGATTTTCCTTCTTGGCGTTTGTCAGCGTCACCACCTTCAGCGTCTTGGCGGTGAGGACCGTGGTCAGGCCGCTCTCTTTCAGGATCGAGTTGATCAGGCCCAGCGCCTCGTCCAGAACGATCGGCTGGCGGCTGATAACGGTCATCCGAGTGTTGGTGAGGGGCTCATTCGAGACGATCGTCAGCCCGGCCGTCTCCGACAGATACTCCAACACCGTCTGGAGCGGGGTGTCCTGGAAATTGAGCTTGATCTTCGTATCCCCGTTGGTCTTGACCACTTCGATCGGCTCGGTCTTCGCCGGAGGCGGCGAGTCGGAGGATTCCTGCGCGGCGGTGTCGCCAGGCACGAGGATGAAGGCTGCCGCCAGGACCAAGCCCACGAGGATGATTTTCAACGATCGCATTGCACGTACTCCTTCGCACAGGTCTATGAAGGGCCTCCCCACGCGAAACGACGCGTTGGGGACCCCGACGAGACTCATCGGATCGGGACCCTATTGCCCCATCTGTTGTTTCCGTTGTTCCATGAGCCGCTTGAGGATATCGGCCATGTCCCCGCCGCTCTCCGCCGGCTGATCCGCCTTGGAAGGCGCCGGGACCGACGCCAGGTTCAGCATCTGGCTGGTCGACAGGACGCCGATCCCCCCCTCCAGGTCAAACCCCACTCGGACCACCGTCGGCGCCTGGTCCTCGATCTGGTACTCGAGTCCGTCGAGGGTCAGGGTCCTGATCTTGCCCCGCGCCACGGGATCGCCCCGGCGAAGCTGCAAGACCTCCCCGGTCTGCGAGTTCTCGACGAACGCGAAGAGATCATCGTTCTCCTGGACCACGCCTCGGAGGACACAGTATGCCTCCGGATTGCGCGTCACAACCGCAGGCCGGACCTCCGATTCCGGATTCCTCTGCCTGACCGGCATTCGCTGGCGGGAGAAGATGTTCCGCTGCAGGATGATGGCGAAGCTATCCCAGGAGTTCTGCTGTCCAGCCGTGTTCGGATCGACAACCACGCCCGATTGGAGAGACGACCGGCGGGAAGACCGCTGTCCCTGGCCGGCCGCCGGCCACAGCGTCAGGACGAGTCCGACGACGGCCATCCCCAGCGACAAGGCATTCAAACGGTTAGAGTAGCGCATCTTCATTGTCGGCCTCCGATGGTTGCTGCGGGGTGGGTTCCGAGGTCTTCTGCACGCTGCCCAGATAGACCGCCGAGAGCCGGAGCTGCAGGGACATGTTCTCGCCTGATTCGTTGCTCGAACCGAGGCTCATGTTTGTGACCTTCACGGGCAGTTCGGCCGTTTCGACCCGGTAGAGAAACGAGGTCACGGCGTCGAGCGTTCCCTCGCCGGCCACCGCAAAGGTGATCTCGTTCATCCCCTTCTCGGTGATCGCTCGGTCGGGTTTCACCGACGACAGCGTCAGCCTCGTCTGCCGGGCCCACTCGGTCAGGGCCCTGGCAATGCGGCTCTCCGCGTCGGCGTCGCTCTTCATCCCCTCGGAAAGGAGGCCCCTCCACTTGCGTTCCAGGAGTCTCCTGTGTTCGAACAGGTTCTGGGCCTCCTGGATCTGGGCCTCCAGCTCCAGTTTCTCGTCCTCGGTTTCCTGTCGCCAGGTGCTCAACGGCTTGATGATCGCCGAATTGATCGCCAGCGTGCCCAACACCAGGACCGTCACAATCGCCAGAATTCGTTCTCGTTTTGTCAGAACCATGTCTATTCGGCCTCTTTGAACGTGAAGTTGATGGCGAAGTCTTTTTCGCGGGAGTTGCGCCCGCCGTCCTGGAGGTGGTGGATCTTGACGTCGGAAAACGCCTTGTTCTGATTGATCTTGTCCATCACCTCGAGGAAACTGTTTTCGCTCGATGTCTTGCCGATCACCGACCCCTCGCCGTTCTCGCTCAGGGCCAGGCTGCTGACCCAGACGCTGCCTTCCTCGGGAAATGCCTGCGTCAGCTCGCGCAGACAACGGAGGAACCGGGGATCGGTGTCGCCCCAGTTGCGGGCGTACGACAGACGCTCGACCACTTCCTTGGCCACCGCCAGGTCCTCACCCATGGCCTTCAATTGCCGGCTGTACTCGGCGGCATCTCTTTTGTCGGCGTGCCAGCCCGCAGCCCAAAGGAGGATGACGAGCAGGGATATCCCCGCCACGGCGGCCGCCCAGACCAAGATACGCGTGTCGCTGGTTTTGTGCTTCTCGCCGATGCGGGGATTCAGGAAATCGACCGCCGGCCCCTGAGGTCCGACCGCCGTCAACGCCACCGCCGCCGCGGCCACCGCCCGCGCCTCCTGGGGACCGCCCGACGTCGCCACGGCCTCGGACAACACCCCGGCCCGCCCACTGCTCACCGTGATCTGGGGTCCCAGTCGCTGGTTGAGCCGGTCGAATACATCTGCCGGCAACCCGCAGGCGTCATACGCCGTCACCTCTTGCAGCGGGGACTGATCCTGCGGGGAAAACAGGAGAACCTGACGCTGAATCGCAGCGGACAGCAGATCCGCATAACCGGACGGGTTTCCATTCAGAACCATCGGGATGTGCTTGATGAACCGGGGACTGCCATCGAACTGTCCCCAGAACTCACAGTACGTCGGACGCGTGTACAGACCATAGCGGCAGGGAGACCCGCTCTGCGAGGAGGCACTGCCGCAGGCGAACGCCGAAACGGTAATGGATTCGACTCGCAGGCCCGCCGCCTCGGCCACTCCCCGCACCTGATCGACAACCTGCCGTCGGGTGGCCAACAGGAGCACATGGCTCTTCTGGGACGTGCTGGTTCTGCCACAGTAGTCAAAGACCAGCTCACCGGCATTCATCGAGAACACCCGCTCGGCTTGAATGCCGAGGATCCCGGCCAGCGCCTCAGGAGACGCCGGAGGCGCCTCGACCTCCTTGGCCAGGACCCATTTGGCCGCCAGGCCGATCGCCGCGTGCCTGGCGGTGAATCCCTGCTCTCGCAGGAACCGATGAAACCGCTGCCCCAGCTCCTTGGCATTGTCGGCGGTGAGTTCCTCCTGCCAGGGGAATTCGCCGGTGCCTCGAATCTCGGTGCGGCCCGCTCGGATACACAGCTCCGTCGCGACGACGCCGCTGTCGTCGATAGCCAGTCCTAATATGTGGCGTGTGCCGACCATGTTCACGTCCCGTCAACGCATACTCAAGACAACATTGGTGAGGGGCTGCCCCTTCTTCAGGGCCTCCACGATCTCCGGCTGCAAGGGCCAGCCAAAGTGAGTAAGACTTCGCCAATACACGACCCGCGGCGTATCCCCCTGGGTGTCGAGGACCGCCCGATATCGCTTGTACGCCCGCCCGTTCGCGGACACGCAGATGATGTCCGCGGAGTACTGGTACGAACGCACGGTGATGTAGCTGCCGATCCCGACGGCCTTCTCCCGGTCCAGAACTTCCGTCACCCAGACGATGGAATCGAGATCGTCGCTGTGGGATTCGCGATACGAGACCAGGGCCGCCGCGTCGCTGTCCTCCAGGCCCGGCAGACACACCAGGACCTCTTTGGGAGCGGTGTTCACGTTCACCAGACCGGTCAGCGTCTCCTCGCTGCTGGTCGTCAGCTTGTCGGCGATCTGGGAAAACTCGTCGAGCGTCATGCCCGATTTGTAGTAGAAATCGAGGATGTTCTCAAAACTTGGGTTTGAGCTGATGCCACTGGCCATCATGATCTCGATGGCTCGGTCCTGCTTGAACTTCTCCTCGAGCAGGGTCTGCACCTCCGACGCGGCGGACGTATCGTTGATGGCGATGCGGTTCCCGCCGTCGGCGTCCACGTTCTTCTCAGCACTGTAGACGGTCACATAGTCGTAGAACCCGGCGTCGAGGCTGCCGTTGTGGTTGTCGTCCGGCTTGCTCTCGTCGCCGTCGTTCTCATGGTCGTCGAGGTAGCCATTCAGATTGGTGTCTTCCCCGTAGAGCAGTTCCTCGGAGGCCCCTTGGATCAGCAGGATCTCGTCGACGGTTTCCAGCGGCGCGTCCTTGCACTGGTATCCGTCGGACTGGAGCAGATAAGACTCGCTCTCGGCCCCCCCTGTGGTCACGTCGGTGTCTTCGTCCCGCCAGTCGATGATCGAAGCGGCCAGCTCGGCCGTCATTCCCGGCAGTTTCTGGAGCATCTCCAGCGACGCGGAGTTCAGGTTGATCTTGCCTGCTTCGTCGGTCAGGCCGTAGTCGAATTCGCGGTCGCTCTCCAGGTTCGAACGCAGAACCCAGAAGTAGCCTTCCTCCCCCACCTCTTGCGCCTCGTAGTCCTTGCCGGCGTCGGAACCGGTCTCGTCCTCTTCCGCCGCCTCGGCGATCTTGGCCACCACGTACTGAAGAGCGCCGCTCGCGAGACACTCGGCCTGCAAAGAGGCCACATGGTTGGCCGCCACGGTCGCCGAGACCCGCATCGAGCGCGCGAACACCATGGCCAGACCCGCGAGGACTAGAACGACCCAGATCGTGACGATCAGGACCGTCCCCCGGGCTCTGCGCTCCCGGGAGCGACCGGCCGGCCGATGCGATCCGAATTGTCCTGCCGTCTGTCGTTTCATCGTGTCGCTTGCCCTGTGTTTGTGCTGTTCGATGCCGTTCCCGAGGTTGTGCCGCTTGTTTCCGTCTCGCTCGTCTCCTCGGCGGCTTCACACGGAACAACGAAGCTCTGAACGAGCCGCCGGGTCTCGGGTTTCTCCTCGCTATTCTTGTCCCGCCGGCCGCTCCGGCGATGATATGCGATCTCGATGTCGATCTCGACTGCCTGCGGCAGGCTGTTGGCATCCTCCGCGGAATCCCACTCGTCCAGCCAATCCTCTCCGTCATAGTAGCGGAGATTCAAGGACACCACGTCGCGGCACAGGACCTGCTCGACGGGCTCCGGCTCCTTGCGAGCCAGCAGATTCGTCGTCACCTCCCGCACGAGCTTGTAGGTGGTGTTATTCCTCTGCCGGTCCTCGGCATCCTCCTCTTCCAGGAGCAGCGAGATCTTGCCGATTCCTCCGCTGACGGATTCGTCACCGGTGTAGACATGGGTCGTGTAGAATTCGATCGAATCGGCGTCCACCCCCTTGACGCCGCCGGAATCTTCGCCGACAAACGCGCCCGCAAGGCTGTTGCTGTCGCCTGGCGGCAGCACTCCCTGAATGTCCTCTTTGAGCAGTTCGATGGCGTTGAGAGCCTGCAACGTCGGCTCCACCGCCTGCAAGGCGCTGCGATGGGCGCGGAACCCGACGTACAGAGCCGTATACAGGCAGGACGCCACCACGACCATCAGCACCATGGCCACCAGCAGCTCCAGGAGAGTGAAGCCTTCATGTTGTTTCCTGCCCAGCATCACGTCAGCTCTCCTCCGGATACATCAGCGTGCTGAGCGTGACCCCGTATTTCCGGCCCACGGCCTGCCAGGAGACCGTCAACCGAATCAGACGGACCGAGGTGTCCGTCCAGTTGCTCACCGTCATCGACCAAGTGTAATCGGCCCAGTCATCCCCTTCGAACTCGCCCTGATCGCTGCCGTTCTCCCAATCCCCGGTGACGATCAGTTCGCTGAGCTTGGTCTTCGCCAGCGAGGCCGCCTCCATCTGCCTGCGCGACTGGCCGCCCAGGCGGGTACACAGCGCGATGCTTCGCATCGCCACGGGCATGATGATGCCGATCAACGCCACGGTGACCAGCAACTCGATGAACGTGAAGCCGCCGCGACCGGGCGTCCCTGGCCCCGCCGACCGACGAGTGGACCGGATTGTCGGGTCACTTGGATACATACTTCTTATAGATTTCTTCACACTCGGTGATGGAAAATGATTCCGTGGCGGTCGGACAGGCGATTTCGAGGGCCCGTCCCTGTCGATCGATCAGTCGGATCGTCGCGGCGGTGACCGTCCCATAGGGCGAAAACTCCAGGAACGTATCGCGATCCTCCTTCGCGATGTCCTCCACCTCCAGGGCAAGGTCATTCGCGATGACGAAGGTCTTTCCGAATTCGGTATCGAGCGGTTCATGGGCTCCCGCCCTCTGTGCCGTCAGCCAGTACGTTCGCTCCTGGATATCGAAGTTCAAACGATAGATGACGCCCTCGCTCACCGCCTGGGAGCGGGCGTACTGCGTCAGAGCCAGGATCCGGGCGGCTTCGTCATCGCCCCGGCGGGAGATGAAGAACCCGCGAAGCGACGGCGCCGCCATCGCCAGAACGGTCGACAGGATCATCATGACCAGGATCAGCTCCAGGAGGGTCATGCCTCGGCGTTCATCGGGTTGTCTCGAATTCGCGATCACGTATCTGCCTGGGGAAACGGTCCCACTCGGTCATTTCTCGTCCGACCAATTGGCGATGTCGTCGCCGCCGCCCTGCTTCCCGTCCGGGCCGAAAGAATACAGGTCATAGCCGTCCTTGTTGTTCTGGCCGGGATACCGGTAATTGTATTCGTTGCCCCACGGGTCCAGGGGAATGTCCTGTTTCAGATAGGGCTGAGTCCACTCCGCGGAATCGGAAGCCGGCTTCTCAACCAGCGCTCGCATCCCCTCGGTCGTCGTGGGATAGCGCCCCAGGTCGATCTCGAAGGCGTCCAGGGCCACCTCGAACTGCGAGATCTGCGTGCGGGCCGCGGTCTTCTTGGCCTTCTGAGACTGCCCGGTGAGCTTCGGCGCGACGATCGTCGCCAACGTGGCCAGGATCACCAGCACGAGCATCAACTCGATCAGGGTGAAACCCCGGGTCTTCCTGTCACGCCGTCCACGATATCTCCCACTCGTTCCATTCTTCAGCACTGATTTCATAGTCCATCCCAATCCAAGAATTCCTAACCGGCAGTTGCCCGCCCGGACCAAGCGTCCGACTGCTTCCACGGCGGTCCCGCGCTTTTCAGCGAATCAACTCTTGCAGACTGAAGATCGGCAGGATCATGCCAATCACAATCGTCCCGACGACCGCCGCCATGACGAACAACAGCGCCGGTTCGGCCATGGCCACGAGCATCTTGAGGTAGCGGTCCAGCTCCTGTTCATAGGCCGTGGCCAGACGTATCAGCTCCTTGTCCAGGCGACCGCTCTCCTCCGCAACGGCCACCATCTCGATGACCGAGACCGGAAACAGCTCGCGGCACCCCTCCAGACTGCGCGCCAGAGAGGTCCCTCGCTGGACATTGTCGATGGCGCTGTCCACCGTATCGGCCAGGACCTGGTTGCCGATCGCCTCCTTGGCGACGCGAAGCGCCGCGACAAGCGGCACGCCCGCGCCGACGAGGGTGCCCAACATCCGGCAGAACCGGACCAGCGCAAACCGCGCCGTGGCCCGACCGGCCAACGGAAGGCGCAGCATGGTGAGCTGCAGGACGCGACGGCCCTCTTCGCTGGATGTCGCACGCCGAATCCCGAAGATGACCAGGCCCACGGCAAGAAGCAGGACGAACCAGTACCGCACGACCATTTCGCTCGCCGACACGATGGTCTTCGTCAAGGTCGGCAGCGATCCGCCGTACTCCGCGAACATCTTGGAGAACTTGGGGATGAAGTACACCAGCAGAAACGCGAGAATGCCCGTGGCGAGCACCGAAAGGATCGCCGGATACAACATCGCCGAGGTGACCTTGTTCTTCAGCTCCTGCTCCTGCGCGCGGAAGGTGGCGATCTGTTCGAGGACCACGTCGAGGAACCCGCCGGTTTCGCCGGCCCGCACCATGGCCACGTAGACGGGCGGAAACGCGCGGGGATTCTGGCTGAGCGCATCGGCCAGGGGCATACCGCCCGAGACCTGGTCGTGCACGGTGGCCCAGAGCCTGGCGGCCGCAGGTTTGGCGGCCTCCCGGCTCAGGAGGTTCAAGGCCCGGCTCAGGGGCACGCCGGCTGCCAGGAGGTTGGCCAACTGGCGGGTGAAGGCCTCCACTTCGGCCTTCGAGACGTGAGCGCTGCGAGAGAGCAACCCTTCCGCGGGACGATCCTCCTGCCGTTCCACCGAGACCGGGCTGAGTCTCCGCCCGAAGAGCAGCTCGATGGCGGAGGCCCGATCCTGCGCCACCAGCTTGTCGGCCACCTGGCGGCCCTCTGCATCGATTGCCTTGTACAGGAAGGTTGCCATCGCGCGTCCCTACTTCTGCAGTTCCAGATCCACGAAATCGCTCATCGAGAAGGTCTCATCCTTCGTGACCCGCAGGATCTCCTCGACGGTGGAGCGCCCTTCCGCCAGGTGCCGGAATCCGTCGTCGCGGAGGCTGATCATGCCGTGTTTGGCGGCCATCTTGCGAAGTTCGGGGGCCGAGGCGTTCTCGATGATGAGAGATCGAACGTCGTCCGTGACCACCATCATCTCGAAGATGCCGATCCGGCCTCGATACCCTGTCCCCTGGCACTCCCGGCACCCTCGTCCCTTGTAGAGGACCTCGGGCAGCCGGTCGCCGAATCGCTTCTTCAGAGGGGCCATTTCGCTCGCGGTCAACGGCTCCTTGCAGTGCCTGCATACCGTGCGAACCAGCCGCTGCGCCAGCACGGCCTCCAGCGAGGAGGCCACCAGGTACGGCTCGATCTTCATATCCACCAGCCGGGTCAAGGCGCTCGGCGCATCGTTCGTGTGCAGCGTCGAGAAGACCAGGTGGCCGGTCAGCGAGGCTTGAATCGCGATCTCCGCCGTCTCGGAGTCACGAATCTCGCCGATCAGGACCACGTCGGGGTCGTGACGCAGAATGGAGCGAAGACCGCTGGCAAAGGTCAGTCCCGCCTTGCGCGAGACTTGGATCTGGTTGATCCCATGGAGCTGGTACTCGATGGGGTCTTCGATCGTGATGATCTTGCGCTGGATGTCGTTGATGTGCGACAGAGCCGCGTAGAGCGAGGTGGTCTTGCCGCTGCCGGTCGGTCCCGTCACGAGGATGATTCCATGCGGCCGTTCGAGGATCACCTCCATAATCTTGAGATCCCGCGGAGACATGCCCAACTTGTCCATCCCCAACAAGACGGAAGAGCGGTCCAGCAGGCGAAGCACGACGGCCTCGCCGTAGATCATCGGGATCACAGAGACGCGGACGTCGATCTCCCGGCCCGAGATGATGATCTTGATACGCCCATCCTGCGGCACCCGCTTCTCCGCGATATCCAGCTTGGCCAGAATCTTCAGACGCGAGACGATGGCCGCCTGGAACTGCTTGACCTCCGCCGCAAGGGAGGTTTCCTGCAAGACGCCGTCGATGCGATATCGCACCCGCAGGCTTTCCTCGAAGGGCTCGATGTGCACGTCGGTCGCCCGCAGCTCGATCGCCTCGGTCAGGATCTGATTGACGAAACGGACGATGGAAGCCCCTTCTGCGGCTTCCGTCAAATCCATATCGTCATCCGAGTCGGTGTCGATGACCTGCAGGCCGTTGTCGCCGGCCTCCGAGATCATCGACTGGACCGTGTCGGCCCCGACGCCCAGGTATTTCTTGATGCACCGGTCGATATCGGCCAGCGGCGCCAGGGCAACCTGATAATCCCGGCCCGTAGCCACCCGCAACTCATCGATTGCCGAAGTGTCGAAGGGATCGCTCGTGACGGCGAGAAACCCCCCGTCGTCCCCTTGCACCGGCATGATGTGCTTGTCGAGAAGAATGCGGGCGGGAAACTGGGCGAGGAACTCCCGTGTGAACGTATACGGTTCAAGTTCTACAAACGCCAGTCCCAACTCTCGGGCCAGAAACCGCAGCAAGGGTTCATCCGCCACGCCGCAGACCGCAAAAGCCCGGGTCGGCGGCTCACCCTCTGTGAGCAAGCCGCTGATCCCCCGGGCTGCGGATTCGTCAATCAGGCCCTGATCGAGCATTCTGTGTACGATTGCATTCATCGGATCCGTCGTGCCTTAGTTCAACATTCCACTGAGAACCAGTACAGCCTCCTGCCGCACGGTGAGGATCTGCCGAAGATCCTGCTGTGCCGCAGCCAGCTCCTGCTGGGCCTTCACGCGGGCCGCCCGCAGGGCCGTGAGCTGCTGTTTGATAGTATCGGCCGAAGCGGACTCGTTCTCAAGCGTCGTGCTCAGTTCTTCCTGGGCCTTTTCCACGGCTGAGGGCTCCCTGTTCTCCTCACCGGGGAACCGGGGTCTGTCGCCCTGTTGGCCGCCACGATCCCCTTGCGGGCCGCCCCGATCACCCCGCTGGCCGCCCCGCATGCCCCGCATGCCGAACATGCCGAACATGCCGCGTCCGCCGCCCATCGTCTGACGATTGAGTTCCATGACTTTCGTCAGCCGGGGCTCGATGACCTTCCAGGCATCGTCATCGGCGCCGAGCTGTTGCTTCCAGTTGTCCATCATTCGCTGACGCATCTGAGCCGGATCAAACTGGCCGCCCGGGCCGCCCATGCCACCGGGACCACCCCCCTGCGGGGGCTGAGCCAGGCACAGTCCTGTCGCCACCAAGGCCAGCACGCCGGCCACGACACCGATCATGATCACTTTCCTTTGCATTGTGCTTCTCCTTTCAAAACCTCAGTTAATCGTGCTTATCCGCACATACTATCGGGCTTGCGCCCGAATCCATCCGTCTTTAGCACAGCGAGTGCAGGGAGGCAAACGCGCCTTCCATCGCGACGGGGCAGATCAAACCATCAGAACCGCCAAGCCAGGACTCGGCCGAGGTAGCCAGCCATTGTCCGCTGAATCGGCTCGCTACGCAACCCTCTGTCTTCAGCGGCCAGCCCGTCCAACCCGCCTGCAACCCCGCGTTGACAAACCGCTCCAACTCCATTCTCATTTCTTCAGGATTCATATCTCTGACTCCTTCCGTGGCCTTCCTCATTCCCTGTGTGTGCGATGCCGCTTTTATTCACCCAGTAAGTGGACGGGTTCGCCGGGTGGTTACAGGAAAATGGAGGTTTCGCGGAACCCTGGCTTGCCCCTCTATAGATACACCGCGAAAGTCTCTCATACGGAATTCTCGTGGCGGAGGGCGAATTTTGCTGTCACCGCGGCCCACCCGGCGCCACTATAGAAGCGCATGGCAGACGCATGGAGCAGACGCTGTGCCAGGCTGGAGATTACTGGACGATCGACGGGAATTCAGTAGAATAAACGTGTGGAAAACACAGACTGGTCCGATGTAGCCGCTTCGCTGAATGGTGATGAGGACGCGTACGGCCGCCTGGTGCAGCGGTACGAGAAACCCATCACCGGTCTGCTTTGGCGTTTTACTCGCGACCCGGTGCAGTGTGAGGAACTCGTGCAACAGGTATTCGTAGACGCCTACTTCAGCCTGAAGACCTATCGCGGCGACGCGCCGCTGCTGCACTGGTTGCGAAAGATCGCCACACGCACGGGGTATCACTACTGGCGGGACAAGGCTCGCGAACCGGCCGAGACGACACTGCCCGAGTCGGACGTGCTGGAGCAGATCGAAGCGGCACAAGACGACCGGATCGATCCCGCCGAGGCGGCTGCGGTCCTGCAAGGGCTCCTGGCCCGCCTGCCGGCCGACGACCGCCTGGTCCTGACGCTCATGTATTTCGAGGAGTGCAGCACGCAGGACGTCGCCGAGAGGATGGGCTGGAGCCGGGCCAAGGTCAAGACCCAGGCGCTCCGGGCCCGGAGAAAGATCAAGGAAATCGCCGAAAGAGAACACCTTTTGGAGAAACTCGGATGGACACTTTAGAGGCTCTGGCAAGACTGGCTCGCAAGGCACGTGAGGAACCGATCCCGGTCTTCAACATCGCGGACGGGGTGCAGCTCCGCATCAGGTCCGAGAAACCGGCGTCGGTCACCCTGATTCCGCTGGGCCTGTTTGGGGGCTTGTCCGCCGTGGCAGCCTCGATCACCCTGTTCATGGCCATCGAGTTCTGGAAATACATGAGCAGTCCCATCATGGAACTGGTCGCTCCCCTGCCGGAGATGCGGTTATGGTAGACCCAGGGAAACCCGAACATCCAACGGTGCCCCACCACCGGCCGCCTTTGAGCGGTCGCCAGATCATCGCCCAGATTGGCGTCGCGGCGGTGATCCTCGTCTCCGGCATCGCCATCGGCGGGGGTGGCACCATTCTGGCGCTGAAGAATCGCATCGTCCCGGTGATCGACACGCAGATTCCCGAGCGGTCCAGGTCGGGCCCGGACGTCAACGAGCTCGCCAAGATATCTGGCTGGCTTGCCGAACGATGGAAAGCCGACTACGGCCTGAGCGACGAGCAGACGCAACAGGTCAAGGACACGCTCGCCAGCGAATTTGCAGCCAAAGAGCGGCTCCACCGGGAATTCATGGCTGCCGAGGAGACCCAGCGGCAGCAGCTCACCGTCGCCATGAAAGGCATCCTGATGCCGGAGCAATTCGCCAGGTGGGACGCGGACTTCAGGCAAATGGTCGAGCACATGAAGCGGATGCGTCCGTTTGACGGTCCTCAAGACGGGCGGCGTGGCCCTCGCGGGGATAGGCCGGACTGGCCGCCGGATCGACGCATGGACCCGAACGATCATCGTGGGGGCTGGCAGCCCGGACCGCCAAGGGACCCGAATGACCGCCGCGGCGACTGGCGGCGGGAGCGGTTCAGGGGCCCGGACGACCGACGCGGCGATGGGCCGCCGGGGTCCTTCATGGACCGCAAAGGGGCAAGACCACCCGAACCACCTACAGATCCCAACGGTCGTCCCGGCGATGAGCCGCCGGAGGGATTTATGGGTCCTGAAACGGGCAGACCGCCCGAGCCGCCGTTAGACCCCAACGGTTGATTTCCACAAGCACCTTCACAGAAAGGAGCAACGAAAATGAAATCCACCGTTGCGTTTCTTTGGCTGGTTGCGTTGGTTTGCACACCCGGTGTTCTTGCCGACGACTGGCCGCAATATCTCGGGCCCAACAGGAATAGTACATCCCCCCAGAAAGGGATCCTGCGTTCCTGGCCTGAGAATGGGCCGGAAGTCCTGTGGACGGTTGCTGTCGGCATCGGTTACGGCGGACCCGTCGTCAAGGACGCCAAGGTGTACCTGCTCGACAGGGATGATAAGGTAGGTGATAACCTGCGATGTCTGGACCTCTCCGATGGCAAGGAGCTCTGGAGTTTCGCCTATGACGCGCCCGGACGTGTCATGTTCCCCGGCTCGCGAAGCGTGCCGACCCTGGACGGCAGTCATGTTTACTCGTGCGGTCCCTACGGCGATCTCTATTGCATCAACATCGACACGCACAAGCCCGTCTGGAATAAGAACGTCTGGAAGGATTTCGGCGGCGGCCGAATTCCGATCTGGGCCATTACTCAATGCCCTCTCATTTACGGCGATCTGCTGATTGTGGCGTCGCAAGCTCCCGAAGCGGGTGTGGTTGCTTATGAGAAACTCACGGGCAATATGGTCTGGAAAACGCCCAATCTCGGAAATGAAACCTATGTCAGTCCGGCACTTGTGAAGATCGACGGAACCGACCATGTCGTCATGGTCACTTCCTCCACCAATCGTATCGGGCATCCGGAATTGCCGGACGCTTTGGGCAATGTTGTTGGAATAGAGCCCCGTACGGGGAACATCCTCTGGAAATACGATCAGTGGCGGTGTCACATTTCGGTGCCGAGCGCCGTCGATGCCGGTGACAACAAGGTGCTCGTCGTGGGCGGATACGAACTCGGCGCCGTGATGATCGAGGTCGAGAAGAAGGCAGACGGCAGCTACGGCGCCACGGAAGTGTTCCGAACCGAGGAATTCGGCGACCAGACAAAACCGCCGGTGCTGCATAACGGCTACTTCTATGCTCAGTACGGAACCAACAACCGCCATGACGGCCTGACGTGCATGAGCATGGATGGCAAGATCATGTGGAAGACGGAACGTTCACCGCAGTTCAACAAAGGCAGCACGATTCTGGTCGATGGCCTGCTTCTGGCTACGGACGGCAGGAAGACTCTGTATCTCATCGAGCCGGATCCGTCCGGATTCAAGCCCCTCGCATCCGCAGAGGTGCTCGGAGAAGGAGGAACAGGATCAGAAAATGATCCTTTGGCTTCACGAGTCGGAGGTTCCACCCAGAACTGGGCGCCGTTGGCGCTTGCCGACGGCAAGCTCCTGATCCGGGACCAACGCCGACTGAAGTGCGTCAAAGTCGCCCAGTGATTCCTGCTGACGCCTGGAGTGTACACCTGGCTCGTCTTAGACGGTTGGGCGAGGACGCCCAACCTATGAAGAAACGCCCATCTATCAACCCACCGGATTACGACGGACGGCGCATTACTGGAAGACGAGCGTGCCGAACTTTTGGAATTCGTGGAAGCTGGGGCCTACTCGCGCCCAGTCCCAGGCGACGCCCTTGCCGTCGTCGTAGTCCACGCGGTAGAAGTTGGCCCGCCATCGCGTGCCGGGCTGCGGCGGCACGTTCCCGAGCGGCTTGAGCAGGTCGTAGGCGAGGAACACCTCCGCCCGCCAGCCGGTCACGGAAGCCCCTGACTGCTTCGGGCCACCGATCGTCGTCGTGGCCTTGACGGTCTTTCGATTCCCTTCATAGTGCCAGGGCCGCCAGCCCAGGAACTGCCCATCGAAGTTTGGGATCAGGATGGGCAGCTCGTAGCCCAGGGGCGAAATCTCGTACTCAAAGTAGACCGGATGTCGCTCATCCGGCCACAGGAAGAACTCGAACACGTCCTCGTTCCACAGGTCCAGAAAATCCTCGGTCATCGTCGCCGTGACCTTGCGGTCCTGGCACTCCATGAGGACGTAGAGCCCCGTCTGCGAGTAGAGCGCCTTCACGCGGGTCTCCCACGAATCCCCGGCGGCCGAACGGACGTGAAGCGGCTCCCAGGCGGCCTTCGCCCAGGCGGGCGAATCTCCCTGGCCGTTGACCGTGAAATCCTCCGTCCGCACGACTTTCAGCGTCGGGCGATCCGCCTGCCCGCCGGAGGTCTGGGTGAACGCCCAGGTACCCGCGGCGACCAGGACAACGAGACCCGCTACGGCCAATCTGCGGAGGTTCATATCTGTCTCTCCTTTCTCAATTGCGGCACATACACGGCCGAGAAATCCGAAATTCGAAGCACGAAATCCGAAACAAGCACGAATGACCGAAACCGAAAACCCAAAACGGAGCGTCCGACGTGCGTGAGCGTTTCGGTCATTTGAATTTGGGTCCTTTGAATTTGGGTCCTTTGAATTTGGGTCCTTTGAATTTGTTTCGGATTTCGAGTTTCGGATTTCGGATTTCCACTCCTATCGGTACTCCGTGCCTTCGGACCGGCTACTTCGCCTTTGCGGCGGTAATCGCCAGCAGGGCTGGAACACCTCGTTCCTTGCCGGCGTAGACCATGTCCACAGATGCGATCTCCACGTCGGGGCGCGGATTGTTCCACTGTTTCGCGTAGGCTACAGCCTTGTCCTCGCTGTTCTCGTAGGGACCGACCCAGGCGACCTGGGCGCCGGGCAGAGCGACCAGATGCGGTTGCACATAGTGGTCGATATCGATCTCCGAATGGATGGGCACCTCCGCTGCCTGGCCGTCCGCAAAACGGATGACATACTTGAACATCACGAACTTCCTGTGCTCGCGTTTGTCCTCATCGTTCATCCGCCGGTCCAGCCGGGCGGTGTGGAGGAAGAACAAGGCATCGGCCCTGGCATGAATCGGGATGCCGGTGATTTCCATCGGCAGATCCTTCGGCAGGTCATTGCCCCCCAGCATGAGCACCTGCGGCACCGGCGACGTCGGCATCTCGTAGATGTCGTACTCCACACCCGCGAGGCGCTGCCTGCCCTGCGGGAGGCCCTTGAACGTCCGGCTCCTATCGCCGAAGAAGCCCCGTTCGTCCTTGTACGTGGTCGCCTTCGTGTGGATATCGATGGGCGTGTAGTCCACGTCCGCTCCCGCGATGATGGTCTTGCCGGCAAACGGCGCCTTGAGGTTCCGCAGCACGGTCGCCAGAATCGTTCGCTTCTTCGTCTGGTTCACCGGAACCGCTTCATTCTCCTGGAGGTTCAGGTTGCACAGGACAACCCCGCCCGGACCTTTCACATATTGCACCATCGCGCCGATGTTCAGCATCGGCTTGACGGTCTCCGTGAACTGCACGGGACGGCGGACCCTGATCTGGATGTTGTCCATGCCGATGTTCTTGGCCTTATCCGGTGCGAACTCATACCCACCAAGCCGGACGGTGATGACCTTCGCCTTGCGAGCCGGATCGACGGGGCAACTCACCGCCTCGCCGTCGGGCGTCAGAGTGAACGTCGCCGGGTCCTTGCCGTCGAACAGCAACATCACGTTGCCGGTCGGGTTGTAGTTGACAGACTGGTCGTGAACGTATTCGACGATCGTCTCCTCGTGCGGCAGCGTGATCGAGAACTCGTAGGGCTTGCCATCGGCCGGGGCCTCGAAATCCATGATGAGCGGCCAGCCGTCGGAGCCGACGAAACCATTGGTCATGTTGTCCCAGCCAAAGAAGGTGCTCGTCGCGAACGGCGCCATCTCGTCGACATCGACGACATGAGTGAACACGTCGGAGGCGACGTATTCATCGGCCGTCCAGCCGAAGATCCGCTGGCCCGAGAGCAGGGTGATGTCGCCGGTCGTCAGGCCGCTGGTCAGCGGATTCCGGACAGCCGGGAAGGTCACTCGCTCGCGTTTGAACTTGCGGATGACGTGATCGAATCCGACGATCGTGTTGTAGTCCGCAAGACCCTCGGGCGTCAGGCCGTGCAGGAGGATGGAGCCGCCGCGATTCCAAAAGGCCTCGACCTTGGCCACGTTGTCCGCCAGGACCTTGAGATGGGCGGGCGTCGCTGAAAGGACGACGATCTTCTTGTCCACATCGCCAATCGCGGAGAGCACGTCGGTCGCCCGGCTGTACTGTACGCCGATCGCATCCATCGCCTTGCCGAGCTGCTCATCGGCAATCACGGCCGCGACGTTGGCGGTCTGGAGCCGGTAGACCCGTCCGTACTCGACCAGGTTCACGAGGAGCGTTTGGGCCACGGCCGACTGGTCGAGCTTGGCGCCGATGGCGAGTTGGCACAGGTAGATCACGCCCTTGCCGACCGGCACCTCGACCAATGCGCTGTTGAGCAGCCTTGGCCCGACCTGGACCAGGCTCTTGCCACCCCGGACGGGCTTGACATAGGCATTGCGGTACACCCAGTGATCGCCCGGCCAGGTGAAGAAATCCTTGTCCCGCAGGCCCTTGAGGACAGGGTGAGAGGCGTCCTCGAGGAACGCGGTCTTGCCGTCGGCGGCGGGCACTTCCATGCCAAAATCGTTCCGACGCGTGCGTTCCGCTGGTTCCATCTCGGCCGGCAACGCCTGATACTTCAGGACGTTCGTCTGATCGAGCACGATCACCGCCCTGCCGCCGGAGGCGAAGGCGGCCAACTGCGTCGAGGTAGCCTCGGCCTCGCTCAACGCATCGGGACCCACGAGCAACACCTTGCCCTCGGGAAGATTCCCGAGGCTTGCGACCTGGACACTCTTAATGCCGGCGGCGTCGAGGAACGCCTTGAGCCTTCCCTTGGGGTCGTACACACCGACACTAACGACGCCATCGGCCTTTGCCGGCGGCAGGATGGAGACTGCCTTTGTGTCGCGGAAAACCTCCTTGCCGCCGACCGAGAGCGTCAGAACCAACTCGCCTTCTTGGCGGGCATCCACCTGCGGCATGGGGATCGTTTCGTCGAACTTCTCAGCCGTCCCGGGCTTTACGCTGTGCTGCGAGGCCTTGCGGTAGACCTCCTTGCCGTCCACCGTCAGCACGCGGGTGAACGTGATCGGGTCGGCGTACTGCGTGTCGTTGAAGATCCCGAAAGTGCGAGCGATCTTCGCCCCGGAGGCGAACGTCCAATCCCACTGTCGCACGAGGACCGCACGCGGCGAGTTCGCG
>JBDKRX010000185.1:0-2731 GCA_039683175.1 Phycisphaerales bacterium
CCTCTCGCCAAGACGCAAAGACCGCCAAGACGAGGGAGGTTCTCATATGATCTTCTTTGCGCCCTTGGTGGCTTGGCGAGAGACCGCCTTTGGGTCATTCGGATTTTAGCCGCTATAGCTTCTTGTAGACTTCCAGGGCCTCCTGGGCCGCTTGCCGAGCGTTGGCTGCGTCCTGCTTGTTGTAGAACTTGGGGTTTGTATCGAGCCAGTGGAGCGTGCCTTGCACGTACTTGGTTAGGTAGTCGATTGAGGGTTGTTCGCGGACTTTGGCGCCGCCCTTCAGGAAGTAGACGGGGTCTGTGTGGGCAAAGACGGACAGGTCCCTGGGGAGAATGCGATTGCTCAGGTCCGGATGGTCGATCACGCGGGCGGCCAGCCAGGAACTCTCGGTGAGCTCGACCATGGCCTCGACCTCCATCTTGTAGACGCCGTCTTTCGGCGGGTCATGACGCAGGAGCGGGATCGTCTTGTGCCCAACCTTTCGGCCGTTCAGCACAATGTCGAGCGTGTTGATCGGCAGGATCGAGCGGGCTGTCACGCGGGCCTTGACCTTCTTTGTCCCCTGGAACTCGACCACGTCGCCGGGCTCGTGGCCTTCGACCTCGAATTCCAGGATCGGGCTGTTCGTGACGAAGCCCTTGCCTGCCTTGACCGCCGCCAGCCAGGAGTCGTAGGTCGCCGGACCCGTCACGCGGGCGTAGACGCGATTGCTGCCGAGCGGGATCTCCTCGCCGAACTTGTCTGTGCCGGCGGCGATGGGCAGGTGGAATCCCGCGTTGAGGAACTGGTAGTAGAGGTCCATCGCCCGCAGGACCGGGAACTCGGCCTGCGAGAAGCCGGAGTCCTCCCAGGGACCCCAGTGGTTCGGGAGCTGCGTCGGGTCGTTCCAGGTGATCAGCTCAATCCCGTCCACTAAGCCCAGGGCGACGCCGATGGGCAGTTCCGCGCCGGGCAGCGAGCAGACGTGCGACCAGAAGACGGCGCCGTTCTGCTCGCGGGTCGCGCGGAGGGCCCGCATCAGGTCCCAGTGCGGCCAGCTCTTCCAGTGCTCGAGCGCGCCGCCGTAATCGGGGTAGTCCGGGACGAGGGACTTGAGGCCCAGCAACGTCAGGTGGCCCATCTGCCATTCGCAGATCTCCTGGCTGACGTAGATTTCGCAGCCCGGCGTCGAGCACGCGTCGAGCCGGCCGGTGAAGCAATCGTTCGTCGGGAGCGCGTACTCGCGGCTCGCCATGCGCAGGAGCGTGAGGGCGTTCAGGTCCTCCGCCCGCATCTGGGGGTGCGCCTCCTTCGGGACCGGCAGATGGGCGTGGAGGTCGCCGTTGGCGTAGCCCTTGCTGCGCATGTCGATCCAACGGCACAGACGGAACGTCTTCTGGATCGTTCGATCTGATTTCCTGGGGGCCACATTTGTGGACAGAGGCAGGGTCTCAAATCCCCGGCGGATTTCAATCGAAACACCTCCCGCGGGAATCGCCAGGGCAAACGAGCCATCGACATAGCACCAGCGTTTATCCAAGTACTGGACATGCTCGTGCTTGCCTTCGATCTCCACGAACTTGCCCTGCGTGTCGGTGATCGCGACGCGTGCGGCCGAGGGTTCTCCGGTCGTCTCATCGACGATACTCGCCTCCAGTCGAGTCCCGGCGGACGCCGAGTCTGCGCAGAGGGCGAGGCCGGGTCTCAATCCGATTGTCACTATGCTCAGGCACGCGAGGCATTCCACAAGAGTCCGCAGGCCGGACCTTCGTTTCCACCGGTTCTGAAGAACCGCCCTTTGCAGCATAGCCATAGATGGGTCTCTCCCCTTCTTCTTTTCAGATCTCCGTCCACTGTCCCGGGATCGGGACGGGGTAGCGGCCTTGCGCATCGGCCTGGATCGGCGGGGCACTGTCGTCCGTGAGATCGTCGATATTCGGACAGAACCGGAAGTTCGAAGCCATCGCTTCGTCCCAGGTGATGACCTTGCCGGAGTGGACCGCCGCCCGGCCCATGATGTCCGCGAGATTCGACTGGGCGGCGCGCTTCGCTTCGTTGTGCGGCCGGTCGTTGCGGATCGCATCGAGCAGCACATCCCACTCCGCCTGCCAGGGCGTGATCGTTTCCCGAGGGGCCCGCCAGGCGATGTTGTCATTGGCGCATCGCTGGTTCTTATAGGTGTGCACGGTTCCCTCGTGAACACTGCCGGAGAACTGGGCCGCGCATTTTGTCCCGTGAAGGTACGTCGCGAACTCGTCATGACAGTTCGGCAGCCAGCGGACCACGTCATAGGCCTTGGTGCCGTCGGGGAAGGTCCACTCGATGGTGATCGAGTCGAGGTTTTGACCGCAGTCCGTGCTGTTGACCGCCCGGCCGCCGGTGCCGTGGGCAGTGGCCGGCAAGTCGCCTTTGAGCCAGCAGATTTCGTCGATCTGGTGGATGTTCATCTCGGCAAACAGGCCGCCGGAGACCCAGAGGAAATGAGTGAAGTTGCGAATCTGCCAGTGGAGGTCTTTCACGTCCACCGGCCGCGGCCCGAGCCATCCGCACGGCTGCATCCGGTAGGCACGGATGAGCTGGACCTCGCCAATCTGCCCGTCGCGAATCCGCTTGATAAGTTCCTGGCGATTCTTCGAGTGGCGGCACTGGAGGCCCGCGGCGATCTTGAGGTTCTTCTTCTCGGCGGCCTCGCCCGCCGCGATGACCCGCCGGACCGCAGGCGGATCGGTCGCGAAGGATTTCTCCATGAAGA
>JBDKRX010000186.1:0-35557 GCA_039683175.1 Phycisphaerales bacterium
GACGACCGGGGTTTTCGATGCATTCGCACCGTGAGTTTTGGGAAGTAGGGTAACAGACGATGGATTTTGGCGTGACGGAGAAGAAGCAGCAGGAACTGGAGGCGAGGATGGCGGCGCTGGGTCTGTGCGAGCAGGACCTCCAGGAGAAATTCATCCATTCTTCCGGCCCGGGCGGGCAGCGGGTCAACAAGACGGCCAGTTGCGTCTATCTGAAGCACCTCACGACCGGCCTGGAGGTGAAGATGCAGCGGGAGCGTCAACAGCGACTGAACCGGTACTACGCCCGCAAGCGTCTGTGCGAGATGCTGGAAGAACAGAGGCTGGGCAGCAAGAGTCCCGCCGCGTTGAAGGCCGAGAAGATCCGCAAACAGAAGCAGCGTCGCCGCCGTCGCAGCAGCAGCGGGTGAAGCCCGGCGGTAGACCCATCTTGTGGGGGGGGCAGCCGCAGGATGGCGGCAACTCCCATCATGTGATGTCCGCAATTGGGGTTCCGATCCGTATGCGGACGGTCTGCCTGGCGGAGGTCTGCATCGCGAATTGGCGAGAATTGGGAGCGGATATTTTCCTCGATTTTGCTTGACTGGCAGGGGTTGTTGCGTGTAAACTATTTTTGATTTTGGTGGGGAGCGTACTTTCTTCCCTCAAAAAGCATGCTCCTCAGCAAGACCATTATATTCTATCTCTGTAGTAGCGAGGGGTCAAAAGGAGCAGTACTGTGAGTAGAGGCAAGGTCAAGTGGTTCGATGCGAAGAAGGGGTTCGGCTTTATAACGCCGGATGACGGAAGCGAGGACCTGTTCGTGCACTTTTCGAACATCCAGGCCGACGGGTTCAAGTCGCTGATGGAAGGGCAACTGGTCGAGTACCTCGTCGGTCAGGGACGCAAAGGTCCCCAAGCGACGCAGGTTCACCTGTGCTGACCGCCCGTTGAAGAATCCACCAGGTGGGAACAATCAGGTCTCAGGTCGTGGCAACCAGCGTCGGGGAGGACGGAGTGTTCATGGTCCGTGTCGAACTGGCCTGTCGTTGTGCCACGGCTCGTGGACAAGCCTGATCAACTTGCGAAGGAGCGCAAGGAAAAGACCCTGCATTGTGTTGTGAGGTCCCACGGTCGAGTTCTGCCTGGATCGAGGTCGTCTTTGCGGCTGGAGCCGAAGGGAAGAAGGCTGCTGTTAGACTTCGAGCGGGCTGAGCCGAATCTGTTTCTCCTCACGGGGACAGCTCTGCGTCTGCGCGGACATAGGCGTCGAAATCCACGGCCATCGTCAACGACGGGTCTCTCTGGCCGTTGGCAAACACCTGTTTCCAGAGGCCGTCCCAGGCATAGTGCATGCCGCTGCTCGTCAGGTACTCCTGGACCTCCGGCCGCTGCAGGTAGGCCTCCAACTCCGGGGCCTTTGTGTAGCCGGGGAGGTCTGCTCGCATCTGGTTCAGGATCACCGTCTTCTGGAACTCCGTCAGGCCGATGGTTTCGGTCAGCGTGTCCTCGTATGCCGCGATGATTCCAAGCGTATCCATGAAATCGTCGATGATGGTCCTCTCGCGGTCGAGCGTCGGGGAGTAGGTCGAGAAGCCTATTGTGCCATTGTCGAAATCGAACTCCATGAGCCGCAGCCAGCCGTCGCCACCGTTGGGGCTGTCTTCATAGTCCGTCACGACGGAAATGACCGGCAGACCCCAATCGTTGCTTTCGACCTGATAGTACTGGCCTGTGCAGTGCCCGCAGAGGACGAGAAGGATGTTGCGGTTGACCCGGATGAACGTCTCGAAGAGTTCCTCCGGCCAAACGGTTTCGATGTCGTATTTCTCGTCGGCCAGGGGCGTTTCCTCGAATGTGTCCTGCCCAAAGACGCCATCCCCGTATCGACCCTGCAGGATGCGGAAGTCGTACAGGTGCCGATGCGTGGATAGGATCACGAGCGTGTCGCGGTTCTCATTGAGTATCTGCTGTGCCCAGTCGAGTTCCCGCCGCGGCGTGTCGATGGATAGATTCAGAAAGAGCAGCCTGCGACCCTCCACCTCGATTGTCTGAAAGCTGCTGCGCCGGGTCGGGGAGCATCCGCCATACCAATTCCTGCCGGCGAATCGCTCGGGACCGAAGTGGGCCAGGTAGTGGGTTGCGTTGGGGTCCATGTCTGGGAAGACGCCATATCCGTAGTGGTTGTCGTGATTGCCCAGACACGTCCCATAGGGGATCCTCGCCTCGTCGAGGACATTCATCGCCAGACTCGCGACCTGCCACTGGGCTGTGTCGGGACCGTTGTTGACCATGTCTCCGAGATGGCAGACGAATTGGATGTTCCTGGCAGATCGATTGTCCACGACCCACTGGGTTTGGGTGAAGAGGATCCCGGCGATGCCATTGGGGTAGTCTGGAAAGGCTTCGTTCTCCGAGTAGTGCTGGGTGTCGGGCAGGGCGACGACCGTGAATTTCGCCTGAACGGACTTGCCGCCCGCTGCCATGCAGAGTGCACATGCCACCAGCCAGACCGGATGATGATCTGATCGTCTCATGACACGACCTCCTTCTACGTGGACTCTGATGCGCCTGCCCGCATGCCGTGCCGAGATACGGGCGGTCGTCAGGATGGCCTATGGACCATGATAGCAGTTCGCCGGGCTACAATCCAGTCCGTGAATGCGAGACCGCGATCATTGAACCATGGACGGGGAGCGGATAACATGTCCTCCTGGGCACGCACATGGGTGAAGAGTCGCTGAGATCGCGTGTGATTGCTCGATACTCGTTCAATGCGTGGAGGCTTGTCATGAACGTGGCGGGGATTGTCCTGGGTGTCATTCTTACTTGTGCGGCTGGGGCCGGGGGACAGCAGGCCGGTGTTGTGATCGAGAATGCGCATTTCCGGTATGCCATCTCGCCGGAGGGGAGGAATCTCGCGTTCGCGGACCGCAAGACCGGAATCGACTATCTCAGGCGAGATACCGCGTCTTTCTGTGCGTTCGTGAGGCGAGAGGGGAAGGAGTATCCCGCGACTTCTCTTTCGTTGGTCGATCAACGTCTTACTATCCGGTTTGGCGAAGTGGGCGTCGAGGTGGTTCTGGCCGTCGAATCTCGCGATTCGTATGTCCGCCTCGCGGTGGAATCAAAAACTGGCAAGGAGATCGAGTCGCTCGTGTTTCTGAACATCCCGCTCACTCTCGCAGGCCGGCCCGACGAACCGTTCGGGGCGTGCGCGTTCTCTCTCAACCTCCACACTCGCGTGGATCCGCTCCCGGCGCTCCAAACGGACCTGAGAGCGGCGTGTCACACGAAATTCGGGCTCATGGGAGCAAAGGCCGCGATCGTCGCTGTGCCGATGGATCGCATGCTCGACTCGCTCAAGCGGGTGCTCACCGACGCGGACGAGATGCCGCATTGCACCGTCGCGGGCCCCTGGGCTCGCGAGGTCCCCTTCAACCACGGCTCGTATCTCTTCAACTTTGGCTCGCTCACCGAGTCGACTGTCGACGACTGGATCATGTCGGCGAAGAATCTCGGCGTCACCCAGATCGACAATCACGGCGGTAGTCCGGCGTTCTTCCGGTTTGGCGATTTCGCCCTGAACCGGGAGAAATGGCCCGAAGGGTGGGAGACGTATCGGCGGATCGTGAAACGTCTCCACGACGTGGGGATTGGCTCGATCTTCCACACATACGCCTTCTTCATCGACAAACAGTCGAAGTACGTGACGCCTGTTCCGGATAAGCGGCTCGACGCGTTCCGAACGTTCACGTTGGCCGGGTCGGTTGATTCCGAAGCTGCCGAGATCGAAGTGAACGAGTCCACGAAGGGCATGAGCACGGTCACCGGGTTCTTCGAGCACAACAGCGTCGTGCTCCACATCGACGATGAGCTTGTGACCTTCAGCGGGGTCACGCAGGAGCCGCCGTGGCGTTTCACAGGGCTCAAACGCGGCGCATTTGGCACGAAGCCGGCTTCGCACGTGAAGGACGCAAGCGTCCGGCACCTGAAAGAGTGCTTCGGCCTGTTCGTGCCGGACGTGGAGTCCTCGCTCTTTGAGGAGATCGCGGCCAATCACGCCCAGGTCGTCAATGAGTGTGACTTCGACGGCATCTATCTCGACGCCATCGACGGCTGTTCCATTCTCCGCGGTCCCGACGAGTGCTGGTACTGGGGCGACAAGTTCGTCTTCGAGATTCAGAAGCGGCTGAACAAGCCCGTCGGCATGGAGATGAGCGCCATGTGGCACCATTGTTGGCAGTTCCGCACACGCTGGCAGGCGTGGGACTATCCCCAGCGGGGTCACAAGCGATTCGTCGACATCCACGCGGCCTCGGTCAACGGCGGCCTGCTGCTGCCCCTGCATTTCGGGTGGTGGAATTTTCAGGCATTCACGCCGCCGCAGGTAGAGCCGACCTATCCCGACGTGGCGGAATACCTCGGCGCCAAACTCATCGGATGGGACGCGGGAATTTCGCTCACCGGGTCCGTCGATCAAGCCAATCTGACCGCTGTGCCTCTGTTCCGCCAGGCGGTGGACATCCTCAGGACGTGCGAGGAACTCCGCAGGGCAGGCTCCTTCGACGAGGCCACGAAGGCGAGACTCCGCGAGCCGGGCAAGGACTTCACGCTCCTTCGCGATGGCTCCGGCGCATGGCGGTTCCGGCCGGCCCATTACGATCCGCATACCGCAACAGTCTCGGAACCCTGGAGCCTCTCCTGGGATGCAGCCAATCCGTTTGGCGACCGGCCGGTGAAACTCCAGATCGAGGCACTGATGTCCGCGGCGCCGTACGACGACCCGGGCAACGTCGTTCTGCTCGACCTCGCCGAACCGAACACGCCGGTTCCGGTCTGTGCCGACGGAGTGACAGCCTCGTTGGCTGCCCCCTCCGCGCTCGGCGCGTTCGTTGCGACGAATTCGGGCAAGGTCCCCACGAATGCCGCCTGGGTGAGGTGCGAGCGGAAGTTCGATCCTCCGTTGAATCTCAAGGGTCACGAGGCGTTGGGCGTGTGGGTCGAAGGCGACGGCTTGGGCGAGATCCTCGCGATCCGGCTCGATAGCCCCCGCCATATCTCGTTTGGGGCATTGGCCGACCGCTATGTCCCGGTGGACTTCACGGGGAGGCGATTCCTGACGCTGGTCGAAACCGAATCGGTCCGCTGGAGCGACTATGTCTGGAACGACGGAAAATGGCTTTACAACGCCTATCGCGAGACGATCGATTTCGGCACGGTGGAGTCGGTCAGCCTGCTGTACAACAATCTGCCGCCGGGACGCGAAGTCCGCTGCGTTGTCGGGCCCGTCAAGGCATTGGCGATGATTCCGTGCACGGTGAGGAATCCCATGCTCACGATCAACGGCAAAGCCATTTCCTTTCCTGTGGAGATGCAGTCAGGCAGCCGCTTGGAACTTGACGGAACCGACGGCTGCACGCTCTATGGTCCGAAGGGGGAGACGCTCGCTCAGGTGACCGCCGAGGGCATGATTCCCTTGCTCCTGCACGGGGACAACCAGATCCAGTTCTCGTGCGATCCAGGGTCCGGCCCGAGTCCAAGGGTGAAGGTCACCCTCATCTCGCACGGCGATCCCCTCTGAGTAGGACAAGGACATCAGTGAAGAATTAGGGCTGCCGTCTGCCCGCTTCTCGGATGGATGCCGAAGTCGTATGGACCCAGACCCACGTCCGATGGCGAGAGATTGACCGGCCAGTCGGCGGGAGACCCTGTTGCGAAGATCCGGCGGATGGCCTCCAGCATCTCGAAGCCGAACTCCGTGCAGGGCTCGATGTAGCTGCCTTCTCCCCACTCGTTGACCGGGCCCAGGATCACCATGCCTTTGCCTTTTTCCTTGCAGAATGCCTTGGCTCGTCGCAGGAGCTCCTCGAATAACGGCGGTGTCCGGTCCTCGATGACCATAGCTTTGCCGCCATGCCAAGGCCGACTGTCCCAGCCGGTGTCAACGAGTGGATAGTACGCGAGCCCGTCCGCCAGTTCATTCCTGTGTTCCCAGGCCACAGGGCTTCGCGTCAGAACCTCGTCGTACTGGAAGAGCTTCGCGGTCACCTGGCCGTCGATTCCCGAGCCCCACTCGTGGTACGTGGTCACCCCGAAATAGCCCTCGTCCCTCAACGCCTGGACCTGGCCTGTGGAGAAATCGTAGCCCATGGCGATCAGTGTGATCCCGCCGAAGCCTGCGTCGCGGGCCATCTCCTTCGATTTGTCGAAGACCTCCTGCACGGCCTGGGAGCCGCCCAGGTCCTCGCGAATGCCCTGCGGATTCCAGATGAAGACGGCGGGCTTGCCGTCGATGCGGTAGTAGCCGCTGAGCGGGAAATATCGCTCGATCCAGTGGCTCGCGACCTTGAGCCAGTCCTCGGCGCTGTGCGTCGCCGGCGGATTGTGGTTGGCCCACATGATGGCGACCTTGAGCAAGTCCCGGTACTTCGCCCGGCGATACGCCTCGAACCAGTGCGTCAATTGCTGGCGGCCCTGGACCCAGTACCAATCGACCAGGAAACACGAGATCCCGTTCTCGGTTGCCCATTTGATTTGCCAGTCCACGCACTCGGGATTGGACTCGTCGTAATAGCCCAGCAGGGGCTTGCGGACTGGGGCGACGTTGCGGACACAGTCCCATTTCTTGTCGGATTCCCAGCCAGGGAAGTAGAACGCACACACGTCGATATCGGTTTGCACGGGTTTGGGCGCCGGGACGTACTGGGCCAACGGGACGGCAGGGGCCTCCGTGAATTCAAAGATTGCGGTCTGGTCGGGTGGGAGCAAGCCTTTGCCGCTGAGACTCAAGTGGATCGGGTAGCTGCCCGGCTTGTCGGCGACGACCTGCCAGACGAAACGAGCGGAATCCCCATGTGCGATGCCCGGATGGCTCGGGTTCTCCGGCCCCGACAGGACCCGTACGCCGTCGGGGACATTCAGATGGACTTGACGTATTCCCTGTACGTAACCGCCGACATTCGTCACCTGCATCAGCAGCTTGCACGGCCTACCGGCCCGGTTGGCGCCGTTCTCGAAGCCAAAGTAGCTGACGGCGATCTCCCCTGGTCCGGATGGTTCGTCGCCGATCCCGATGTGATTGAGCCGGGCGTTGGCCTCATGGGGTAATCGGATGCCGAAAGCGATGACGTGACCTCGCCAGGTGGGATTTTCTGCCATATGGAGGTTGTAGAGGTGCGGCTTGCCGTCGCCGCGGAGCGGGAATTCTTCGCTTTGAAGGCCTGCTGCGTCCGGGCGGGCCCAGAGAATGGCGGCCACGCTCTCTTTGTCCGAGGCGAGCTCCACGGTGACCCAGGGCTTATCGCCCACGTCGACCTCGACCGACGGCGCGAAGAGCTCCGGGGCGCCCGGGTAGACCTGCCAGCCGCTCACGTTGCCGCCGAGGTCCCAGACATGAGTCTCGCTCGGCGGGCCGCTCGATTGTCGTTCCAGGATGCGAATCCAATCGATCTCGAACTGGGCATGGTCGTACAGGTCCAGGCGAAGCTGGCGAATCGTTCCGTCTGTGTGCCAGAAGGGAAAC
This sequence comes from Phycisphaerales bacterium, assembly GCA_039683175.1. Classification (GTDB taxonomy): domain Bacteria; phylum Planctomycetota; class Phycisphaerae; order Sedimentisphaerales; family Anaerobacaceae; genus PLanc-01. Next base: position 7,502 of record JBDKRX010000186.1, read on the forward strand.
AGGACGATTTCCTGCCACTGATTGTCGCCGGCGACGGAGAATCGCAGTTTCTTGGCTTCCGTCAGGCCGCCGTACTGGCCTTCGAGCAGCCCGGACCAGAACAACTCGCCGACACCCGCCTGAGTCGCTCGCAGCCGGATGGCCACGTACTGATGAGGTTTGGCGTCCACCGCCATATCCCGGCACAGGAAGAACGGGTCCGAACCGACCGCCCGAGCGAACAGGGTGCCATTCACGACTGTCACATTGGTCAGGTCGGCGTTCGGCCGCCACGCGGTCAAAGCTCTCTCGGTGTCGAAAACCCACTCCTGAACTGTGACGGTCTGGGGAATGCTGCCGGCCGTCTGTGTCAGAAAGGCAAGAACGACTAACGAAGGCAACATGCTGTTCATGAACCAGTCTCCATTGCCTGACCTGCGGCTGTTGAGTCAGAAAGATCCGGCAGACGCTCCAGCAGCGTCGGCAGATACTGATCGAACGGCTGGCCGCTCCGCTCGAATCCATCCAGCAGGTCGTAGAAGGGTAGGGTGAGGTTGAGACCTTCTCGCGTATTGCTCGCGACGTGGTCCTTCGTCAGCTTCGTCCATTGGGGCGTGTTCTCGAATTGCCCCCGGATTCGCCGGTCCAGGGCGCGGACCATGCACTCCGAGACGAATATCACCGGCTCGCGGTAGCTCGCCACCCCCGGCGCGTTCTTGCCCGCCCTGTAGTACTCCAGGAGCTTGGACTTGTGCCCGGCGTAGTTCTTGCTCACCAGGTCATTCACGATGGAATGCAGATACTCGTGGAGGTTGAGACTGTGCGCTATGGCGCCGGGACTCTCCACCGAATAGTAGTAGCCGTCGTATCCCGCTCCGATCGCGCTGAAGTAACGATCCAGAGGGTTGGGCACGTTCACGAGCGTCATCGTGTCTTGCCGCTCCATGCCCAGGTACTTCCAGAGGAAGGCCATCTCCCGCTGCATTTTCTCGAAGTCGTATCGTTTGATCTCGGCGATGTAGTCAGCCTTGACCGCGTTCCAGACTTCATCGAGCTTCGCGGTTCTCCAGAAGTCGTTCAGGACTTTCGGCAGGTCCGCGAGAAGCCACGCCGTATACCAGTAACCCAACTCATCATTCGGGCGAATCCGCCTGAAGGGGTAATCCGTGCCGAGGCTGAGCACGTAATCCTGGTAGCCGTAGGCCCCCAGGTACTTTCGCACGAGTCCATTGCGGTATCTCCGCCAGGCTCTGACCTTCTTCGGATGTTCCGCCAGATTGGCCGCGACCATCTGACGCACTTTCACGCGGATGGGGTGCATCTGTTCGCCCCGGGCCTCTTCGTCGAAGCCCGTCGCATTCAGGAACGCCATGACGGCGAACTCCCGACGATCCGCGAGGGCCATGAAGCCTTCGCCGCGGATGACCTCATCGGGATGCATGAAACTCACCGGCTCCGGCCGCACTTTCGAGCCGCAGCACGAAAGACCGGAGCACCCAACCAACGATAGAACGAACGCCGTCGCAAACGAAGCGTATCTCCGCATTTCCGCCGTACCTCCTGTTCCTGATTGCCTCTGACACTTCTCTCGGACGCAGGTCTCACATTACTGAGGCGAACGCCGGCGGTCAAGTGTCTCTGCAACGGCCGGACCCCCACGCTTCGGAAGGGGACCGGGTTGCTCGTAACATACAAGGGTGGGCCATGCCCATCGCTCTCAACGAGTGTACTCGGGCAGATGTTCCAGCAGGGTCGGCAGGAACTGATCGAAAGGCTTGCCGCTCTGTTCGAATTCGGCCAGGGCGTTATAGAATGGTCGCGTGAGTGTCAGACCTTCCTCTGTCTCCCAGGCCACCTGTCCCTCGATGCGTTTCTTGTCGGTGGGATCGTCCGTCTGGCGCACGCCCAGCCGGTGGTCCAGCGCCCGCACAAGCGACTCGAGGGTAAAGGTGACCGGGCTTCCATAGGTCTTGCACAAAGGCGCATCCTTGCCCACCTGGTAGTACTTCGACAACTTGGCTTCCTGACCGCCGAAATTGGCTTGCACGAGGCGATTCACGATGGAGTGCAGATATTCGTGGATGTTCAGGGCATAGTTATGGGAGCCGGGACTCTCGACGGTGTAATAGAGATTCTCGTATCGCGCGCCGATCGCATGGAAATGGGTGTCCAGGAGGTTGGGGACATTGACGAGCGTCAGCGTGTCCCGCCGCGGCATGCGCAGATAGGTCCAGAGGAAGTCCATCTGCCGTTTCATCTTCTCCAAGTTGTACTTTCGAATCTCCGCAGCATACTCCGGCTTGACTTGGCTCCAAATCTCGTCGAGGTGGACCGTCTCCCAGAAATCATTGAGGACCCGTGGAAATCCTTGCAGCCTTTCCACCGCCCACTGGTATCCGACCTCCTCATCGGGGCGAATCCGCCGAAAGGGGTAGTCGGTGCTCAGGCTCAAGGCGAAGTCCTCGTACTGAAATATGGCAACCTGGCGAGTCTTGATGTACTGACGCCAGGCCTCGGCCTTCCGGGGATGCTTGGCCATTTCGGCCGCCACCAGCTCTCGTACCTTGACGCGAACGGGGTGCATCTGCTGGCCTTGGGCTTCCTCGTCGTAACCGGTGGCATTGAGAAGGGCTAACACCGCGAATTGCCGGCGGTCCGCCAGCACCATGAATCCCTCGCCCCGCACGATTTCATCGGGCCGGTTGAAGCTCACTGGCTCCGGCCGCACCTTGGAGCCTGTCGAGCATCCAGCCAGAAGTGCAACGGATGATGCCGCGATTCCTACGATGTGCCATCGCATATCACTTGTCCCTACCCTTTGTGACGATCTGTCTATATCTTCCTACGTGATGAAGTCGGGGCAATGGAAGAAATATTCCCGGGTGTCTGACAAATCACAGCGGTCTCAGCCAGATGTTCCGGAAGCGGACCGGGTTGTTGTGGCCGGAGAGGGTCAGGGGACACTTCGGCTCGATGGGCTTGTCATACTTCGCGAGGATACGGTGGCCGGTCGGGCCGTAGATCTCCTGGTTGTGGTGGACGAGGACCCCGTTGTGCAGCATGGTGACGCGGGCGGGGCTTTCGAGCCTGCCGTCCTTGAAGACCGGGGCGAAGAAGATGATGTCGTAGGTCTGCCATTGGCCGGGCGGGCGACAGGCGTTCACCTTCGGCGGTGTCTGTGCATAGACGCTGGCCGCCTGGCCGTCCGGATAGAGAGGTGTCGTGTACGTATCGAAGATCTGGATCTCGAACAGACCCATCAAGAGCACGCCGTTGTTGCCGTGGTCCCAATCGTCCCCCACCGGCGGATTCGGGGCCTGCCATTCGAGGTGAAGCTGGCAGTCGCCGAACGACTCTTTGGTTGTCAGGTTGCCGGAGACGGCGACGACCTCACCGTTTTCGACCTTCCAGTTGGACTGCTGCCACTGCGACAGGTCCTCGCCGTCGAACAGGGCAACCGCGTCCGATGGGGCGCTGCCCCTTCGGCCCGGCTGGATCTTCGGCGGGGCGGGGCGGTCCGGGTCGTGTACGTGGAACCCGCACCAGGGCAGGATCGGCGTATCCTTGTACCCCACGATTCCCGAGCCATCCTTGGCTTTGACCAGTTCGGCGGCAAGCACCGTAGCCGTACAGGCCAGCAGCAGACCCAGCACGATGGCGACACTCATGACGACAGCAGCACGACGGTTCATGGCAGCTCCTTTCATAGGTTCCATCTGGCTCAGGCCGGACTCGCAGACTGCGGTCCGGCCCACTGTTGCCGGCAAGACAGCCCGGCGGGTGCCACTGTACCCGATCTCAACGGAGGCGACAATCTCCCGTAGTCTCCCGTAGCGTTACATGCGAGCGTTGCATCCGGGGCATTTCCGTAGTACAATCAGAATCGTTATACCGGGGTGGCGCCGTGGCCGAAACGGCATGTGAACATGATTGGGGTCGGAATGGAGACGATGAGTCTATTGGCGAGAAAAGGCGGTTTCCATTTCCCGGTGCGATCCGTGCCCCCAGCAGTCACGATCTTGTTGACAGCTCTCCTATCCACGGCGCCCGCCGGCCAGCCTTCGAGGGGCGAGGATGCAGTCAGGATCGAGCGGGTCGAGGGGCCGGGCTACGTCAGTCTGTTTGTGGAGAACCGTCGGGCCTACGACGTGACGGTCTTGCTGACGATCACCGCCCGCAATACGAACGTCGTGCGAATCGTCCCTGAGACCGGCGTTTATGCAGGCTATTCGCGGACAGAGGCCGTGAGAGTATCTGTTCCCGATCCTGCCCAGCGGTGGAATTGGCGATATCGGTTCCGCTGGACCAAGGGCAGTATAGACGCGCGGCACGATGGCAATGCGCTCTACCGTCTTCCCTTCGAGAAAGGGAAGGCGTATCGGGTCTGTCAGGGCTATGACGGGCGGCTTTCTCATCATGGCCCGAACCAGTACGCGGTGGACTTCGCCATGCCCGAAGGAACGACGGTCTGTGCGGCTCGGGCCGGTCTCGTCGTGGACCTCAAGGAATCCTCGAACGTCGGCGGACACGAGAACAAGTACACGAACGAATCCAACTACGTCTCCATCGCCCATGCGGACGGCACGATCGGCGAGTACCATCATCTCAAGACCGACGGCGTGCTCGTGGAGATCGGCCAGCGGGTCGTTGCCGGCCAGGCCATCGCTCTCTCGGGCAACACCGGCTACTCCACCTTCCCCCACCTGCACTTCGGCGTCTATTCCGCCGCCTCCGCCGAGCACATGCAATCCCACCCAATCACCTTCACCACCGCGCAGGGCATCATCGCCGAACCGCGAGCGGGAAGGATCTACGTCGCCGAATGAATGAGATTGTCTCAGCCAGATCCGCCTGTCCTGCCAGAACGCGATAAAGACTGCACAGACACTCAGGGCCGCCCACGGCCAGTTTTGTTTGACGACCGGGGGGCTTTGGGCTATCGTACCGGTGCTTGCGCGGCGGCGACTTTCGCGTACGATCCGAAGGCAGGATGAGCAACAGCACAGGCCGCAGGGCCCCCGGAGATTGGTCGCCGCGATGGGGGAATCCCGAGCGGGTCCGTGCACAGGGGAGGTAACTCGGTGCAGAACGGCAAACCCATTGTCAAGGATGTCTACTGGGTCGGCGTGAACGACCGGCAGACGGCCCTGTTCGAGGGCATCTGGCCGATCCCGCTGGGCGTTTCGTACAACTCCTATCTCATCGTCGATGAGAAGACTGTCCTGATCGATACGGTCAAGGATTTGTCGGTCAATGGGTATCTGAACAAGCTCAAGCACGTGCTGGGCCCGGACCGGCAGATCGACTACCTGGTCATCAATCACCTGGAGCCCGACCACTCCGGCGCGTTGCCCATCATCAAGCGGGTCTTCCCCAACATCCGGATCGTGGGCAACAAGAAGACCGCGGAGTTCGTCAAGGAGCTTTACGGGTCCGACGACATTCACCTCGTCCAGGACGGCGACGAACTGCGCCTGGGCCGTCGAACGCTCAAGTTCTTCCTCACGCCCATGGTGCACTGGCCCGAGACGATGATGACCTACGAGACCACCGACGGCATCCTGTTCTCGGGCGACGCCTTCGGCGGATTCGGGGCCCTCGAAGGCGGCATCTTCGACGACGAGGTGGACCTCGACTATTACGAGAACGAGATCCTGCGGTACTTCTCGAACATCGTCGGCAAGTACTCGCCCATGGTCCAGAAGGCGATTGCGAAACTTTCGGGGGTGGACGTCAAGATCGTGGCCGCGACGCACGGCCCGGTCTGGCGGACGGACCCCGGCCACATCGTCCGTCTGTACGACCGCTGGAGCCGGCACGAGACCGAACCCGGCGTGGTCGTGGTCTTCGGCTCGATGTACGGCGCCACGGAGAAGATGGCTGAAGCGGTCGAGCGGGGCGTCGCCGACGGCGGCGTCAAGACCATCCGGTCGCACAACATCTCGACGAGCCACGTCTCCTACATCATTCGAGACGCCTGGCGCTATCAGGGTCTGATCCTGGGCAGCTCGACCTACGACCTGGGCCTGTTTCCCCCGATGGAATCGCTGCTGCGGCTGCTCGGCGCCAAGAAGCTCAGCAATCGCTCAGTCGGCGTATTCGGCAGCTTCGGCTGGAGCGGCGGCGCCGTCAAGGCGCTGAGGCAGTTCGTCGAAGATGGCAAACTGGAACTGGTCGAGCCTGTCGTGGAGGCTCGGTTCACCGCGACGGCCGAGCAGCTCGACCAATGCCGCGCCCTGGGCCGGGCCATGGCCGAACGAATTCGGCGAAATGAATGCTGAACCCTCAAATCGAGAGAGCACGATCTATGACGGATACGCAGAGAAGTTGGGAAAAACGCCTCAGTTCCAAGCCTGATGAGCTGACGGTGGATTATGTCGAGTCCCTGTCGTACGATAAGCGTCTGTACAAGTATGACATCATTGGCTCGATCGCCCACGCCGGGATGCTCGCGGCGCAGGGATTCATCACGCAGGCGGAATTCAAGGCCATCGAGAAGGGGCTCAACTCCATCGGCGACGATATCGAGGCGGGCCGGTTCGAGTTCGACAAGGCGGCCGAAGATATCCACATGGCCGTTGAGGCCGCGTTGATCCAGAGGATCGGCGAGCCCGGCGAGAAGCTCCACACCGCGCGGAGCCGCAACGACCAGGTGGCCACCGACATTCGGCTCTGGATGCGGGACGAGATCGGGACCTTGCAGGCAGCGGTTGCGCGTTTGCAGAAGGCCCTCACGACCCTGGCGGCCAAGCACGTGACCGACCTGATGCCGGCCTACACGCACATGCAGCGGGCCCAGCCCATCGTCATCGGGGCCTATCTGCTGAGCTTCGTGCAGCAGCTCGAACGCGACGTGGTCCGCCTGGGCAACTGCCGGGACCTGCTGAACGTCTCCCCGCTCGGGGCCGGCGCGATCGCGGGCTCGACGCTCGGGATCGACAGGAAGGCCACCGCCAAGGAACTCGGCTTCACCGATATCGTCCCCAACAGCATCGACGCGGTGAGCGACCGAGACTTTTGCGCCGAGTTCATCTTCGACTGTGCGTTGATCGCGGCGCACCTCTCCCGCCTGGCCGAGGACTGGATCATCTTCTCGTCGAGCGAGTTCGCCTTCATCCGGATCGACGATGCGTTCTGCACGTCATCGAGCATGATGCCGCAAAAGCGCAACCCCGATGTCCTGGAACTGATGCGGGGCAAGACCGGCACGGTCTATGGTGCCCTGATGGCCATTCTGACGATCCTGAAGGCCCAGCCCTCCGGCTACAATCGCGACCTGCAGGAGGATAAGATCCACGTGTTTTCGACGGCCGACTCGATCGCCAAGTCTCTCGAAATCGCCGCCGCAGTGGTGGGTCACACGGCGTTTCGGACGAAGGAGATCGCCGCCGGCCTCGACGCGGGCTTCCTCGACGCCACCGCTCTGGCGGAGTACCTGGTGCGAAAGAACATTCCCTTCCGCAAGGCGCACGGCATCGTCGGCTCGCTCGTCGCCCAGTGTGAGAAGGAGGGCACGTCCTTGGCGAAGCTGTCGCTGGAGGAGTTCAGAGAGCGGTGCCCGGCCATCGACGGCGATGTGTACGAGTGCCTTGGCGCGGAGAATGTGGTGAAACGCTACCTCTCCGCGGGCGCCGCGGGGCCCGAACAGGTACGCAAGCAGCTCGTATTCTGGGAAAAGCATCTGGCGATATGAGAGAAGATGACATCACCGACTGGTTCAGGCAGCAGCGGGATCTCTCGCCTGTCGATATCCCTATCGGGATTGGGGACGACATGGCGCAGATCGCCCTGGGGGGCGGCAGTTCCGTGCTCGTCACGACCGACATGCTGCTTGACGGGACGCACTTCGAAGCAGCCACAGCGGGTCTCAAACGGGTCGGCTACAAATCCATGGCGGCCAGTCTGAGCGACTGCGCTGCGATGGCGACGATCCCGCTGGCCGCGGTCGTTGCGGTCGGCCTGCCGGCCGGGTTCAGCGGGCGAGAGTTGAAAGAGCTGCATTCGGGCATCGTCTCGGCGGCGGACAGGTATCGCTGTCCCCTCGTCGGCGGCGACATCACGTCGTGGCAGGGGGTGGGCCGTCTGGTTGTATGCGTCTCCATGCTGAGCAAGCCTGGGGACAAGCCGCCCATCCGCCGCAACGGCGCCAAGGTCGGCGACGCGATCTGTGTGACCGGCTCGCTGGGCGGTTCCGGCCTGCGGAAACACCTGGATTTCGAACCGCGGGTCGAAGAGGCCCTGGAAATGGCCCGCATCGTCGACCTGCACGCGATGATGGATATCAGCGACGGGTTGAGCACCGACCTGAATCGCATCTGCACGCAGAGCGGCGTTGGGGCGATGGTGGAGGCGTTGGCCGTGCCCATTTCGGACGACGCGAAGGAGCAGGCGGACCCGCTGGACGCGGCCCTGAATGAGGGCGAGGATTTCGAGCTGCTGTTCACGCTGTCGCCCGATCAATGGGACAAGCTTCGCGGGCAGTGGCGAGGTTCTGTGCCCCTCACCCAGATCGGCCGAATCACGGACACCGGGCGAATGGAGATCCGGCGGTCCGATGGCCAAGTCGCCGATCTCGAGCCTGGGGGCTATGAACATCTGACGAGTTGAGGGGTCTCAACTGGTTCTGGAGGTCGATATGACAACGACGCAGAGGATGATGGCGATTTCGTTGCTCGTGCTGGCGCAGGTCCCTGACGGCCGCGGGGCGGAGAAACTGGACCGGGGGCTCATCGCGCTTCGGGCAGCAGACGGCTCGGCGTTCCTCAGTTGGCGGTTGTTCAAAGACGATCCGCCGGACATCCACTTCCGCGTTACCCGCAAAGCCCCTGGTGATACGGCGGCACTCATTCTCACCGGCAACGAACCCTATCGGCAGACTCATCTGGTCGATCCCAAGCCGGGCGAGGGGTTGTGCCTGTACGAGCTTTTCGAAGGGGAGGTTCCAGGCTTTGATGCTGACAAACCCGTCGCGGCGGTCCGTTTTCAGATGCCGGACGGTCCCAGGCCGTATCTGAGCATTCCTCTCGGCGGGGAGTATGATTTTCAGCAGGTCGGCGTCGGCGACCTGGACGGTGACGGCTCGCTCGAATTCCTCATCAAGCAGCCGGATTTCAACACCGATCCGTACCAGAAGCCGGGGTACTGGAAGCCGAGCACGACCACGTACAAGATCGAGGCCTACCGGCTCGACGGGACCTTGATGTGGCGTCACGACATGGGCTGGTCCATCGAGGCGGGCATCTGGTACTCGCCCTGGGTGGTGTACGACGTCGATGGGGACGGGCACGCCGAAGTGTACTGCAAGGCCGGCGAGGGCGATCCACGGGATGAGAAGGGACTGGTCCAGACGGGTCCCGAGTATCTCGTCAAGCTCGATGGTCCGACGGGGGAAGTGGTTGCCAAGACGGACTGGCTCAGCCGCGACGGCTTCCCCGACTACAACTATTACTGCCGGAACTTCCTGACCGTGGCCTATCTCGACGGCAAGACGCCCTCGCTGATCATGCAGCGAGGGACGTACAACGTCATCAAGGTGCAGGCGATGGACAAGGACTTCGGCCGCATCTGGTACTGGGAGGCGAAACAGGAGAAGAGCAAATACACAGGGCAGGGCTCTCATGGATTGATCGCCGCCGACGTGGACAACGACGGTCGCGATGAGCTGGTGCTCGGCGCCGCGGTGCTCGATGATACAGGCAGGGGGCTCTGGACCCTGGAGATGGGACATCCGGACATCTGCCACGTGGGCGACGTCGATCCGGCGAACCCCGGTCTCGAAATCTACTACGGACTCGAATCGAAGCAGAAGACGGACGGCATATGCGTGGTGGACGCCGCCACCGGGCGCAAGCTCTGGACACACAAGGAACCGACGTTCCATCTGCACGGCCAGGGCATGGCCGCCGACGTCCTCGCCGACCATGCGGGCATGGAGGTCCTCGCGGGCGAGCGGGACTTCAAGAAGCGATGGCTCTACAGCGCTTCCGGCGAGCTGATCGAATTCAAGGAGGACCTGCCGTTGAGCCCGAGGCCCCTGTGGTGGGACGGCGACCCCCAGAAGGAGGTCATCTTCGGGCGCTCCATTCAGGATTGGAACGGTCCGGCGGTCCAGCCGATCGAGGGCCGCGTTGTCGCGGTGATGGACTGCCTTGGCGACTATCGCGAGGAGGTTGTCACGTGCGTCCAGGGCGAACTGCGGATCTACTCGACGACGATTCCTGCTACGGACCGGCGGCCCTGCCTGTTGCAGGATCATCTCTATCGCATGGGCGTCGCGGCGCAGACCGTCGGTTACTACTATCCCGCTCAACTGGTCGAGTGAGAAGGTCGAATCCGGAACCACATGGCATGAAAATCCGAAATTCGAAACTCGAAATCCGAAACAAATCCGAATGCCCAAAACCGAAAATTCAAAACGGCCCCTCCGGCTGGCGATAGCGTTTCGATCATTTGAATTTTGGTCCTTGGGATTTGTTTCGGATTTCGTGCTTTGAATTTCGAATTTGGATTTCCAGGCCGGTATTGACATTTGGTGGGTATGATGGAAATCACGATCACATCGCATTCAGCGGAAGAAACGATGGAACTGGGCCGGCGGATCGGCAACCGGCTCAAGGGCGGAGAGGTCTTTGCGATTTGCGGACCCCTCGGCAGCGGCAAGACGCACCTGATTAAAGGCATCGCCGCCGGAGCGGGGGCCCGGGACCGCGAAAACGTCACAAGCCCTACATTCGTCATCGTCAATGAATACCGCGGCCGATTCGACCTCTATCATATTGATGCCTATCGGATCGGGTCGCTCGCGGAGTTCGAGATGCTCGGCTTCGATGATTTCTGCTACCCGCAATCCGTGGTCCTGATCGAATGGGCGGATAAAATCGAGGCGGCCATTCACGCGATTGACTCCATTCATATCGACCTGGCCCATGCTTCCGAACGGACCAGAACGATCCGGCTTCGGAACATCCCGGCGCATCTGAAGGTCATCTGATACCGCCTGGAGGAAATCCGAAATTCGAAGCTCGAAACCCGAAACAAATCCAAAGCACAAAATCCGAATGGTGGAAACGCTATCGCAACACGGGAGTCTCGTTTTGAATTTCGAGATTCGATCATTTGTGCTTGTTTCGGGTTTCGTGCTTCGGATTTCGAGTTTTTCTTCCTTTCCTCATTTTGCACCTTCCCGACTGTTTCTTATCTTTTGCTTGGACTGAGTGGGGGTCGCAGATAACGCAGCTCGACCCGTTTGGGCTCGCACCCTTAAGACCCCCGAATGCGTCACAGAAACTGCAAACATGTTGGATGTATGAGATGTGTCGGGGCTGTTTTCATTTCATTTCAGGAGGTCGGCAACTCAAATAGACTCAAGTCAGTCAAGTGGCCTATCGATTCGGTCGATAGGATCAGCAGTGGTAAACAGCAGTACCTTTTTCCAAGTGGCAACAACTACTATATTACACTGAGGAGGAAAGACACATGCAAGCGAAACGCGGATTTACACTGGTCGAAATTCTGATCGTCGTGGTCATTTTGGGCATTTTGGCCGCGATCGTCATCCCGCAGTTCACCCAGGCCAGCACCGAGGCCAAGCAGAACAGCCTGTGCAGCGACCTGCAGTCTCTGCGGTCTCAGATCGAGCTGTACAAGTGTCAGCACAATGATATGCCTCCCGGCAATACCGAAGCCGCGGGCGTTATCACCTCTGCCATCGATTCGTTCGACGAGCAGATGATCTACTGCACCGACATCCATGGCGCGACCGAGAACAGCAAGGTGCGCAATGCCACTGGCGGGTACATCTACGGCCCGTACCTGGAGAGAATCCCTGACAACCCGTTCAACAACGATAACACGCTCGATGCGATGGCCGCTTCGGGAACGCCTACTACGGCTGGCAGCGGCGACTCCGGTTGGCAGTATTGGACGGCGACGGGCGAGATCTTCGCGAACGACGAGGGCTCGTTTGTCGATTCGACGGGAACCACGGTATATCACAGCTCGCTGTGACACCGACAGGATATCTGTGTGATCGCGGCAGTGATCTGATCTGCCGGCTGACATAGAGGTTCGATGAATCAGGCTGACCGTGCGAGAGCTCTGCTCGAAGCCGGTCAGCCTTTTTGATGCTACAGGGAACCGAGAAGGAGGGATGCATGAAAGGGTCCAAGATGAGACAGGCACGGGGCTTCACCCTGGTGGAGATCCTGATCGTGGTGGTCTTGCTTGGCGTCCTGGCCGCAATCGTCATTCCGAGCATAGGCAATAGCGCCATTTCCGCGAGGGAGACGACATTGGCCATGAACTTGAACCTGCTCCGCAGGTTCATTCCGGTCTATACGAGCCAGCACCTGGAGGTCCCGCCGGGATACCTGAATGGGGATCAGTCGGCGGTGCCCACGGAGGACGCCTTCGTCGATCAGGCGACGCGTTCCAGCAACACCGAGGGCCAGACCGCGGCGCGGGGGACGCTTGGCTTCAGATGGGGACCTTACATATCGGACGTCCCGGCGAATCCCTTCAACAAGCGGGACAGCATCTTGATGTTGGCGGACGGCGACGCATTCCCTGCTGTGGCCGACAACCAATACGGGTGGATCTACAAGGCTCAGACGGGCGAGATCCGACCGGGCAATTCCGGGACCGATGAAAGTGGCACGGCATACTATAACTACTGATCGCCGAAGAAACGCGCGATCCGGGTTCACGCTGCCGGAGGCCATGCTGGCCCTCGTGATCCTGGGCATGGCGGCTGCCGGCGTGTTGCTGCCCTTTGCGAACGGCGCCACGGTGCAGGCGGAAAGCATGCACCGGACTCTGGCAGCCAAGCTCGCCAACGATCTGATGGAGCAGATCATCGGTACGGCTCATGGGAGCATCATCGCTACCTGGAACGGCTATACCGAGGCCCAAGGCCAGGTGGCTGACGCGAGCGGTACGGTGTTCAGCGATCCCCTGTACGCCGGGTTCAGCAGAACAGCGTCCTGTCAGGCCAAATACGTCGCCTCGGGACCGCCGCTGACGACCAACTTCATTCTCATCAAGGTGATCGTCGCTTGGCAGGGCAGGGAAATCGTGACCCTCAGCAGCCTGATCAACATATGAGCCGTGGCTCGCTCCGACCGGAGTCGATCGAGTGGCTGGGGGAGCGAACACAGGGTGTATTGTGAGGCACCGATGCGGATGCGCCGACATGTGAGAGCATTCACTCTCGTCGAGCTGATGGTCGGATTGATGGTGACCAGCGTCATCCTTTCCGCCGTGGCGACGCTGGCGTTCGCGATGAGCCACGCCAGCACGGCCGGGGGCGACTACGCCCACACGCAAGCCCAGATTCGCCGGGCGACGGTGTATGTCTCGGACCTGATCACGCGGTGCCGTCTGATCTGCGCCGCGCCGGGCGACGACCTGGCCATCTGGAAGAGCGACGACAACGGGAATGGACGGCTCAATCTCAACGAGCTGGTCTACCTCGAACGCGGCTCGACCCACCAATACCTGCGGCTTTGTGCGTTCGCTTCCGTCGCGAATCCGGAAATCGACCTTGACGATCTCACGTCCACGACCACCAAGACGCAGTTCGTGTCGAACTACGGCGGAAACTACACCGCCTTGATTCCCGAGTGCAACGAGGCGCAGTTCTCGTTCCTGGATGGGGCGCCGCCGGCGACTGGATCGCTGGCGATCACGTTCGAGTTCGAGGAAAACAATGCGACGCGTCAGTGCGAGATCGTTGCGACCGCTCGTTGCCGGGCCGCTCACCTGCTGAACGCAGCGGGCGATGCGCTCGTGACGACCGATGATGATTGAGGAACGGACAGAAGCGGCAGGTGCAATATGTGCAGGATCATCCATTCTCCCTCATCGACCGGCAATCGCAATCGGGGGATTGCGCTCCTGATGGTCCTGCTGATCGTCCTGGCCGTGACGATCATCTCGGCGGGATTCATCGCGCAGGCCGATGTTGAACTGGCCTCCGGCGGGAACATGCTCATGCACGTGCAGACGGACCAACTGGCCCATTCGGGCTTGGAGCACGCGAAGGGCCTGCTCTTGCGCCCCCACCTCGTGTCCGCGGTGCAGATCCACTCGACCGACTTCTACTGGAAAGGCTCCGTCGCGAATCTCCTGTTGGCGGGCAGCAAGGACTCCTACGATGTGGACATCGTCCGCGACCCGACGGACTTCTGCACCTACACCGTCACCAGCGAAGCGTACCGAGAAAGAGCCAGCGACGGCGAACGGATCGGACAGACCACTCTGACCGCGGAATTGCGCCTGGACCCGTGCCTTGCGATGTGGACCAAGGTGGACACGACGCTGCGTCCGAATTGGACCGTGCAGGGCGACGTGTGCACCAACGGCATATTGACCATTGCGCCGGCCGCGTCCCTCGACGGCGACGTATTTGCGACGCAACGGATCGGGACCAGCGTCGGCCAGGCGTACGCCGTCAGTGATCTCCCCGTGATTTGGCCCGGCGTGACGGCCTCGTTCTTCAGCACGACCAACTTCGTCACCGCGGTGGCGGTTCCTGTGATGAGCGGGACCTATACGACCGTTCCGCCCGCCCCCAAACGTATCTATGCGTGTTCCGGCGATGTCTCGCTTGCCGCAGGCACAACGATCTACGGCATGCTGCGCGTGGCGGGCGATCTCACGGTCGCCGGGAACGGTTGCAGCATCACGACGGTGAGGAATCTGCCGGCCCTGTACGTGGGCGGCGATCTGCTGCTCGATGCCGCCAGCAATCTGACCGTCACGGGACTGACCGTCGTGGAAGGAAATCTGCGCATTCACTCGGATGTATCCAACGTCAGGTTCATCGGAGGCTTGTGCCTCGCGGGCACGATTGCCGAGGCCACGGCGGACGCATCGGGCAACGGCCTGACCGGGACGCTCTGCGGCAACCCGACGTGGGAGACGAACGGGGCACTGGGCGGCGCGCTCCGATTCGACGGAAGCGACGACTCCGTCGCCTGCGGCAACAATGCGGTTCTCGACCTCACCACAGGGCTCACCGTGGCTGCATGGGTGAAGGCGGAGCGAGCGGATGCGACGGCACAGGAGACCCTCGTGGTCAAGAGCGGCGCGTACTCGCTGGCGATCCAATCGAGCAATGTCGTGTTCGCAGTCTACAGCGACTCGGCCACCGCCTGGAAGGTCGTCCAGTTCCCGGTTGGCGCGGGGTTCACCGGCGCATGGCATCACGTGGCGGGGACATTCGACGGCAGCACGGTCGCCCTCTATGTCGACGGCGTCCTCCAGGGCAGCACGGCCTATGCCGGAGCGATTGCGAGCCGGCCTGCCAATTCCCTGTCGCTCGGGTCGGACGGCGTGAACTTCTACCAGGGCGCCCTCGACGACGTCCACGTCTACAGCCGCGCCCTGAGCCTCGCAGAGGTCGGCCAGATCGGAGCGGGAGGCTCCGTTCTGAATCTCGTGGCCCGATGGCAATTGGACGGTCCCGGTTCGCAGGTGGCCGTCGTGGCCGATCCGACCCGCGGCGCGGTGATTATCAACGGCAACAGCGCCACGCAATACTGGTCCCCCGCGGGCGGCGCATTCTTCCGCAGCATCGAGAGGCAATAGAATCGGTCCGCCGCCGCACACGCCACATCGTGCGAGACGGCTTATCGGTCCCGAAAAACCGCGAGAAGGCGATTCCCGCGTCTTTCCCTCCGCCTCATTGCAGTCTCTTCCCAGGTGTTCTTATCGGGCTGCGGTCCGCCGGGGGCCGTTTGCGGTCGATATCTGCTTTCCGGACGTTGGCTGTCCGATGAATGAATTCGTATGATTGTATTAAGGCACGTCGAGAATAGGCCGAAGAGTCAATGGCTTAATGAGGCAGGATCACAATGCGCTGGAATAACAAACTGAGCACCGTGCGATCTGACTGGCAACAGGGTCACCGCGCCGGCGGGTTTACGCTGGTCGAACTGATGATCGTCCTCGTGATCCTCGGGATTGCGGCGGCGATCGTCGTGCCCATGGCGTCGTCGGCGGCGAGCATGCAACTGCGTTCGGCGGTCAACATCGTCGCGGCCGACCTGGAGTACGCCAAGAGCCTGGCGATCGGCACGGGGCAGAGACACTCCGTGGTGTTCGATGCAGACAACGAGATGTACCAGATCACGGATGCGAGCGGAACTACGGTTCCGCACCCCGTGAAGAAGGGCGACTTCAAGTATATCATCAATTTCGCGAGTGATAGCCGCTTGGGCCAGGTAAAAATCGACAGCGCCGATTTCAATGCGACGAGTGTGGTGGGTTTCGATTATCTGGGCTGTCCGTACTATCGTAACGCAGCGGGGACATGGATTGCGTTGACTGTCGAAGGCGTCATTACTCTCCAGGCAGGGGGCGGCAGCCGGACCGTGCGTGTGGAGCCGGTCACGGGGTTTGTCACCATTTCGGACTAAAGTGGATCTGTTGGGATACGGGCGTTGGATTGTATGACCGGGAATCTGAAAAACCAGCCGATCGGTTTGGACATCGGGCACAGCAGCCTGAAGATGGTTCAGTTGGCCGTCGGCGAGGATCATGTCAAGGTGCTGGCGGCCCGAAGGGCCCCTCTGGGCGTCGATCCGGCCCTCGATGACCGAGAGCGGGAACAGATGGTGATCCGGGCTGTGCGCCGGTTGCTGGCGGAGAGCCCGTTCCGGGGCCGCAACGTCATCTCTGCGCTTCCCATCGACAAGCTCCGGATTACGTCGCTGCGCCTGTCAGAGGCGGAGACGCCCCAGGCGGACAAGATCCTGCGGAAGGAAGCGGCCGAGCGCTTCGGCCTGGACCCACTGCGAGACCCGATCAACTACATCCACGCCGGCAGCGTCCGTCAGGGCGACGTCGTGAAGGACGAGCATATTCTCTTCGCCACCGACAGCGAGACGATCGGCAGCCATATCCGAGTTCTGGAGGAGGCTGGTCTGACGCCGGTGGGCATCGATGCGCCGCCCTGTGCGCTGTTTCGGACGTTCGAGCGAACGATGCGGCGTCAGGAGGACCGGGAGCGCACGGTCATCTTCATCGACGTGGGGCACCGGTTCACGACCGTGGTGTTCGGTCGCAGCGGTGAGATCTGCTTCGTCAAGCAGGTCCCCGTAGGCATCGGCCAGTTCACGGGAGAGGTCGCCTCGGCGCTGGGGATTTCCTTTGCCGATGCCGAGTCGCTGCGGATGAGGCTGTTGCGGGATGAGGCGGTCGATGCATCGACCCGCCGTCCCGTGATCGATGCGCTGAATCTGATGGCCGAGCAACTCGCGGGCGAAGTTTCCCTCTGTCTGCGATATTACACGGTCACGTTCCGGGGCAAACGGGTGGAACGGGCGGTCGTCGCCGGCGGGGGAGCCTACGAACAGGTCCTGCGGGATGTGCTGCGACGCCATCTGTCCGTGGATGTCGAGATTGCGGAGCCCCTGCGCGGTTTTGAATGCGGCCCCGAGGCCCTCGAAGATCGCGATGGGAACGGGTCGGCGGACTTGGCCCTGGCGGTCGGCTTGAGCCTGAAGGGCTGGGGCGTCTGCGTGTCAACCAGGACGTGCGACGATCCGCTGGAATCGGTGCTGGAAGGAGAGCCGCTGTGAAGGACCTCGACTTTCTTCCTGACTGGTACAAGGACCGGAGAAGGCACCATTCCCGGATGCGCAAACAATACATCGCTCTGGCGGCGGTGTTCCTCATGATGATGACCTTCAATCTCACAGCGACGCAGCGGGCTGCCCGGGTCGCGGCGGACGTTACCTCCCATGCGGAGCAGCAGGCGGGCGCCGAAGCGGTGGTCTATGAATTCGACCGGCTCACGAAAGAGTTGAATCAGTTGAGGACGAAAGCGGACCTGGTGTACCGGATCGATACGCGATTTGACGTGGCCGCGATCCTGGCCGAGATCAGCCATATCGTGGATGAGTCCATCGTGCTGAGCAAGATCGAACTGGTCTCCGAGCCGTTCGCCAAGCCGGTAGCCAAGGCTCGGCCGAAGGGCGGGGTCGTGGGCGCGGACGACAAGAGCGTCGCGGCACAGCCCGAGACGCCGTTGGGCAGTGCGAAACTGCGGATTGTCCTTGCCGGCGTGGCGATTCATCCGGCCCACGTGGCGGATCTGGTCTGCAGACTGGATGAGTCGGCCTATTTTCAGCAGGTGCGTCCCTCCTCGTACGGCAAAGTGCAAATCCCCTCGCGGCCTGCCGCCGAGGCGACAGGGGTGAAAGCCCCTGAAAGGCTCGATGTCACGGGCTTCGAGATCACGTGCTATCTGGCGAATTATATCGAAACCGAGGTGCAATGACTGGAAACGGCTCCAAACCGTCACACCGCAAAGAGCAGATATGGGTGTGCGTCGTCGCGGGGTTGTTTCTCTGCGACTTCGTCGTCTGCGGTTACCTGCCGTCGCAGCAGCGGCTCACGTCGCTGCAGCAGGCGCGGGCTCACCAGCAGCGTACGATCGACCTGGGCGCCGCCCAGGGTGTGGAGCTTGCCCGCCTGAAGACCAGGCTGCGAGACATGGAACGGGTCGTCGAACGGTTCGACGCCTCGGTGCCTCCGGACCGGGCGCTGGGCGGCTTTCTCCAGCAGATTGCCGCCATTATGGTGGAGTACGAACTGACCGATCAAGCGGTTCTTCCGGGCAAGGAGTCCGTGGCCGGCGACCTGTGCTGCATTCCCGTGCATCTGACGTGCAAGGGCACGCTGACACAGTTATTCGGCTTCTTCAATCGGCTCCAGGCGCTGGATCGTCTGGTGCGGATCGAGGCGGCGATGTTCCAGAATGACGCCGGATTCGATGGGCAGCTCAACCTGGAGGCGGACCTGGTCATTTTCTACCAGTCCACACGTCTGCGGACGGATAACACCGCACGGATGCAATCGGCCGACGAGGTGAACCATGGCGCATAGACGAAGAACCGGCATCCGTCCGTCCGGCCGGATCATGGCTGTGCTCGCGGACAGCAGGAAGACGGTCCTGGCCTGCTCGCTGGTCGCGGTCATGGCGATCATGTGGATCCGGGTCCTCATCGGGCACAAGCCCGCCTCGGCCGGCGCGGCGCCGAAGCAGGCGGCGACAACGCAACCGAACGAACCGGCCGCCAGGGTCCGGATGGTCGAGGTGCCCAGGACCCCCGGGCGGAACGATTCCATAGACAGAGATTGTTTCAACATGCAGGGCCGCACGCAGTTCCAGAGATCGGTGGCGGTCCAGAACACAGGCACTGACACAGAAGTACCGGTTGTCTCTCCCAATCATGATGAAGAAGTGAAACAGGTCGCCCAGACGCTGAAGCTCGAAGCAGTGCTCCGTAACGGGACGCCCCTCGCATTCCTGAACGATCGATTGGTGCAGGAAGGGGACACATTCACCGTGGAGCGAGGCACCAGTGTTCTCGAATTCGAAGTGTTGCGGATCTATGAAGATGCAGTGCTTGTGAAGTGCAAGGACATACAACTGACGCTGCAGTTGGCGCAGTTCGTGGATGTACGCAAGTAATCGAGTGATGTCAACAACGATGCGGGTGCCAATGCCCTTGGGAATTGGCGAACAGAACAGGAGTCAGGTTATGAATCAGGAAACCAATATGAAACGAACAAACAGTCAGTTGAGTGTGCAATGGCTGTGTGCCATCCTGCTCGTCGCAGGCGCGACGGGGCTGGTCGTGGCTGCCGAACCGAATGCGG
This sequence comes from Phycisphaerales bacterium, assembly GCA_039683175.1. Classification (GTDB taxonomy): domain Bacteria; phylum Planctomycetota; class Phycisphaerae; order Sedimentisphaerales; family Anaerobacaceae; genus PLanc-01. The sequence continues at coordinate 27,149 of JBDKRX010000186.1, forward strand.
CGAGCGTCGATCCGTCCGCCGTAGCGAACAACGAGGCAGTCGACAATGTGGTCAAGGTGGATCCAACCAGTGGTCGGATTGAAGAAATCCGATTCAACAAGAACAGCAACATCAAACAGGCATTGAGTCTGCTGGGCCAGTACTCGAAGAGGAACATTGTCCCTTCGGCCGGTGTGGATGGCCCGGTGACTGTCACCGCGCTGTATGATGTCACGTTCGAGGAAGCGCTGGCTGCGATTCTCGGATACGGCTTCAAGTACAAGCAAGAGGGCAGTTTCATTCGCGTGTACACGGCCGATCAGTACAAGAAGATGCAGGAGGACCCGGAGCGGATGGTCCATCGGGTCATCACGCTGTACTACATCACGGCGGAAGAGGCCATGAAGCTCGTGGAACCGGTCCTGAGCGGTTCCGCCTCCGCCAAGGTGCAGTCCAGCACCGTGGCCGAAACGAGCGTCACGGTAGTGGAGACCGGCGTGGGGACAAGCAAGGGCGGCGGCAACGATCCGGCCAATAACGACATGCTCGTCGTCTACGACTATCCGGAGAACATCGAGAGGGCCGAGGCGGTCATTCGCGAGGCCGATGTGAGACCGAAGCAGGTCCTGATCGAGGCCAGCATCACCGCGGTGACTTTGAAAGAAGACATGCAATTCGGGATCGACTGGAACCTGTTGACCGGCGTGGCGATCGACGATTGGGCGGCCAACATCAATGGGTACGGCACCAAGGCGGAAACAGCGGGCTTCGCGAAGGCGCCCGGGAGCACGGGATTGACGGTTGCTTTCTCCGCGGACAACATCCAGGCGATCATTACCGCGCTCGAGTCCATCACGGACACGACCGTCCTGGCCAATCCGAAGATCCTGGCCGTCAACAAGCAGGAAGGTGTCGTCTACATCGGCGACAAGTACGGGTATCTTGCCCAGCAGAACCAGACCCAGACCTCGACGAGTTCGTCGGTGGACTTCCTGGAGACGGGCACTCGTCTGGCGTTCCGTCCCTATATCGGCAACGACGGTTACATTCGTATGGACATCTATCCTAAAGACAGCACCGGTGGCATTGAGACGAGGGGCACCGACAATCTGCCTTGGGAAAGAACGACGGAACTGCGGACGAATGTCGTGGTCAAGGACGGCCAAACGGTGGTCATCGGCGGCTTGTTCCGCAACAAGGTCGAGACCATCAAGTCGCAGGTGCCCTTGCTGGGGAACTTGCCGATCATGGGCGCTCTGTTCCGGGGTACCACTGAGTCCGCGAAGCGCGAGGAAGTGCTCGTGATCCTGACGCCTCATATCATCGAGGAGCCGGCAGAGACCAATGGTGACGCGGCCGTTGAGGACACACGCCGCGTGTTCGAAGGCGCCAACAACGGTCTCATGGGCATCGACAACATCAAGTTGGCCGATGATGCCTATGCGAGGGCCTCGCGGTGCTACCTGGAGGGCGACGTCGAGAAGGCGATGTTCAACCTGAAGATCGCGCTGACGCTGCGTCCGACGTATCTCGAGGCCCTGCGCCTGCGGGAACGGATCATCGCGGAGACCGATCCGGAGCAGTTCCGCCGGCTCGACAGCATCGCGACGGAGAAGGTGGAAGAGCTGCAGGCCGAGAAGTAATCGCGGTCTTGTCAATGTGCTGATAACGGGCGGCGGACCCTCCGCCGCCCATGGTTTCGGAGGAGTATTGGTGAGAGGGCAACGAGGCGTCATCTGGATCGCCACGGCTGTGGCGGTTGTGTCCCTGATGACTGCGGCTGTGACCCAGTTGCAGGGCGCCGCCCCCCTGGGGGGCGGACCGGCCGCGTTGCGCCTCGTCATCTACAGTGCAGGGGCTGTGGGCGTGATCGTCCTTGGCATCGGTTACGGCCGACTCGCCGGGGCGATCACGTCCACAGTTGCACGACTGAAATCGAATCAATCCCTTACATCCGACGGCCCAGCGCCGTCGGACCTGCATTGGATGGCCCAGGCCATCGAAGATCGCCTTGCGGATCGCGACCGGGTGGTTCAGTTGCTGCAAAATGAGCGAAAGGACATTGAAATTCGCTCGCAGCTTGCGGAACGCCAACGGGAGCACATCGAAGCGATTCTCTACAGCCTGCGGGACGCCGTGATCGTCGTGGACGGCTCGGACCGATTGCTGATGGCGAACGGCCCGGCGGCCCGGCTCTTCGGGTTCGATCCTGAGACGGTCCGGTACAAGCCGCTCGCCGAGGCGATCGACGCCTCGCACGCCCCGTTCGTCGATCTGTTGCGACAGAGCCGGCGAACCCGCACGGAGGCGACGAAGCGGGAACTGGAGTTCACGCAGGAGGGTCGGCCTCACACGTATGAGACGATCATCTCGTGTGTCCAAACGGAAGGAAAGGTCTCGGGCGTCGTGGCCGTGCTCCACGACGTCACACGGGAGAAGGAAGTGTCCCAGATGAAGAACGACTTCGTCAGCCACGTCTCACACGAGTTGAAGACGCCGTTGGCCTCGATCACGGCCTATTCGGAGATGCTGGCGGACGGGGAGGCGGACGACGAGGAGACCCGCAAGGAGTTCTACTCGGTCATTCAGAGCCAGGCCCAGCGTCTGAACCGGCTGATCGAGGACATCCTGAACGTGTCGCGGATCGAATCCGGCCTGATCAAGGTGAACAAGGAGCCTGCGAGCCTGACAATCCTGATCGAAGAGCAGATGCAGATGATCCGCAGCTACGCGGAGGAGAAACACATCACCGTGGTTGGCGGCCGACCGATCGTGTACGACCAGGTCCTCATCGACAAGGACATGATCTGCCAGGTCATCATCAACCTGCTGAGCAACGCGGTCAAGTACACGCCGGCGGGGGGGCGCGTGACGATCGGCACGGAGGTGGATGAAGCGGCCGGTACCGTCCGCGTGACCGTCTCCGATACCGGCGTCGGCATCCCCGCAGACGAGGTGGACCGCGTGTTCGACAAGTTCTACCGCGTCGCCGCCAACAACAAACAGGCAAAGGGAACCGGTCTGGGGTTAAACCTGGTCAAGCAAATAGTCGAAAAAGTACACGGCGGCCGGGTGTTCGTTACCAGCCAGGTCGGTGTCGGCAGCACGTTCGGTTTCGAACTGCCGCTGGCGACGGCCCGCCAGGCCGCCCTGGCGTAGAGGGATTCGTTGAGAAAGCATCACGGAGGAGTGATTCGCGGAAGTATACCATTCAAAAGGACGAGAACAATGGCCAACAAGGTGCTCGTTGCAGATGACGAAATCCACATCATCCACGTGGTCGCGATAAAACTTCGGAACAACGGATACGAGGTGATTGCCGCCAATAACGGCGCGGAGGCGTACGAGTTGGCGTGCCGCGAGAAGCCGGATATCGTGGTTACGGACTATCAGATGCCGCTGCTGACGGGCATCGAACTGATCGAAAAGATGCGCGCGGACGAGCGCACCCGGGACATTCCCGCCATTCTGCTGACTGCCCGCAGTTTCGCCATATCGCAGGAGATGCAGGAGAGCCTTGGCGTCTCCACCTGTCTGAGCAAGCCATTCAGTCCCAAAGAGCTGCTCAAGACCATCCAGGACATCCTGTACCAGAAAGAGCTTGTGCTCAGTAAGTGATGATGTCGTGTGCGCGACATCAACGGTCTGCATGTAGCGATAGGTAGGCTTGTGGAAACGGTCATGCCGAACACTATGACTCCGTCCCTGGCGCCGGCGAGGCGCCGGGAACTGGAGAAATTCGGAGAACGCATCGCGCGCTTCGGCGTCAACTTCGCCGTGGTCACGACGGACGGCCGGGTCTCTGTCCTGGTGGGCGCCGGACGGTTCGAGAGCGATCCCGAGCAGTTGGCGCAGGCGGGTCGGTGCGTGCTGGACAGGGTCGAAGAGCTGCGCTGCGAAGGTAGCGAAATCCCCGTCTGGCAATTCGCGGACGGGCACGTGCTCGTGGCTTCGCCTCTGCTGATGCCCCTCGTGATCGCTGGATATCGCCATCCGGCCGGCGCCGCGATCATCGATCTGGGCGATTCGTCGACTCTCCCCTCCGATGCAGGCCGCAACATCGAGTATCTCAGCGAGATGTTGCGGCTCATCGCCGTGAACCATCAAACCACGATGCGGACGGAGGAGCAGATCGACACCGTTGGCGTCGAGCTGGCCCGCGTATACGAGGAACTGGTCCTGCTCCACAAGATCAGCACGAACATGCGGGTCACCGAGTCCGACACCAATTTCCTCCAGCTCGCGTGCGACAGCCTGACCGATATCATTCTCGTGGAAGGAATCGCCGTTCTCCTGGAGAGAATCGTCGAAGGAGAAAAGCGGTTCGTCGTGGCGGCGGGCTCCGGCCTGATCGACATCGACGACACGCTGGCGATGGCCCTTCACAGCCGTCTGACCGAGGAAATCGGCAACGGACGCGAAGCCCTGCTGGACAGCGAGGTGGATGCGCCCTTCCGCTACGAGTGGCCTGCGAGCATCAAGAGCCTCATCGCAGTGCCTCTGTGCACAAAGGACAAGGGCGAGACGAGCTCGACGCGCCGGACGAAAGGCGGCGTCTCCATCATTGGACTGATGCTCGCGGTCAATCGGATCGATAAGCCCGACTTCGACAGCACCGACATCAAGCTGTTCACCTCCGTCGCCAGCGGCTGCGCCGTCTTCATCGAGAACGGCCGGTTGTTCAACGATCTGAAGGAACTCTTTGTCGGCTCGCTCAAGGCGCTGACCAACAGCATCGACGCGAAGGACCAGTACACGCGAGGCCATTCGGAGCGGGTTGCGCTGATCTCCCGGTGGATTGCCGAGCGGCTGGCGGAGCGAGAGCCGTTCGAGGAGGAGCAGATCCACAAGATCTACCTGGCGGGCCTGCTGCACGATATCGGCAAAATCGGCATCGACGAGAATGTCCTGCGCAAAAACGGCAAGCTGACCCCCGAGGAACGGGCCTGCATCCAGCGGCATCCGTCCATCGGGGCGGGCATTCTTCGCGGGATCAAGCAGATGCGAGACATCGTGCCGGGGGTCCTGTGTCACCATGAGCGAGTGGACGGCCGGGGGTATCCCGACGGCCTCGCGAGCGAGGAGATCCCGCTGACGGGGAAGATCGTCCAACTGGCGGACAGCTTCGACGCGATGACCTCGAAGCGGACGTATCGCGACGCGATGAGCGTCGAGCACGCGCTGGAAGAGATCCGCAAAGGACTTGGCGGCCAATTCGACGAGCGCATCGGCCGATTGTTCCTCGAAAGCGACATCGGCCGGCTGTGGGAGATGATCCAGGATGGTGGGCCGGAAGGCTACGACGCGGCCCATTTTGCGGATTATGGGACCGACGCTGTGGGGACGCTGCTCCGATGAGAATTCGATGGCAGGACTACAACGAGGTGACGGTGGTCGAACTGCAAGGCGAGGTCGATGGCGATCTCGTCGAGTCGCTCAGAAGCGCCGTCACGGAGATCGCCGGCAACCAGAGGGCGGGCATCGTTCTGGATATGAGCGCCGTGAGCTTTCTGGACAGCCAGGGCCTGGAGCTGCTGCTCTGGGTGCGGGACTACTGCCGTCAGAACAAGATCCAGTTGCGGCTGGCCGGTCTCGACGAGAACTGCCGCAAGATTCTCGAAATCACGCGGCTGCAGGACGAATTCGATTGCCACGCGGAACTGGCAGAGGCCGTCAAGAGCTTCGCCTGACGCGGGCGCGGACGTGCAGAGGTAGGTATGGCGCAGATTCTGCTCGAAAACAAGGCACAGCTCGGCCAGCTCTTGCTGGCTCGGGGCGTGGTCTCTCAAGAGCAGATCGAGAAGGCCCTCGCCGAGCAACGGGAGAAGGGGCATCGCAAGCTCCTCGGCGAAGTGCTCATCGAGCTGGGTTTCTGCACGGACAACCAGATCGCCGCGGCCCTGGCGGAGGCCTACGGGGTGCCCTACGCCCAGGTGAGTCCGAAGGTGTGCGACGCCAAGGCCGTCGAGACCCTGCCGCGTGAATTCCTCGAAGCGCACATCGTGCTGCCTCTGTTCAAGGTGCATGATGTGCTCACGGTCGCCGTCAGCGAGCCGACCAACGTCTTCTTGATCGACGAGATCGAGCGGATCAGCGGGTGTCGGGTGCAGGTTGTCTGCTCGACGAGCAAGGACATCAAAGCCACGCTCCAAACCTACCTCCCTGCGGCGAACGTCTTCGTCATCGACGACATCATCGATGAAGAGGGGCTCGAAGAGTTCTCCCTCATCGAGAACATCACGCAGGATATCAGCAATCTGGAAGAGGTGGCGGGGCAGTCGCCGGTCGTCAAGCTGGTCAACTACCTGCTGTACAACGCGGTTCGCGAGAACGCGAGCGACATCCACGTCGAGCCCGACGACAAGAAGCTGCGGGTTCGCTACCGCGTGGACGGCAAGCTCTATGAGAAGATGCGGCCGCCCTATCAGATGCATCCAGCGGTTGTTTCCCGAGTCAAGATCATGGCGGAACTGGACATCGCCCAGCGCAGGCTTCCGCAGGACGGCGGCATCCATGTGCTCGTCGAAGGCCGCCCCATCGATTTGCGCGTCTCGGTTATGCCGGGCAACTTCGGGGAGAAAGTCGTCATCCGCGTCATCGATCCCCAGAAGATCCTCTACAATCTCGAGTCACTCGGCTTCACGTACGACAATCTTCTGCGATTCCGCGAGGTGATCCAGGCCCCGAACGGCGTGGTCCTCGTGACCGGGCCGACCGGGTCCGGCAAGAACACGACGCTCTATGCGGCCCTGTCCGAGCTCAACAACGAAGAAGTGAACATCTGCACGGTGGAAGACCCGGTCGAGTGCAACATCTCCGGGATCAACCAGTTCCAGGTGAATACGGCGGTCGGATTCGCGTTCTCGACGGCCCTGAGGAGCCTGTTGAGACAGGACCCGGACATCGTGATGGTCGGCGAGATCCGCGACGAAGCGACGGCCAGCATCGCTGTGCAGGCGGCGCTGACCGGGCACCTGGTCCTCTCCACCCTGCACACGAATGACGCGCCCGGCGCGGTGACCCGGCTTCTGGACCTGGGCGTGGCCCCTTATCTGCTCGGCGCCTCGCTGCGAGGCGTGATCGCGCAGCGGCTCGTGCGCCGCATTTGTTCGAGCTGCAAGACCCAGTACGATCCGCCGGCCAGCATCCGCAAGGTCGTGGAGGCACAGTGCGGCGAGGTCCCGAAGTTCTATCGCGGCGTCGGGTGCAAGAAGTGCCGCAACACCGGCTATTCGGGCCGAATCGCGATTCACGAGTTGTTCGTTCCCGACGATGAGATCGCGGAGATGATCAACGACCGCATCAACACAAAGAAACTGCGGGCCAAGGCGATGGAGAAGGGAATGCTCCCCCTGGTCCATGACGGGATCGAGAAGGTGAAGGCAGGGATTGTCTCGATCGAGGAAATCATGCGGACAGCGGCTGTGGACGGTCCCGTCACGTAGGATATCGGTCGGATGACAAGGCGGTATGACTCATGAGCACACTACTGACTCAAATGCAACAAGCGAAGGCTGATGCCGCGGCGGCTTCGGACGCCGAACTCCAGAGGAGCCCGATCCGCTCGCAAATGAGCCGGGCCGTGCCTTCTCAGGAACGGCTGCACCGAGTTCGCGCCAAGTCCGGCGACCTGATCCTGTTCACGACCCAGTTGGCGGTCATGCTCGACAGCGGGGTCATTTTGAGCGATGCCCTCGATGCCATCGCGGAACAGGCCGCCGACGCCCGGTTCAAAGCGGCGATCCTCGATCTCTCCGAGCGCGTCAAGGGCGGCGATACCTTCTCCAAGGCGCTGGCCTGCTATCCGAATACCTTCAGTACCATGTTCATCAGTATGGTCAGGGCCTCCGAGGCTTCCGGCAAGATGGTCGAGATGCTGACCGTCCTGACGCAGTACCTCAACTTCGAAACAGATACCCGCAAGCAGATCAAGAGCGCCCTGACGTATCCGATCATCATGGTCCTCATGGCGATTTCGGCCACCGGCACACTGATGTTCTTCGTCCTGCCGCGATTCATGAGGATCTATGAATCGAGAGGCGCGTCCCTGCCGAAGCTGACGCAGGTGCTGGTGGGTGTGAGCAGGATCATCGGCAATTTCGAGATCATGACCGGCATCCTGACCACGCTCATCGTCGGAGGCGCGGCCCTCTGGTACTGGGCCAGGACGGCTCACGGCCGCCGGGTCCTCGACGGCATCAAGATCCACACGCCGGTCCTCGGCACGATGTTCGTCGACATGGTGGTCACCCGCAGCATGCGGATTATGGCGACCATGGTCAACACCGGCGTCCGCCTGCTCGACGCCATCCGGGTCATCCAGGGAGTCGTCGACAACTACCACTTCCAGAAACTGTGGGAGCAGGTGGATGAGAAGATCCAGGACGGCTACCAGTTGTCCGAGTCCATCCTGATCGCGGAGGGGTCCGA
>JBDKRX010000187.1:0-11981 GCA_039683175.1 Phycisphaerales bacterium
GATCCGGCCCAAAGGCGACTGGATCAGCCGCTGCGTGGGCAACGTCGCATCGGCCACGAGGGCCGCGGGTGTCTCGGCGGACAAGCCACTGCCGATGAGCTTGCTCGCTATCGAGGCCAGAGCGCCGATGCCCATATAGAACACGAGCGTGCCGGGGAAACGGGCCAGCACGCCCCAATCGAGGTTCGTTTCCTCTTTGCCTTCCGCCTCCCGGCCCGTGATGAAGGCCACCTGGGAGCTGTATCGCCGGTCGGTGAGCATGATGCCCGTGTACTCGGCGGCGGCGATGGCCGCCGTGATCCCTGGAACAATCTCAAACGCGACGCCGGCCTCGTGGAGCAGCATGGCTTCCTCGGTGCAGCGGCCAAAGATACAGGGATCGCCGCCTTTGAGCCGGACCACCGTCTTGCCTTCGAGGGCCTTGCCGACGAGAACCTGGTTGATCTGGTCCTGGGTGAACGAGCCGGCGCCGATCCGTTTGGGCACGTGGATGATCTCGGCGTCCTTGCAAACCAGCTCCAGCAGGGCCGAGTTCGCCAACTTATCGATGATGACGCAGTCCGCAAGCTTCAGCAGTTCGGCCCCGCGCAGGGTGATCAGGTCCGCGCGTCCCGGCCCAGCGCCCACCAGGTACACCGTGGGCTTCTTCGTGGACGTGCGGTGGGCAGAGCCCACCCTACCGCTGTCGCCCGCCCTTTGGTCCCTCTCCAATTCGCAAAGAATCTCCTTGCCGCCGGCGTCGAGCAGTTCACGGGCCACCTGCTCACCCACTTGGATCGCCTGCGAGACCGGCCCTGCCGCCTCTTTCCGGATCATCCGACGGCCCCCAACATCCGCGATGAACGCGTGCACCTCAATCATATCCCCCTGACGCTCGGCATAGGCCCCCACCGGCGCGTGACAACCGCACTGCATCGTAGTGAGCACCTGCCGCTCGGCCAGGGCCACCGCCCGCGACGACTCCTCGTCGATGGACCGGACAATCGCCACGGTTGCTTCGTCGTCGCTTCGTATCTGCACAGCCAATGCCCCCTGGGCCGGAGCCGGGATGAACTCCGTTGGGTCGAACACGATGGAGATCGCATCGGTCAATCCGAGCCGTTCCAGACCCGCCCGGGCGAGGAGGATGGCATCGAGATCCGTGGTTTGGAGCTTGTTGATTCGCGTCTGCACGTTGCCGCGAAGCGGGACCAGTTTCAAGTCCGGCCGGAGGCGCCGCAACTGGGCCGCCCGCCTCAGACTGGACGTGCCGACGCGGGCCGATTCCGGCAGATCGCCGAGAACACGCACCCGTCGTTTCGCCAGCAGACAATCCTCGGGCCATTTGCGGTCACAGATCGCTGTGACCGCGAGTCCCTGACGCTCACGAGTGGGCAGGTCCTTGAAGCTGTGCACCGCCAGGTCAGCCTCGCCGGCCAGCAACGCCTCCTCCAACTGCGAGGTGAAGAACCCGGTGTCCTTCAGGTCCCACAGGGCGGTCGTGCGGTCGCGATCGCCGGCGCTGACGATCTCGCGGATGTGAATTTCGATCTGGGGATGTCTCGCCTTCAATGCGGCAATGACGCTCTGCGTCTGCGCGATAGCCAGTTGGCCTCGGCGTGTTGCGACGGTCAGCACGTGACTCATTCGTCCCCTTCATGCTGGGAGAGGAACATCTTGTTGACCAGATCGATGGCCTGGAGCTGCTCGGCGCTGGGCTCGCCGCCGCCGTCCTTGATGAAGCGGATCGGGCCGTGCAGGACCTTTCGGACCAGCGATTCCGCGAACGATTGCAGCTTCTCGGCATTCGCGTCGCCGAAGTCCTTGGCGTAGCGCTTGGCCTCGCCGCGAGCCAGCTCAAGCCCTTTCTGCGTCAGTCGGGAAATGACCGGCACGAGGTCCAGCGACTCGTACCACTGTGAGAACATCGCGACGAATTCCCCGACGATTTCCTGGGCCTTGGGAACCTCGCGATTGCGTTTCTCTCGATTGGCGGTGATCTGCCCATCGAGATCGTCGATGTTGTAGAGACGGACGCAATCGAGACCGCCGATGGCCGGGTCGATGTCTCGCGGGACCGCGATGTCCACGATCAGCAGCGGTCGGGACCGGCCGGCCAGCAACCACTCGACGCCCGCCCGCGTCAGGACGTGTTCCGGCGACGCGGTCGAGCTGATCAGCACGTCCACCTCCGCCAGGCGGGAGACGATCTCCGCTAGGCCGATGGCCTGGGTCCGCTCGAATCGCCTTGCCATCGCCCGCGCCTTTTCGACGTCGCGATTGGCAACGATCAGGCCGGATACCCCAGCCTTGGACAGGTAATTGGCAACCAGCTCGGCATTTTCTCCAGCCCCGACGATCATCGCCTTCGAGGCGGCCAGATCCATCTTCTCCCGGGCCAACTCCACTGCGGCCAAGCCGATCGAGACCGCGCCGCAGTTGATGTGAGTCCTCGTCCGCACGGCTTTGCCCACGCGGAACGCGTGGTGGAAAAGCCGGTGGAAGATCAGCCTGCTCATGCGGGCTTCGAGCGATTCGGTGTAGGCCGATTTGACCTGGGCAAGGATCTGGTTTTCGCCCACCATCTGTGAATCCAGGCCGGCGGCCACCTCGAACAGGTGCCGAACCGCGTCCATCTCGCCCATCTCCCGGCTGTGGGCCGTCCAGGCATCGAGCGCGTCGGCGCCGTACGCCGCAAACAGCCCCCCCAGGAACGCCCGGCAGTCGAAATCCTTCTTCGCGTAGAGGTAGAATTCGAGCCGATTGCAGGTCTGGAGGACAACCGCCTCGCCGATCTGGTCCTGGCGGTGCATCCGGCGGAGCATCTCGTGCCGCTGCTCGGCCGTGAAGGTCACCTTTTCCCGAACCTCCACGGGGCAATCGTGATACGTCAAATTGTGCAGGACCAACTTCATGGCTATGTAACATTTCCTACGATAAACAGATGTTACAGTGTATGCGAAAGCACAAGAAACATCAAGTCGCGATCACGGGTTGCAGCGGGGCAAACGTCGATTGTGCTTGCGAACGACTCGGCTATCCGGATAATGGGAAGCCTCTGTGGCAACACGATGAACGTGTGAAGGAGAACGAATGAGTCGATTCAGGCGGGCATTGCTCTGGGCTACGCTGGCCGCGGTTATCCTGCTGACCGTGCTGTCGATCTACGGCGCTTTCCTCGGCGCCGACCGGGCACAGGCACTTTTCAATTCCGTGCCGCTGGTGGTATATTGGTTTGCCACAGTAGCCCTGTTGGCCGCCGGGATCGCCCTGTTTCGCAGGCTGTTGCGGGTCCCCTCGCTGCTGGCCATGCACCTGGGGTGCATCCTCGTCCTGCTCGGCGCCATGTGGGGCTCGCAGCCCGGCCACGCCCTCCAGAAGCGGCTCTTCGGCATCGACAAGATCCCCCAGGGCGAACTGGATATTCTGGAGCAGATCGACGAGAACCGCGTCGAGGTCACAGAGGGTAAGAGCATCCGCGAACTGCCTTTTTATGTACGGCTCCGGGATTATCGGGAAGAGTATTATGAGCCGGGCCGGCTCTTCCTCTGGAGTCGCGACGGACAAAGCTGGCAAATGCCTGCGGAGGCAGGACAAACGATGGTGCTGGGCAAAAACCTGGGCACAGTCACGATCCGCCGTGTCTACAGAAATTTCAGGATCGACGTCGAAAATGGGCAACGTGTCACATACGACGAGCCGGGCGGGTTCAATCCGGCTCTGGAGGTGGACATCGAGGGACCCGGGGCACAGCCGGGCAAACGATATGTGTTCGCGTGGCGACCGGCACACATGAATCCGGACAGCTCGCTTGCCATGAATTATCACCAGGCCGTACGAGACTACATCAGCGAATTGGAGATCATCGAAGATGGCGAAGTGGTCGCCTCCAAGAGCATCGAGGTCAACCATCCTCTGCACCACGATGGCTACCACATTTATCAGTACAAACCCGGCGGTGAGAACGAGTACGGCAACAAGTACACCGGTCTGCTGGTGGTTTCGGATTCGGGCCTGAACGTCGTCTACGGCGGCTACGTGCTGCTGATCGGCGGGGTCTTCTGGCACTTCTGGGGTCGACGGATTCTGCACTGGTTCAAGACCCACTATGTGGTCGCAGCGAATCTCCCTGGGGAATCCCGGTAGAGGCTTCTATGGAAATCAAGTACACGATCCAGGGTCTGCTCATCTATATCACCATAGCGGCGTATCTGCTGGCGTTCGCCACAACGATTGCCCGCCGTGTGCGGGCGGGTCGGGCGATGTTCATCGCCGGCTTCGCACTGGCGGCCATTTCCTTCGTTTATCGCTGGCTGCACGTCCAGCATGTGCCCCTGCAAAACCTCTTCGAGGTCTTCCTTTTCCTGGGCGTGGCCTGCTATCCGATTTCCTGGTTCTGCCAGCATGCGTTGCGGATCGGAGGTCAGTGGGCGGATATGCTGATCGGGGCCATCGTGCTCTTCCCGGCGGGCTTCGTCTTCAACGCCGAGCCGATGCAACTTCCGCCGGCATTGCAGAGCTGGCTGTTTACCCCACACGTGGCGGTCTACATGTTGTCCTATATCTTCATGCTCAAGGCCACGTTCCAGTCAGGGGAACAACTGCTCAACCGAAGGCCGCGAGTCGAGGAAACGCTGATCCCGCCGGAGCAGGCGACCTACGAGCTGATCGCCATCGGTTTTCCCCTGCTGACGCTGGGCCTAGTCCTTGGCAGTTGGTGGGGCAAGCTGGCCTGGGGCCGCTACTGGGGTTGGGACCCCAAAGAACTCTGGTCCCTGGCCTCCTGGCTGGTGTACCTGGGCTACTTCCACTGGCGGCACATGTTCGGCACGAAGCACCCTCGCATCAACAGCCTCTGGGCGGTCACGGGCATGCTCGCGATCATCGTCACGTTGCTGTGGGTGAACCTGGCCAAAGTCTTCGCGGGCATGCACAGCTACGCAACGTAGGACGGATGGGACCGAATCAAGTGAGTTGAGAATCCCTGGAGGGCAGCGATGAATCGTCGCGATTTCATCAAAGCAGGTATCGGGGCGGGGCTTTGCGGCGTGGCCCTGGCGTCGGAGCGGGCTGCGGACACGGAAAAAGGCAAGCGGCGGCCGAATATCCTCTGGATCACGATGGACGACGCCCGGGCCGATACGCTGGGCTGCTATGGGCGACCCTGGGTCCGCACGCCGCACATGGACGCCGTCGCGACCCGCGGCGTTCGCTTCGAAACCGCCATCGTGCAGAACCCCGTGTGCGTCCCATCCCGCCTGTCGATGAAATCAGGGCACTACCCCCACACCTTCGGCATAACGGCCATGGGCAAACCCGCCGGCGTGACGCCGGAGTATATGAAGCGAGCGAGAGAGGTGCCCAACCTGCTTGCCGCCTGGAACGATGTCGGCATGGCGCCCGTCAACATTGGCAAGACACACGCCTACCAGCGGGACTGGGGGTACCAGCAGGATGTGCCGGAGGATTTCGATGTGCTCGGCCGGCCGCGGGACGAGAAGCTCAAGGCCAGACTCCAGGAGGTAGCGTGCAAGTACCCGGCGGTCGTGACAAAGACCCACGGCTGGGCCATCGGAGGCACCGTGCCGCTGGAGCCGCAGGAAACGACCACGTGGAAGATTGGCGACCTAGCGGTCGACAAGCTCACGGAACTCACCCAGAAGGGCGAGCCCTTCTTCCTGCGGGTTTCGTTCCACGCTCCGCATGTGCCCTGCCGAGTGCCACCGCCGTATTTCATCGACCCGGCGAAGATCGACCTGCCTTTGCCGAGCGGGGAGGAACTCGCGAGCAAACCGCGATTCGAGCGGGAACAACTCCGCATCTATTCCGGCGGTCTGGATCTGAGCGGCGAGCAGATCGGGATCGCCCGCGGCACCTACTACGGCATGGTTTCGCTCGTCGATGAACAGGTGGGCCGGCTGGTGAATTGCCTCAAGAAAGCGGGGATTCTGGATAGTACGATCATCGCGATCAACTCCGATCAGGGTTGGCAACTGGGCGAGCACGGGCTCTGGAAGAAGCGAGTCCTGTACGACGACAACGTCAAGGCCCCGCTGGTCCTGAGCTGCCCCGCCCTGCTGCCGAGCGGCAAGGTGATCGCCGAGCCGGTCGAGATGATCGACTTTGTCCCAACCCTCATGGCCCTTTCCGGCCTGGATGTGCCGGGATCGATCCCCGGCCGGAGCCTGATGCCCCTGATCCGTGGCGACGTCACCAGGTGGCGAGAGGCCTGTTTCTGCGAGATCGACCACAGCATGTCCATGTACGACGAGTTGCGGGAGCGCAGCGGCCGGCGGGTCATGGTCCGCACGGAAGAATGGAAACTGACCTGGTTCATGGACGAACGGGTGGCGGACAAGGACGGGGCCCTGTACAATCTGCGGCAAGACCCGGCCGAAAAGGTGAACCTGTACGGCCGAACCGAGCACGCCGGCGTAGTCGAGTACCTTGAACGACTGTGCCGCGAGTGGGACCGGGCGACGTAGCCACAGAGATAAGACAGACAGATGGAGGTGACAGAGCGATGCCGAGTACAAGACAAATCCTGTTTGTGTCCCTGATCCTGGCCCTGTGTAACTCGCTGTGCCTGGCGATTGCGATCTCGAAGAACGGACAAGCCAACGCTGTAATCGTGATCGCGCCCGATGCATCCGAGCCCGAGCAATACGCGGCGAAGGAGCTGGCGAGTTTCCTGGGACAGGTCGCGGGCGGGGAATTCAAGGTGCTGAACGAGGAAAACGAACAGGCCTCGTGCATCTTCGTCGGGCCGGACGCCGCCAGGTGGGCGGATGCCCAATTCTCAACGGATGGACTCGGAGCCGAGGGCATCGTCATCAAGACGGTCGGCGACGATCTGATCCTGGCCGGCGGTCGACCGCGTGGGACGCTGTACGCGGTCTACACCTTCCTGGAGGATCAACTGGGCTGCCGATGGTGGTCCTCGACGGAGAGCACGATCCCGAGAAAGCGGGTGGTTGCGGCGGACAAGCTCGACATCCGCTACGTCCCGCCGCTGGAGTACCGCTCGCCCTTCTGGACCGACGCATTCGAAGGAGACTGGTCGGCAAGAAACAAAGCCAACGGTCAGTCGCATCGGCTCGAAGCGAAGCACGGCGGCAAGCACATCTACGAGGGTTTCGTACACACGTTCTTCCCGCTGATCCCCCCGGAGAAGTACTTCGCAGAGCATCCCGAGTGGTTCAGCGAGATCGACGGCAAACGCAAGCACGAGCACGCCCAGCTCTGTCTGACCAACGAAGAGATGCGACAGGAGCTGGTCAAGAACCTCAAGCAGAACCTCCGCAACAATCCGCAGGCGACCATCGCATCGGTATCGCAGAACGACTGGCACGGAAACTGCCAGTGCGCCAAGTGCAAGGCGATCGAGGAAGAGGAAGGCAGTCCGGCGGGCTTGGTGCTGCGCTTCGTCAACGCGGTGGCGGCCGACATCGAGCAGGAGTTCCCGAACGTCGCTCTCAGCACGCTGGCCTATCAGTACACGCGAAAACCGCCTGCGATCACGAAACCCCGACCCAACGTCATTGTCCAGTTGTGCAGCATCGAGTGCTCGTTCTGCAAACCGCTGGCGGACGAGCGGAACAAGGCCTTCCGCGACGATATTATCGGATGGTCCAAGATCAGCAAGCGGCTCTACATCTGGGACTACACGACGAACTTCCGCCACTACATCATGCCCCATCCGAACCTGAGGGTGCTCGGACCCAACGTGAAGTTCTTCGTGGACCACAGCGTCACCGGCATCTTCGAGCAGGGCGCCTATACGAGCTACGGCGCGGAGATGGCCGAGCTGCGGGCCTGGGTGCTGGCGAAGCTGCTGTGGGACCCGACCCGTGACGGCGACGCCCTGGTCAATGAGTTCATGGACGGCTATTACGGCCCGGCGGCGCCCTCCATCAAGGCATATCTGAAGGTCATGCACGATGGCGTCGAGGCGAGCGGCGACTGGCTCGGCTGCTTCGAGCAGCACACCGCCAAGTTCCTGTCCTTCGACAATCTCAGCCGAGGCTGGCAGTATCTCAAGGCCGCCGAACAGGCCGTGATGGACGATCCCGACCTGCGGTTCCGCGTGCAGGTGGCCCAATTGCCCGTGATGTACACGTTCATGATGCGATGGAAGCAGATGCGGGAGGACGCGAAGGCCGCCAACGCCGAGTGGCCCATGCCCGATACGATCAAAGAAGCCTACGACCAGTTCATGGTCATCGCCAAGAAGAAGAATGTCACCCGGCTCAACGAATGGCAGGATGGCTTCGTCGCGTTGGACAAGGCGCTGGCCGAGAGCCAATAAGACCGTCGCAGGCCGCACATTTGCTATTTACGATTTGCCGTCTGCCATCTATCATAGGCCACTTCGCGTATGGCGAAGCAAATCGTCAATGATGGACAGCAGGTTCGAACACGAAAGGAGTGACTATGAAGAGGATGTTGCTTTTGGCCGTGGCGGTCTCCGTGCTGGGGATCGTCGCGGGATGCGCCACACAGAAGACAGCCAAAACGGAACCGGCAAAGGTGGAGCCCGCGGCCGAGCCCAAACCCCTGACGCAGTACGTGGATACGCCGACAGGCCGGTGGATGGTCCATGATGAGGCCCGCCCGGCCCCTGCGATCATCACGCCGGGCCCTGATTGCGGGACCGCTCCCTCGGACGCCGTCGCGCTCTTCGACGGGACCGAGGAGTCGTTGAAGAACTGGACGGACGGCAAGCTCACCGACGGCAAGCCCAATCCCGTGAAGTGGCGATTCGTCGATGGCTACATGGAGAGCGTCAAAGGCGGCGGATACGCCCAGACCGTGCAGCAGTTCGGCTCATGCCAACTGCACGTCGAATTCGCCACTCCCGCCAATGTGAAAGATTCGGGCCAGGGCCGGGGCAACAGCGGCGTGTTCCTTCAGGGCCAGTATGAAGTCCAGGTCCTCGATTCCTTCGAGAACAAGACCTATCCCGACGGCCAGTGCGGCGCGCTCTACGGCCGGGCGGTCCCGCTGGTCAACGTTTGCCGCAAGCCCGGCGAGTGGCAGAGCTATGACATCATCTACCATCGTCCGACCTTCGACAAGAAGGGCAACGTGACGAAGAAAGCCACGTTCACCATCCTGCACAACGGGGTCCTCATCCAAGACCACGTCGAGCTGACCGGCGGCACCAACTGGATCAACCCGCATGCCGTCACGGACTACAAGGCCCACGGCGACGCCGGTCCCATCCAGCTCCAGGATCACGGCAATCCGGTTCGCTACCGCAACATCTGGGTCCGCGAGCTGAAGGACTGATCGAAGTCCTCACACATCGCCAAAACATGCGGGGCGGCTCCAAGGAGCCGCCCCGCTTTTTTTGTTGTCTCCGTTCGTGACGCCGCGAGCCGGGAGGACACCGGAACATTCTACTCGCATCGCAGCGCGACCATCGGATCGGTCCTGGCGGCCCGGCGGGCAGGGATGTAACTGGCCGACAGGGCGATGATACCCAACAGCAACGAGACACCCGCGAGGGTCAGTGGGTCGGTGGGAGTCACCTCATACAGAAGAGTGGAGAGGATTCGAGTCAGAGCCAAAGCGCCGGCCAGGCCGGCAGCGACTCCAACGAGCGTCAGTGCAAGCCCGTGTCTCAGAATCGCCATCAGGATATCGATCTTGCGCGCCCCCAGGGCCATGCGAATCCCAATGTGGCGGGTTTGCTGTGTCGTGCCGTATTGCAGCAGGCCATAGATGCCGATTGTCGCGACAATCAGAGCGATGCCGGCAAAGAGCGTCAGCAGGATCATGACGAAACGCCGCGGCGCCAGCATCCGAGACAACGTCGTCTCCAGCGGCTCCAACTGTCTGATCACCTTGTCTTTCTCCAACTCGGCCACCTGCGCCTGAAGCGATGGAGCCACGAGCAGCGGGTCCCCGTCCGTCTCGATCAGGAGGACCATCCTGCCCGAGAAGTCGTTTACGCGGTCATAGACCGTCCCCTTCAGAGACGCCAGCGTTTCGAAACTTCTCACAGTCTCCACAACACCCACGATGGTGTACTCCGACCGCCCGTCGGTGATCAGCCTTTGCCCGATGGGATCGGTATCCGGAAAGCACCGCTGGACCAACGTCTCGTCAATCACAACGGCGCCGGGATCCTCGTCGGAGAGCGTCCGGCCTCGGAGCAGGCGAACGCCAAGGGTCTCAAAGAAGCTCGTCGTGACGGACACCCATCTGGCCGCATTCCCCTGTTCCGAATCGGCCCGGCCCAGAATGGAGAAATGAGTCTCATGGGGATTCTGCGAAGCCAGCGCATCGGCGACGCTCAAAGCATCGGCCAATGCCGCTGAATGGACGTGCGGAAGACCCCGGACCCGATCGAGCAGGGACTGGAAAAAAGCCTTGCAGGCGGGAGCCTCCTCGTATTCTATCGTCGGCAGCCAGATGCTCGCGGCCAACACGTTCTGCGGCCGGAATCCCAGATCGGTGCTCTGCAAAGCCATCAGGCTACGAATCAACAGTGTTGCCCCGATGAGCAGAATGAGAGAAAGAGCAAGCTGGGAAACCACCAGGCCACCATGAAGACGCCGCCAGCCGCGTCCCTTTGTGGTCCGCCCGGCGCCCTCCTTCAGGGTTTCACTCACGCCGACATCAGAGGCCCGCCAGGCCGGCAGCATGCCAAACAACAAGCCCGTGAGCACGGATACGCCGAGCGTGAAACCGAGGACCGGCAAGTCCACGCTTGTCTCGTGCAGACGGGGGGTATCCGAGGGGCAAAGACGGACCAGCCCCTTGACCGCCAGGAACGTCAGCAGCAGTCCCCCGATCCCAGCGCCCAGGCTCAGCAGGAGGCTCTCCGTGAGCATCTGACACATCACGCGACCTCGTGACGCACCCAAGGCCAGACGCACGGCCATCTCACGCTGTCGCACAGCGGCGCGGGCCAGGAACAGGTTGGCCACATTGCTACAGGCGATCAGAAGCACGAAACCCGCCGCCCCGAGCAGAAGCAAGGGCAACTTGCGATGGCCTTCCACGACCCCGTCCAGGAACCGCTGAACACCGAACCTGGCGCCAGCCACTTTGATTTTGGGATCGATCCGGCTCAGACGGTCGGCAAGCACCGCCATGTCCGCAGTTGCCCGCTCCAAGGTGACGCCCTTCTTCAATCGGCCCACCGGGAATATCGGGATGGGGCGTGATCCGGCGGCAGCCTCGGTGAGAATGATCGGCCTCCAGAATGGCACGGATCGTCCGAAGGGATAACTGAAACCAGGCGGCATGACCCCGATGATCGTGTAGCTCTCGGACTCCAGGATCATCCTGCCATCCTCACCCCGTTTGGCAACGCCCAGGCTCATGCTCCTGCCAAGGGCGTCCCCAGACCCGCCGAAGTGCTCCTTCCAGAAGGCATGGCTCAGAATCACCGCACGAGCGCCCTCGGCTCTCTCCTCCTCCGGCAGGAATCCGCGTCCCAACACGGGTTGAATGCCCAGCACGGAAAAGAGGTTGGCCGTGACTTCACATCCTTGGGCCTCATGGGGTTTCTCTATGCCCGACACGTAGAACAGGCGTCCACAGTACCCCCCCAGAGACTCGAACACCTGGTGGTTCTCCCGAAGAAAGAGAAAGTGCGAACGCGACCGGAACCCCTCGTCCACCCTGAGACCCTGGTCCCAGATCGTCACAAGGCGATGAGAGTCTTTGTAGGGCAGCGGCCGCAGCATCACGGCATTGACGACGCTGAAAATCGCCGTATTGGCGCCGATCCCGATCGCCAGAATCACGACCACGACAGCCGTAAAGCCGGGACTCCTCCCCAGCATGCGTAGGCCGTACCGAGTATCCTGCCACAGCGTTTGCATATCATTATTATGACGCGACACCCACGCGGATGTTAATTAGTACGACAGCGCTACTTTGGCTCAAGATTTTGTGAGATGTGATCCGATGATTCTCCTGACGGTAGATATTTTGGAGAATCTGGAGATGAACTCAGAGCAGATTGCTTCGCTGCAACCGGCGTT
>JBDKRX010000188.1:0-7057 GCA_039683175.1 Phycisphaerales bacterium
CAACGCCGGTTGCAGCGAAGCAATCTGCTCTGAGTTCATCTCCAGATTCTCCAAAATATCTACCGTCAGGAGAATCATCGGATCACATCTCACAAAATCTTGAGCCAAAGTAGCGCTGTCGTACTAGTTGCTTGGTCTCTCTGTTCAGGGCTTCCACTTCGCCCCCGAGTTGGGTATTCCTCGTCGAAAGATCTCTGTTCGAGAGTAACCGCCAACCAAGTACACCAACAAGGGCAACAACTGCTACGATGACTATGACCTTGAGCCAACGGGGACGCTTTGTGAACCATCCCCAGTACTTGTCAAGGTTGTCATAGTCAGGTACAGGCATCTGGTCTTCTCTGCAATGCGTCACGCAACTCATGGAGCCATGATACCATTCTAAGGGCAGAAAGGACCATGTCAACCACTGATTGTCGGGTGTCAAACGCATCGTGTCCGACTGCGTTTTCTGGGGGGGCAGACCGAGGTCTGTGCTTGCGAAAGAACGGGTGGCAGCCTCAACGCCGAAGGCCTTGGGGACGGCTCTTCTGCAAACGCGAAGAACCATCGCCAAGCTTCGTTTGACGCTGCCACCCGTCGATGAAAACTTGACGCGTGGGTTAAGAACCCACCCTGCATTTCGCGTGACGCGGGCCACGGGGCACGAGTCACGGGTCACCTTCTTACTCAGTCACTTTTCCCGTCGCGGCCCACTCGGTGCCTCGGGCGATGATCTTCTGGACGTTCGGGGTCATCAGGGCCTTGCGGTCGTGGCCAAAGGCGTTGTAGATCACACGGCCCTTGCCGTAGTTCTGGATGAAGACCAGCGGCTCGGTCACCTTGCTCCAGTCGGAGTCAGCGGTCACGAGCACCTGGATCTTGGCGTCGCCCTGGAGCTTCGCGTACAGCTCGTCATCGACCGCGAAGTCGGTCAGCCCGGCAGTGATGGGATGCTGCTTGTCGGCGATCTTCGCCTGGAACTCGGCACGCGGGCCATGGCCGGAGGTGCCCATCACCCACTTGCGGCCGCACAGTTTGCCGAACTCCTCCCACTTCGGGAACGATGCGCTGGCCAGATGCTGGACGAAGAAGCCCTTGCCGCTCTTGACGTAGTTCAGCAGGTTCTCCTGAGCCTGGGCGGGCAGTTCAGCGAGCTTGGCGGAGTAGATCGTGAACACGATCACGTCGTAGTTCTTGAGCGCCGTCGCCGATTCGAGGATCAGCGGGTCCTCGCAGATCTTCACGTCGAACTTGCCCGCGTTGACCAGGATTTCCCGCGTGGTCTCGGACATCTCCCGCCAGGGATGGGCGGAGACATCGTCGCCCGTGATGAGCAGGACCTTGATCGGCGTCGGCTTCGCCGGATTGGCCCCCATGCAGAAGACCACCGCAATCATCGCAACCAGAGCCATAACCTTCAGTGAACGCATGTCATTTCTCCTTGTCTAAACCCTCGATACCGTTACGACCACGAACTCTGAGCGGCCATTCTAAGGTGGAGTGCCGACGGACGCAAATGCACAATCCGCACCAATCCCAGGACGAGGGACCTCGCATTGTGAAATCGGGTTGACCGGTGACGTGCTCTCGGTTATAGTCGGGGCGTGCTTTGGAGGATATGCGACGAGAGGAAACATGGCGCAAATCCCGGAAAACTCGAAGGACATCGAGCTGTGGCTCAAGCTGATCCGAGCCGATGAGGTCGGACCTGTCACGTTCGGGCGGCTCCTGAAGCGGTTCGGATCGGTCGATGCGGCCCTCGGGGCTTCCGTCAGCGGGTTGACCAAGGTCGAGGGAGTCGGGTTCAAGACCGCCGAACGGATCGCCGCAAGTCGCGACAAATTCGACGCCCGCGCGGAGTTGGAGCTGGCAGCCAAACTCGGGGTCTGGCTCCTGCACATGGAGGACGCCCGTTACCCCGCCGTGCTCAAACAGATCTATGACCCGCCGCCGGTACTGTACGTCAAGGGCACACTGACTCGCGACGACACGCTCGGCGTAGCCATCGTCGGCTGCCGGCGGTGCAGCCTGTACGGCCAGGAGCAGGCGTCGCGATTCTCGCATCTGCTGGCCGCGGCTGGTTTTACGATTGTCTCGGGCATGGCCCGTGGCATTGATACCGCCGCTCATACTGGGGCACTGGCCGCCCAGGGCCGGACCATCGCGGTCCAGGGTTGTGGCTTGTCTCGTGTCTTCCCGCCCGAGAATGCGAAGCTCTTCGAGTTGATAAGCGCGTCCGGCGCGTGCATTTCCGAGCTTCCGCTGCGGGCCGAGCCCCTGGCGGAGAACTTCCCACCCCGCAATCGGATCATCGCGGGCCTGTCGCTTGGAACGATCATCGTCGAAGCGGGCCTTCGATCCGGGGCGATGATTACGGCCCAGACCGCGCTGGAGAGCAACCGCGAGGTCATGGCCGTGCCGGGCAAGATCGACTCGCCCCTGAGCCGGGGTCCACACCAACTCATCAAGCAGGGCGCCAGACTGGTTGATTCGGTCGAGGACATCATGGAGGCCCTCGGCTACGTCGGTGAACAACTCAAGAACCACGCGGAACTTACAACCAAGGAAGCGGTTGAAAAGGTCGAGGCGCCGCTGTTTGACGCGGCCAAGTTCAATCTCAAGGGCCACGAGAAGACCATCTACGACGCCTTGGGTAAGGAGCCTGTCCACATCGACCAGATCATCACGGACACAGACCTGCCCGCCGGCGCGGCCAACGCAGCCGTCATGTCGTTGCGTCTGAAGGGCCTCATCAGGCAGTTCCCGGGCAACCTGTTCGCCAAACGCTGACACGGCTTGTCGCACAGTAACGGATGGTGCGTGGCACCGCTGCAAAGGAGTGCGGATTCTGATATCCGCCTCTTGTGGACGGGTCTCGGCGTTTCCCGCCGGCAAGATTCGCCCGGAGCCGGTCGATTTCCCTTGACAAAACGGAGAAAATAGGTAAACTGGATAATAGCGAAGCCCCAGAAACGGACTGTTGCCTCAGTGATGGAACTGTAGAGAGGCGGAGCGCGCCTATCGTATGGAAAGAGTAGGAGGAGACAAAAATGGGCACATCTGCGCGCCTCATCTCCTCAGCGGTTCTTCTGGTGCTGCTTGAGGTGGGCATGTGTTCCGCAGCCGTCGTGCCAATCACCGGTGTGAACGCCGGAGTGAATGGTAAACCGCCTTATATGCTCGAGAGCATCACCGTGGGCGATTTCACCATTACGAAGGAGTTCCTGGCGCTTGGCAAGAGCAGCGGCGACACTTTTCTATTCAGCGACATCCGCTACGCCGACGATTTCAACCTGAACTCGGTGGCTTCCCGCGATGCCTCGGGCGTCTGGCGAGTCACAGAAATCGGCGGCTCGGACACATACAGCGACACCAATGGCGGCGCGCCCGATTTCTTCCTGTTCGAGGCGGGCATGAACGATGCCGTCGGGGTCCAGGCGATCCTTGCCGACGGCACGTTGGGGCAGGCGATCGAAATCCCCATTGGGGCATGGTGGTATACGGGGCTGGACAAGGAAGGCATAATGAACGGCGGCCAGCCCATCGGTGGCGTTGCATTCGCCATGACGGACCTGCTTGACGCCAACGGTGAGCCGCTCGCCGCCGACGCGATCATCCGGGGTCTCCAGTTCAATAGTGAAGACGTCGATCCCGTGCACTTTTCGGCCGCGATGATGGTCCCGGAACCCGCCACCCTGGGGATCCTGGGGCTTGGCGGCCTGTTCGTGCTCAGGCGTCGCTGGTAGAGTCGGCGGGCAAACCCCTCCGTCGCTCCCATCGGCCACCCGTCTTAGCCGGCAGGAGTCGTTCGCCCGCGTCCCCATTGCGGTCCCCCTCCGATCCTCTAAATGGCCCGTTCCTGCAATAATCCGCCCCCTCGCCGCGTCTATGTACTCAGAAATCGACGTATACCGGACTACACCCACGAAGCGTCAGACGGGATCGCCTTGTTGTGAATTGGACAAAGAGTAGGACGGTCATCAGGGGCATGAATCCGATGGCAAAATGCCACGGGGGCAGTATTATGGGTCTTTTCGTAAAGTCATTATTGGCAGGTAGTTGCGATATTCTCGCCTGCCATAGGACACAGAATTCCCGTGCGTGGCGACAGGTAAGCAGTTGACTGAAAGAACGCGATTTGCTAACATGGCGGGTTCATGGCCAAGACAATAAGGACAACGGGTAAAAAACAGGCGAAAAAGGACTCTTCCAAGGTCGCCCCGGTCAAAGCCAAGAGGGCTTTCGGCAAGTATCAGGAAGCGCTGGCTTATCTACTTGAGAGAACCGACTACGAGAAGGAAGAGCACGTACGCTATAACGTGACCACCTTCAGCCTGGAACGGATGGAGAGGTTCTTGTCTCTCCTGGGCAATCCGCACGCCAAGATCAGCACGGCCCACATCGCCGGCACCAAGGGCAAGGGCTCGACGGCCACGATGTTGGCCCGGATGCTTGAGGCAAACGGCTATACGGTCGGTCTGTACACCTCTCCCCACCTGGTCCACCTGCATGAGCGGATCACCGTGAACTCCGAGATGGTCACTGAGGCGGAGATGCTCGGTCTGATGAACCGCCTGTATGGCCCGATTGAGAAACTGTCCAAGGAAGACCCGCCGACGTTCTTCGAAATCATGACGGCGCTGGCGTTTTGCCACTTTGCAGACCGCCAGATCGATATCGGCGTCATCGAGACCGGTCTGGGCGGCCGCCTGGACAGCACCAACGTGATCCTGCCCAAGGTGATTGGCATCACAAGCCTGAGCATCGACCACAAGCAGCAACTGGGCGACACGCTGGACCGCATCGCCATGGAGAAGGCCGGCATATTCAAGAAGGGTGTCCCGGCCGTCACGGTGCAGCAGGATCCCATCGCGATGAACGTGCTCAAGGCCCAGGCCCTCGCCATGAAAACGCCTCTGAGCGTCACCGGCACCGACATCGACTTCTCCTACCGGTTCGAGACGTCGCGCGAGCACGGTCCGCACACGCGGATCTGCCTTTCGACCCCGACGAGCAAGTTCGAGCACCTGCGAGTGCCCCTTTACGGCCGGCACCAGGCCATCAATTGCGGCTTGGCCCTGGCGATGCTGGACAAGCTCAAATCGGCCGGCTACGAGATCGACACGGAGAAGGCCGCCGTTGGGCTGAGCAACGTCCGGCTGGCCGGACGCATGGAGATGGTCTGCGAGGACCCGCGCATCATGATCGACGGCGCGCACAACGCTGCCAGCATTCGAGCGCTGATCCACGCCATCGGGCAGAACATCCCCTACGACTCCATGGTCATGATCTTCGGCTGCAACTGCGACAAGGACATCCCCGGGATGCTCAACGAACTCCAGTACGGGGCCGACAAGGTGATCTTCACGCGGAGCAGCTCCAACAAGGCCGTTTCGCCCCAGGAGCTGGCGGACGCGTACACCGAGATCTGCGGCAAGATGTGCCAGACCGCCAACACGCTGGGCGAGGCCCTGCAACTGGCGCACAGCGCCGTTGGCAAAGAGGACCTGATCTGCATCACAGGCAGCTTCTACCTCATCGGCCAGGCCAAGGTCCGCTTCCAGCCCCAACTGGCGCCGGTCGCATCCTGAACCGGCTGTCCGGTGCCTGCAATCACACCAACCACATGGGGTATCATCCGATGATCTGCGGGTATGCGCCACGAACACTGCCGGCGTGAAAGACCAGATCGTCCGCCGCAAGATCCTGCTTGAGTTGCGTCAGGTTTCCGCTGTACAGGCCACCGTGACGTTGGAGCACGCACGTGCCGGCCCATCGCGCAGGCAGAGTCGCCACTATCTCGCGAGCCTCCGCCAGCATGAGGTGCCATCTTCCCAGGAGATCCTCAAGGACAGGTGGCGGCCCATCGAAGGAGAGCCCCTGCAATTCGCCGGCCGTATAGCGTCCGGAACGACCAGCCTCCTCCAGAATCGTCAAAGGGCTAAAGCCCGGGTCTTTACCGCAGGCCGCCCACGCCAGGTATCCCATGTGCTGAATCCGCTCGTGACATGTGATCAGATCGACCCAATCCCGGATCTCAAGGCGCCCCACCAGGGCAAGAGCCTTGTTGGTCGCCAAGTCAAACGGGTGCAGCGTCAATCCCAGTTCGTCATGCTGGACCAGAGGAAAGAACCGAAAGGCACTATCGTGCGTCCACTGCATCAGAACCGTATCAGGCCCTTTGCCTACCAGAACCTCCACATAGCCGGGGCGTTCATGGATAGATCGCAGTTCATAGCCGTGGCTCTCAAGCAGTCTGCGGTCCGCCTGCCATGTAGCCTCCAAGGCAGTGAGCGTATCGTGAAAAAGGTCGATGTCGCGGGAGATTCGCTTGCCTCCGGTCAGAAGGTTCAACGCAACACCTCCCGCCACATACGCCTCTCCCTGTTCAAGACGATTCGCCGCTATGAGACGGCAGAGGGTCTGCTGGAATCGGGTGACAGCCATTGGTACAACTCTCCAGCCTTGCGGAATGCCTCCCGGTCACCATACCGCCGGATATAGTCGAGCACACGCAACACATCCGGCAGATCGGTCGGATAGTAGTCTGCCCTGAGGAACCACAGGCACCGATCCCGGTACATGTCAACCAACTGGTTGATTTGCCGACGAAGGTCTTCATCGATTGGGTTCATGATGCTACTACCGTAGCAGCTTCTATGGGACTCGGCAAGACTCTCCTCGCCCGGCCGGCCGGGTTTTATGGTTGACGATCCTTCTGCCGGGCCTTTTAATCGTTGTCTTGCGTGCGGTTTACGCATGTCGGCAGGCAGGAGAAGAACCGTTGTAGGAACGGGTCCCAAATGCGATGCGTCGCGTTTGGGGGCCCGAAGGAGCAGGCGATGGCGCAGAACGCCAACTGTTATATCGCGGTGGACCTTGGGGCTGAGAGCGGCAGGGTCATGCTGGGCCGCGTTGCCGAGGGGCGATTGGGTCTCGAACAGGTGCATCGTTTCGCCAATGGCCCGGTCGAAGAACAGGGCTCGCTGCGATGGGACTTCGACCGTCTGCTGTCGGACATCAAGACCGGGATCGGCTTGGCGGTTAAGAAAGCCGGCGGTCCCGTCCAGGGCAT
>JBDKRX010000189.1:0-6410 GCA_039683175.1 Phycisphaerales bacterium
CCGTTCCAGATCGACGGCAATTTCGGCGGGACCGCCGGCATCGCGGAGATGCTCCTCCAGAGCCACGCCGGGGAGATTCACCTGCTGCCCGCTCTGCCGGCCGCGTGGCCGCAGGGCTCTGTCACCGGGCTGTGCGCCAGGGGCGGCTTCGAAGTGGACCTCTACTGGCGCGACGGCAAGCTGGACAAGGGGCTCATTCACTCGAAGGCCGGCGCCAAGTGCCGCATCCGGACGGCTGCGCCTGTTCGAGTGAGCCTGGCGGGCATGCCCGTGAAGACGACCAGACCCGGCGCTGGCCTCGTGGAATTCGAGACGCAGCCCGGCCGAAGCTACACGCTCGACGTCGAAGACCGCTGAGTCCCGGGTTATCCCGGCGACAGACACCCGCGAAGAACGAAGGAACAACTGAACAATGACTGTAGAACTGGGGCTCGGATTAGTCTGGTACGCAGTGTTCGTGATCTCGACGACCTTCCACGAGGCCGCCCACGGTTTCGCCGCCCTCAAGCTCGGCGACCCGACGGCGCGCCGCGCCGGCTTGGTGACGATCGATCCGGTCCCGCACATTCAAAGGTCGCCCATCGGCATGGTGGCGGTCCCGATCGTCTCCTTCCTGTTCGGCGGCTGGATGATGGGCTGGGCCAGCACCCCGTATGATCCCTACTGGGCCCACGCCAATCGCAGAAAAGCCGCCTGGATGGCCATGGCGGGTCCCGGCGTCAACCTCGCGTTGATCGTTCTCGCAGCCGCGATCATCCGCGTCGGCATGTCTCTCGGCTGGTTTGTGGCGCCTCTGGAATCCACCTGGACCCAGGTGACCGTCGCCAGGTCCCCCGGCATGATCACCAGCGCCGCGGTGGTGGTCAGCGTCCTGTTCTCGCTGAACCTGATCCTGCTCGTCTTCAACCTGCTGCCCCTGCCCCCGCTCGACGGCAGCGAGATCCTCACGCTGTTCCTCGACGACCGCACGGCGGACCGCTACCGGGAATTCATGGCCCAGCCCGCCGCCAACATGGTCGGCCTGGTCATCGCCTGGAACGTGATCGGCGGCGTCCTCGGCCCCGTCCACGGCCTGGCCCTGAACCTCCTCTACCCCGGCGCCGGGTACCACTGATTCCATGCCGCAGCCTGTCGTCGCCGTCCGGCTCGGACCACCGACGTAGCGAATTGAGATTTGCCGTGCCCTCGCCGACCCGGACTGGTAGAATGAAATGAACAACACAGGACGGATTTGACCGAAACCCGTGGTGGAATATCAATGAGTTGAGACCAGACGCCATGTCCGTGTCACAGCATCAGGATCACAGTCAATACAGGATCGCCCCGTGCGGGGACGTGAAGATCGAATCGCTGGTTCGCGAAGTCGCCGACCGGATCGTCAAACAAGTCCACCCTTTGCGGATCATCCTTTTCGGATCGGCGGCCAGAAATGATCGAAATCCAGAGAGCGATATAGATCTCCTCGTCGTCATGCCCGATGGGACGCACAAGCGTCAGACTGCCCAGATGCTCTATCATCAGTTGCGCGGCCTGCCTGTGCCCGTGGATGTCATCGTGACCACCGAGGGCGACCTCGATCGCGAGAAGGATAGCCCCGGCTTGATTTATGGCACAATCCTCCAGGAGGGCAGGGACCTCTATGTCACCTGAACCTCCACAACCCGGGAGCGTTCAAGACTGGCTGCGGTATGCCGTCAGCGACCTGGAACTCGCCAGAAGATGCGACACGCCACACGTCATGCTTGAGAGTCTATGCTACCACGCCCAGCAATGTGCGGAAAAGGCGTTGAAGGCAGCACTCATCGCTCACCAGATCCCGGTCCGCAAGACACACAGCATCGGGCTGCTGCTGGATCTGCTCTCCGAACATGTCGTCGTTCCCAAGGACGTGCAGGAGGCATCTGTTCTGACGGATCACGCGGTCACATGCCGATATCCCGGCGATGCCGAGCCTGTCACGGGGCCGGAATATGAACAGGCCATCCATCTCGCGGAGACGGTGTTGGCCTGGGTCAAACAGGTCACCAGATAGCAGGACTGGACCGGCTACACGCGCAGCGGAAGGATGACGAACGGAACCCCCTGGCGGTGCAGGCGTCTCTGGACCGCGAAGACGATCTGGTTGTGCAGCAGCCAGTCGAAGACGGATTCGTTGCGAAACAGCAGCTTGCCCCCGAAGAACACCGCGCCGGGGTGATGCTGCAGGATGGACGGCGCAATCCGCTCGACCTCGTCAACGATGTCGACTCCAATCTCCGAGACAGCCTCGCCGTGGAAACCCTCCCGACGCACGAACTGCACGTACCGATCAAGATCGTGTCGGACCTGAGTCTGCAAGTGTTCGACTTCCTGGGGTCCCTTGAAGTTGCCGACGTCGAGCATCCCGATCTCGAGGAAGACGAAATTCCTGTAGCTGCCGCCGAATAGTCGCATGACGCTCAGCAGGGTGTGAAGGCCGGCGCCGTTGAAGCCGTTGACGAGCACGACGGCGGTTCTGCCCTCGGAGCCGGACGCAGGCGGAACCCTGATCTGCCTTGCATCCTCGCCGGCGGATCCTCCCATCCGGGCTTCCGCTCGCTCGACCAGCTCATCGAGCCGGCGAAGCTGCACCGCCACGTTGTCGTAGTGGCGCCGGATCAGGAGCGCCAGCACGATCAAGGCGCCGGTGATCAGGAGAGTGACCCAACCGCCTTCGAAAAACTTGAAGATCACCATGGAAACGAGAATGAACGCGGCGAGCACGAGACCCACGCCGTTGATCAACAGCTTCCTGAGCCAGGCCCTCTCCCCACGCCGGGAGAGCCACCAATGGCGAACCATGCCCAACTGGGACAGGGTGAACGTGATGAACACGTTGATGCTGTAGAGCACGACGAGCAGACGGACCGATCCCCCGGTGACGATCATGATGACCAGCGACAGCCCGCCCATGATCAGGATGCCGTTCTGGATGACGAGCCGGTCGCTGAGAACGGAGAACCGCGCCGGAAACCACCGGTCCAGCGACATGTTGGCCAGCACCCTCGGGCCGCCGAGGAATCCCGTCTGGGCGGCCACCGCCAGGAGAACCGCTTCCGAGAGCAGGCAGATCAGGACGAACCCACCGGCAGCGTCCTGGTTCCAGCCGGCCGTCGCCCGGGCGAGAAAGACGGCGTTGAGCGTCTTGCCCGGCTCGGGCCGCACGTTGTAGATGAGATAGCCGAGCATCAGACCCATCACGATGGCCGCCAGCGAAACGGCCATGTAGCGCATTGCCATCCGCGCGGTCTGGACTCTCGGCTCCCGCAGCATGGGGACGCCGTTGCTGATGGCCTCCAGCCCCGTGTAGGTGCCTGCCCCCATGCTGTAGGAACGAAGGATCAGGGCGACAAGGCCCAGGAGACCGACGCTGGAGATCGTGTCGCGCACGTCCGTCCGGACCGACTGGGCGATCCCCTCCATCTCGGGAAGGTGCACAACGATGGCGTATAGAATCACGAATGCGTGCGTCGCCAGGAACGTCAGGAAGATGGGCGTCAGCGGGATCACCGATTCCCGGACTCCCCTCATATTCAGCAGCAGCAGCACGCCGACGATCCCCACGGCGATGTGGAGCTTGTAGACATACAACGACAGCGGCAGGAAGCTGCAGATGGCGTCCGCGCCGCTGGCGATGGATACGGAGATGGTGAGCACGTAGTCGATCAGCAGCGCGCAGCCGGAGACCATTCCCAGCCAGGGCGACAGCAGCTTGGTGGCCACGAAGTACCCGCCGCCGCCGGTCGGGAACAGTCCGACAATCTGAGAATAGCAGGTCGCGATGATGAAGATCGTCAGGACCGTGCCCAGAGCGACGAAGACGCCCAGATAGGGATGCTCTCCCAGCGTCAGAAAGGCTTCCGCCGGCCCATAGTTCGAGGACGACAGGCCGTCGGCGCCCAGCCCAATCCATGCGAAGAACGCCACGAGAGAAAGCCGGTGGAACACCGCCGTGTCGCGAGGGTCGCGCGACTTGCCGATGACCAGATTCTTCAGTGATCGCGAGAACTTGTGTTCGGACAGCCCCACAACGGCGCCTCCAATGCACCCAAAGAACCGTCAGCATGGAATCCAGACCACGGTGCATCTTAACCGCCTTGCGGCGTCATGGCAATCCGCTCCCCTGCATCCGGCGTAAAGAAACCCCGAAGAGGCAGGTGCGCAGCACGCGGGGAATTGCCTTGACACCCTGGCCTCAACGGGTTCTACTCCTACTGAACGGGCTGGGAATTCGGCATCACGAGCAGGCATCATTCGATTTGACAACTCTTTCGAGAGACGGCTTTGCAGCTTCTTGAAGATGTTCCCTCGCGCCGGCGGTGTGGCCGGCCGGGGGTGGATGCTTTCATACCGATCTACAGAAGGAGGCACATCATGAACGAGCAAGCTCTTGTCAGGGGAACCAGCCGGCGTGAGATGTTGAAATTGTCCGGGATGGGGATGCTCGCCGGCGTGGCGGCCAACGCCCTGACGCCCGCAAAGGCCCACGCCGCGGCCGAGGCAGTTGACGTCGTCTACGCCTCATGGATTCACGGCCACAGCATGGAGGTCGAGTATCCGGACCGGATCGCCTCCCAACGACGCGCGGGATTCTGGTTCGACATCGAAGGCAAGCCCGGCACAGGCAACTGGTTCCACTTCGCGATCCCCACGCCGGTGCTTGTCAACGACGCCCGTCTGCGGATCAAGAAGGTCGCACTCCGTTTCACAACCACCTCCGTGGACGCCTTCGTGCGGGACGTACACGTCTATGACGGGGAGAACCGGATCGCCGTCTTCGACGAGGTCTACCTCTCGGGAGACAATTGGTTTGCGGATTTCGTCTTGCCGGAGCGGCCCTTCATAGAGTGGGGCCTCGGAATCTCCCTCGGCGTCGGTTTCGGCGTGGAGATGATGGATCATCACATGCACTTCATCTCCGCCGGCTGCGACTTCACGCTCCAGGAGCCTGAGCCGGTAGAGGTATAGGGACTGCCAACACCTGCGGACGCGGAGAACCTGCCGACTGATGATCCGTGCGCAACGGCAGCGAGGACGCATTGTGCCTGGGCAAGATGCCCAGCGGTGGGGGATTTGCCTTGCCGTAGTCTTGCGGTGCAGGCCGCGTCGATGCGACTCCATATCCCTATTGATAAAGCTGCCTCGCCCGACTATCTTACTGGGGCACAAGCCGGTACACGGTGTCGCCCTTTCGGAGAATGAGGCATGCAGACACGACAATTAGGCACAACAGATATGCGGCTCACGACCGTGGGTCTGGGCACTTGGGCCATGGGAGGGCCATGGGAGTATGGGTGGGGTCCACAGGATGACGACGAGGCCATCGCATCGATTCTGGAGGCTCTGGATCAGGGCATCAACTGGATCGACACAGCCCCCGCGTACGGCCTGGGCCACTCCGAAGAACTGCTCGGCCGGGCCCTGCGTCAAACGAAGCACAAGCCCTACGTCGCCACGAAATGCGGCATTCTCTGGAACGACAAGCGGGAGAAGGTCGTACACCTGAAGCGCGACAGCATCCGCCGGGAATGCCACGACAGTCTCAGGCGGCTCGGCGTCGAGAGGATCGACCTCTATCAGATGCACTGGCCGGACCCGGACGCGGATATCGAGGAGGCCTGGGAAGAGATGGCCCGGCTGGTGAAAGAGGGCAAGATCCGTTACATAGGCGTCTCGAACTTCAACGTGCAACAGATGGAGCGAGTCGCCCCGATCCACCCGATCTCGTCGTTGCAGCCGCCCTACAGCATGCTGCACCGGGAAGCCGAGCGGGAACTGCTCGGGTATTGCGAGCAGCATGGGATCGGCGTGGTCGTCTACAGTCCCATGCAGCGAGGCCTGCTGACCGGCACATTCAGCCGTGAACGGCTGGCGGCCCTGGCCCCCGACGACCACCGCAGGAGAGCGCCGGAGTTCCAGGAACCGCAGTTCGGTGCCACACTGGAACTGGTCGAGGGGCTCAAGAAGATCGCCCAACGCAACGGCAAGACCGTTTCGCAGTTGGCCGTCAGTTGGGTGCTTCGCAGGAGCGAAGTGACCGCTGCAATCGTCGGCGCCCGCCGGCCCGGACAGATCGCCGAGACCGCTCCGGCTTCCGACTGGAACCTCGGCAAAAAGGATATCGAAGAGATCGAGAAGCTGCTGGCCAAGCGAGACAAGAAGCTCGCGGGCAATTCATAGGTCCTATTTGTCTTATAGGTCCTGTAGGACGAATGGGACGGATAGGACAAATAGGATCGCCCACGCACAGCAATGACTTGTGATAAAGGAAACACGATGTCGCAAGAACAAGATGTCTACACCAGTCCCCTCGTGGAGCGAAACGCCTCGCGGGAGATGGCGGAACTCTTCGGCGCCCAGAAGAAATTCAGCACGTGGCGACGGCTCTGGCT
>JBDKRX010000190.1:0-5559 GCA_039683175.1 Phycisphaerales bacterium
CGATCTGATTACCTTCGTCAGTAATTCACGTCGGCAGGAGTCTGCCTATCTCATCAGGATTCCTCCTCTCTTGTCTCCTCATCTCCTCTGCAAAAACGGCAGAAGTCGAGGTAAGGCGTTATCTTCCTGACCCCTGAAAATATGCCCTTACGGGCACACTACGAACGGCCCTTCGCTCGGTATGGCCTTTCCACCTGCCGGGATTCTCTCACAGACACAACGCTCCCGGGCGCAGATCCGGACATGCACACGGGACTGGCGCCTGGCTCATCTTTCTGTTTCTCGGGGGGTGGTTTTCTGGTAGTCTGGGCGTGATGAAACGACCGTTCGGATGCGTGCTGATCTCGGTTCTGTGGCTGCTGTGGTTCGGGCTCCTGCCGGGTACATTTGCAGTTGCTCTGATCACCGGCCAGGGTGGTTGGAGCCGGTTCTGGTGGATGTCGTCGTTGGCGCTTTCCGCCAGCGCGTGGGTCAACTGGGTCTTTCATCGTCGCAAGCGGCTCGGTCCGGTGTGCGCCTTGGTTGCTCTGGGCATGACATCCGGCATGCTGGCCGATCTCTACGGCGCCGTCGGAGTCCTCCGCTTCACCGAGCCCCTGGCGATGGTCATCCCGCTGTTCGCGCTGGGACACGTTGCCTACATCGCGGGCATGCTGATGTTGGCCCGCCGTCTGCTGCTGACCAGGCGGGCCGGGTGGAGCAAGACGTTGGCGAGCGCCGTGGCGATCTGCAATCTCGCGGGTCTGACGCTCTGGGCCGCCCTCGTTCATCCGTCGGGCAATCTGCCGAGCATGCACCTGCCGACGGCCGGGTATGGGGTCTTTCTCTCGACCGCCGCGGCGCTCATGGCGACCGTGGCCTGGCTCGACCGATCGTTTCTGCCGGTGGGGATCGGGGGCCTCTTCTTCCTCGCCAGTGACGGTTTTCTGGCGGTTCGACTCTTCCAGGACAACTGGCAGGGAATCGGCAACCTGTGCTGGATCACTTATGGCGTCGGACAGATGCTGATTGTCTACGGGGTCATCGCGGGTGCATGGTCCCACGCGGATTCTGAAAGGGAGCCCGCTTTCTTTTCGATTTGACCGCCGGCCCAGGCGCGACTAAAATCGGGCCCATCCAGGTTCAGATAGGCGAAGGATCCGCCGCCGAAACCGGGTCCATGTGAATTGTGACGAGGTGAAGGAGCATGAACACACAATCAAACCACTCGAGTCTGTCCCGTCGCACTTTTCTGGCGACCACCGCATCGGTTGCGGCCGCGAGCGTTCTCGGCTCGGGCTGTGCAGAGGAACAGGAGAAGAAGACCGTGACCATGAAAGTGAAGGGCAGCATGCCGATCGGCGTGCAGGTCTACTCGGTCCGCAGCATCGCGGAGAAGGACCTGGCCGGCACGATCGCGAAAATCGCCCAGATGGGCTACAACGGCGTCGAGTTCGCGGGCTACTATGGCCACAATGCCAAGGACATCCGCAAGATGCTGGACGACAACAACCTCGTCTGCTGCGGCACGCACACGCAGTATGCCGACCTCGCGGACGACAAGCTGGCCGCGACCCTCGAATTCAACAAGACTCTGGGCAACAAGTACGTCATCGTGCCCTGGCTCCAGGGCGACGAGAAGGATATGAAGAACTCCTGGCTCAAGTACGCCGAGCGGTTCAACGTCCTGGCCGAGAAGCTCAAGAAGCAGAACTTGATGATCGGCTATCACGCACACGCCCACGACCTGCACCCGCTCGACGGCACGACCTCCTGGGACATCTTCTTCAGCAACACGAGCAAAGACGTCATCATGCAGATCGACACCGGCAACGCCATGAGCGGCGGCGGCGATCCGGTGGCCGTCCTGAAGAAGTACCCCGGCCGGGCCGTCACCGTGCATTTGAAGGAATACTCCGCCACGAACCCGAAGGCCATGCTTGGCGAAGGCGACGTGAAGTGGGTCGAGATCTTCAAGCTCTGCCGGACCATCGGCGGCACGAAGTGGTACATCATCGAGGAAGAGAAGGACACCGTCCCGCCCATGGAAGGCATTGAAATCTCCCTGAGGAATCTCAGAAAGTTCAGGACGTAAGGGCCGTCAGCCGAGCGGTTCGGTTGTGCAGCTCATGTCGTTCAGATCGAGAATCACGACCCGGGCGGAGCCGGTAATCCAATCCGTTGCTTCGCCCGGGTTTATTATCAAGGTCCGGCCCACCTTCCGAATGTCCTGCCGATGCGTGTGCCCGTAGACGAGCAGATCGTACATCTGGCTTGCCGCTACCTCCTGGACGTTGTGATCCGTGTGCGTCATGTATACCTTGCGGTCCGCCAACTCGCCCCTGTAACAGTGCTCGTGAATCTCCCCGCCGAAGCCTTCGATGGCGTGTTTCAGAAACAGCTTCTCGCCGTCGTTGTTTCCGAAGACCGCGATGAACTTTGTGCCGGACAATTCTGCGAACGCCTTGGCTGTGAATGGGGCCACGATATCTCCCGCGTGCAGGACGTACCGGACCTTGTGCCGGGCGAAGATCTCGACCGCCTGGATGACGTTGCGATGGTGATCGTGCGTGTCCGAGACAATCCCGATTCGCA
Source organism: Phycisphaerales bacterium (assembly GCA_039683175.1). GTDB lineage: Bacteria > Planctomycetota > Phycisphaerae > Sedimentisphaerales > Anaerobacaceae > PLanc-01. The sequence goes on from JBDKRX010000190.1 coordinate 2,575, forward strand.
GTCGGATTCTCCTGGTTCCTGGCTCCGCGGGTCCAACGCCAGTCTGGCAACCTTCTACGCGACGCCGCGACCGCAGCGGGGCAGGCCCCGAGCCTGCTGCCGGCTATGGTATCAGGGGCAAGGCTGATCGACAAGGAATCCGCTCGGGATGTGTCCGTGAACATACAGCGGCGGTTCGTGGCGTGTTCGTAAGGGCATCTCTTCAGGGATCAGGAAGACAACGCCTCACAGCGTTGCCACGAACAGCCTGGCCTCCCAAGATCCGCAGTTGCTCGTGTGCTTGCATCGCTGGGGCCTTTCGGGTATAATGCTTCACTGTGTGTGGCGTGGTCTCTGGTTGTGCAGGAGTATGGTCATGTGCAAACAACGCGGATTCACATTGATTGAGCTGCTCGTCGTCATTGCCATCATCGCGATTCTGATGGCGGTCCTCATGCCGGCCTTGAGCCGGGTCCGCACCCAGGCGCGAGGCGTCGCGTGCAAGTCCAACCTGCACCAGTGGGGGCTGATGTTTGCCATGTACACGGACGACAACAACGGCCGCTTCTACAGCGGGTTGTTGCAGGGCGGAACGGCGAACCTGGAGAACGGCGACTGGTGGCGCGAATGTATGAGGCCGCTGTCGAAGGACAAGAAGATGTGGCTGTGTCCCACGGCGGCCAAGAACCGCTCGCAGACGGTGACTGGAAGCGCCCCGGCGTTGAATCCATTCGACGCCTGGCGCGTGCCCGCCGCCCAGGGGGGCGATGAAGGCAGCTACGGGCCCAACGGCTGGATGTGCAACATCCCCGCCGGATCGAACGGGGTGTGGGGACGTACCCCCGCTGCGAACTACTGGCGAACCCACATGGTCAAGGGCGCGGACAATATCCCAGTTTTCACCGAGGCCTGGTGGGTGGACGGCTGGCCCAACCACCTGGACAATCCCGCGCCGTCCGGCGACACGACGCCAACCCTCAGCAGCGATGAGATGCAGCGTTTGTGCGTCAACCGTCACGGCGGCGCGCAGTTCTGTCTCTTCGCCGACTGGTCCGTCAAGAGGGTCTCGCTCAAGCAGCTCTGGCAGCTCAAGTGGCATCGCAACTTCGACATCGGTGGCAAGTGGACCAAGGCCGGCGGCGTTACCGACGACGCCTGGCCCACCTGGATGGCCGGCATCCCGGATGCGTTCTGACGGCCTCTTGAATGACGGTGGAGGCGACACTACCATGAGGACGATCAGAGAATCGTATCGACGAATCAGCGACGATGACGGCCGTTTCGACATCGAGTTCTGGCAGTCTCAGGGAGATCAGGCCATTTTCCTCGCGGCGCTCGACTTGGTTCTGGACTACTTGACTATCAGGAACGGACATGCTGACGAGCCCAGACTTCAAAGAACTGTTGAGTATTTTGGCAAAGCATGAAGTCCGCTACCTTGTGGTCGGCGGTTACGCGGTGATGAAGTACACTGAACCGCGTTTCACAAAGGATCTGGTTTTGTGGATAGCCACCAATGAGGAGAACGCAGCGGCGGTGTTTGCGGCGTTGCAGGAATTCGGTGCCCCCCTCAAAGATCTGGCTCCTTCGGACTTTAGGCAAGCGGGCTACTTCTACCAGATGGGGAGTCCTCCCTTTCGTCTGGACATCATGATGTCCATCCCGGGCGTGGCTTTCGAGACTGCATGGGCAAACCGCCAGGAGACCGAAGTGGAAGGACTGGTTATTCCGTTCATATCGAAGGCGGATCTCATCAAGACCAAGGAGGCCAGCGGCAGGGATCAGGACAAGCTGGACGTCAAGAAGCTCAGGAAGACCGACAATTGACCTCGAATCTTGTCGGGCCGGCTCTGTTCCCATTCGAACCCAATGGTGCCTTCGGTCTGGCTATTGCTGAATCGGAGCAGGACGATAGTCCTGATAGTCTCGCATGAAGTCCCTGTAGACTCTGTAGTGGTCCGTCTGCTCGTAGGGGACGGGCGCGATCGGACTTTCGTCGAAGCTGTAGATCGTCGCGCCGGGACAGGCTAAGAGGATGGGCGAGTGTGTCGCGATGAGGAACTGGGCGTGACCGGCCTGGCTCAGTCTCGTCAGCAGGTCGAGCAGGGCAATCTGTGTTTTGGGGGAGAGGGCCGTCTCCGGCTCGTCGAGCAGGTACAGACCCTTGATCGCGTAGCGGGCCTTGAAGAACGACATGATCGACTGGCCGTGCGACTGGGTGAGCAGGGACTTGCCGCCGAAGTAGTCGAGCTGGCCGGGGTCGGCGGCCGCCCATTCGTCCAGCAGGCGGGCGAAGTCCTGGAAGACGGAAGAGCCGAAGAACGAGCCAGGCACGATGTCGTCGACCCACTCGATCGAGATGCCACGATAGAACTTGTCCTCGTAGATGTTCACCACGCAGCGGGTCCGCTCGCCCTCGCGCCAGATGTGGATGCCCGCCCGGCGGGCGACGGCTTCCAGGAGCGTCGATTTGCCGGTCCCGTTCTCACCGACGAAGAACGTCACCGGGGTGGTGAAATCGAGTCCCGTCGTCTCGCGGAAGATATCGAGACTGAACGGATAGTGCTCCCGCGTCGGGTACAGGTCGGGGTGAAACCGCACGCTCTTCAAGTGCATCACGATACCTCTTGGGTCAATCAGCCTTCATCTGCAAACGAGGCATCATACACCAGACAAAGTGGATTGGGTAGCCTGCTGTCGCTCTCGCCCTCGCGGGTCTGATCTGTGTCATTGCGGTGAGCTTGGATGGCCGATCATCCATCATCAATAATCGATCTCTTTGGGGTGGGCGCGCGGCCGGCGACACAGTACAATCGCATCTTGGTTAAGGCCATGATGGTTCGTGGTCGGCGATGGTTTGCGCCGATCATCGGCCATCAAAAGTCCATTATCACTATCGAAGAGGAGAATGCCATGTCACACAACTGTTCTCACCTCTCGCGGCGAGCATTCCTGGGCACGGCGGCTGCGATCGCGGTTCCCTGCATCGTGCCGGCGTCGGTGTTC
>JBDKRX010000191.1:0-3111 GCA_039683175.1 Phycisphaerales bacterium
GTGTGTCTGAGGTGGTTTCCATCCCGCTGACCTGGGATTCCATTCCTGGTAGAATTCCTTGTTCATCCATGTCCAGTATTCTACCATGCCTGTCAAGGCCAATTCTTTCACAGCCTCGCTGCCCCCAAGAGACACGAACGGATTCGAGACCCGATGAACGTATGCTTTGGTTGCGGCCGAAGGCCGCTCCAAGCAAGCCGAGGCTCTGCCGGTTGTTGGAGCCCATTCACGGTTACCACGGCGGATGATAGAATAGCCCGTTGAAAGAAATGCTGTATCGTGGTGGATCGTCTTGTCGGTGAAGCATCATAATTTCGTTCGGTTCCTGGGGTACGTCCGGCCCTATACGAAGTACCTGCTTCTGGCGGTCATTGGGGGGATCGTCAAGTTCACGGTCCCGCTTCTGGTGCCGCAGGTCACTCGGCACCTGCTGGACAACGTCTTTCTCAACAAAGCGATGACCCAGCGGCAGAAGCTGGACGAGCTGTTATTCTATGCGGGCGGGATGATGGCGGCCTTCGTGTTCATCTATGCCCCGTTTGTCTATATCCGGCACCTCTACGCGGACAAGGCCAGCCACCGGGCGGTGTTCAACCTGCGGTGCGATCTGTACTATCGCATCCTGCGAATGAGCGCGTCGTTCTTCCAGCGGAACAAGACCGGGGCGATTCTGACCCGCCTGATCAGCGATATCCAGCTCGCGCAGAACCTCGTGGGCACCGCCTTGACGAACATCTGGATGGACGCCGCAGCACTCCTCGTGGTGTTGTACTTCCTCTTGAAGATCGACGTGCTCACGACGCTCGTGGCCCTTTCGACGTTTCCCCTCTACGTGTTCTTCTTCCGTCGGTTCAGCCATGAGATTCGGGCCCGCACCCGCCAGGTCCAGGAGGAAATCTCCCTGATGAGCAGCAACGTCCAGGAGCGGATCGCGGGCAGCATCGTTATCCGCGCCTTCGCCGGCGAGGGGGTCGAGAAGAGGCGGTTCGTGAACGATGCGGAACGGCTGTTCTCCACGAACATGCGGGGCGTCGTCATCGGGGGCCTCAACCAGGCCATTACCGGGACGCTGGTGGGGATCTCGCCGCTGATCGTCGTCTGTTTCGGCGGCTCTCGCGTCATCATGGGCCAGATGACCGTCGGCGAGCTGATCGCGGTGACCATGTACCTGTCCCCACTGTACCTGCCGTTGCAGCGGTTCGCCGATCTGAACGTCGTCTACGCCAACGCGATGGCGGCTCTGGATCGCATCTACGAGATCATGGACGAAAAGCCCGAGATCGTCAGCTCGCCGGCAGCGGTCGATCTGCCCGAGATCACGGGCGAAGTGGAATTCGACCGTGTGAGCTTTTCATACGACCAGCAATACCCGGTCCTGACCGACGTGAGCCTCCATGTCCGGCCGGGCGAGAAGGTGGCTCTCGTCGGGCCCAGCGGCTCGGGCAAGACCACCCTCGTCAGCCTGATTCCCCGATTCTACGACGTTGCGGGCGGCAGCATCCGAATCGACGGCCGGGACGTGCGCGAGGTCAAGGTCAAATCGCTCCGAAACCATATCGGGATGGTGCTCCAGGACCCGATTCTCTTCAGCGGCACGATCCGCGAGAACATCCTCTACGGCAAACCCTGGGCGACGGACGACGAGGTCATGGAGGCGAGCCGGGCGGCCAACGCGTTGGATTTCATCAGGTCCCTGCCCAATGGTTTCGATACCGAGGTGGGGGAGCGGGGCAACTGTCTCTCCGGCGGCCAGAAGCAGCGAGTCACCATCGCCCGCGCCTTCCTGAAGAACCCCAAGATCCTGATCCTGGATGAGGCCACGGCCTCCCTGGACCCGGAGTCGGAGCACCTCATCCAGGCCGCCATGAAGCGGCTTGTCACCGGCCGGACGACGTTCATCATCGCTCACCGCCTCTCGACGGTCATCAACGCCGACAGGATTCTGGTCCTCTCGGCCGGCAGAGTGGTCGAGTCCGGCACGCACCACGAATTGCTCGCCAAGGGCGGCCTCTACTGCGAATACCATCGCAAGCAGTTCGCCTCGGCCGAAACCAACTGAGCGGTTGGCTCAGCGACTGATCGTGTTTGTGTCTCGCGAACGGGGCAAGGCGGAGAGGCCGCTCACGTAGCGCCTGTAGAGGGCGAGGACTTCCTCGTCCGAGATGGCCGTTGTGATGAGAAGGCGGACATGGGCTGTTGCGGTTTCGCCTGCCTTGATGTCCCGGCCGAAGAGGGATGCGTAGAGCGAGTAGTGGGTCTCGCCCTCATACGGCGTGGCGATCGTGAAGCAATCGGTCGGGGGCGACATGACGACCGCGGTCAGGCCGTGGGTTGCGTCCCGCCGTAGGCCGATGGGGGCCGCGAGGCACGGTCGGATCGCCCAGTCCACGGGGTTGGGTTCGATCTTCCATCGGCCGTCGCGGATGAGGGGAAGCGCCTGAGGCTCTCGCGGGAACATCTGCCAGTCACCGGCGGATTTCCCGGCCGCCAGGAAGCCCGGTTTGCCCTGGTCCTCGGGATTCTCGGCGACGTACACGAGGGGCGATGGGAATGTCTTGTCAAAATACGACGCGAAGAACGATTCGAAGTTGCTCAGGTCTGCATTGGCTGTGACAGTCGTCTTGACGTCGAGTGTTTGCGGGTCTACCCATCGGTACAGCGTCGTCATCTCGAAAGGGCGGTCCTGGGCGGCGGGCCAACGGGTTTGGACGCTTCCATCGGGCTGCAACTCGGCCGTGCTGGGCCAATCCCAGGCCGCGGTTCCATAGCGTTTGTTCGTTGTGAAGACACGGTAATGGCCTGCGATCCCGACGCTGCCGTCGAGTCTGGCCCCGGACGGGATGTGTACGACGGAGGACAAGCCGCGTGATTTGCCGTCCTGACGCAGCGTTCCTCGGAGGACGCCGGTGTCGAATGTGTACCCGCCCTGGTCGCCCGCAGTAAAGGCGAGTCGCTTGGGTGTCTCGTCGCCGGCAGCCAGACCGGCGACGAGGGATACAGCTACAAGGACGCAAATGCCCCAGTGCTTTGCAGGATTGCCGAACATGGGCGTTACTCCGACTACTTGCCTTTCGGGACTTCGCATGCGACGCGGAAGCCGATGGAGTCGAT
>JBDKRX010000192.1:0-9784 GCA_039683175.1 Phycisphaerales bacterium
ACTTGGAATTACAGCCAACCTTTTGAAAAATAGACAATGGAGGCAGTCCCAATACTTAGTAGATTTATACCGGTTTGAGCCACGATTTAAAGAAATTTGGGGGTATTATTTGAATATTTTTTATTATCACATTCGAGGAAAATCTGACCCTCCCCGTGGCGCGGATGGCCAACGGCTCGATGCGGGACGCCTTGAGCCTCCTGGACCGGCTCATCAGCACGGGTATCCAGCCCCTGACGGCGCAGCTCCTGGAGGATTTTCTGGGCCGGCCCAACGCCGAGAAGATTCACCGGCTCATCGAGCGAATCGCGGAGCATGATGCAGGCGGAACACTCACGGCCATTGAGGACCTCGTCTGCACCGGGCTGGTCGAGATCCAGATCGTCGATGCGGTGATCGAATCGATGCGGGACTTGCTCGTCATCCGCTCGGCGGGCGTCGATACGGACCTGCTGATCCTCACGGCCGACCAGAAGGAAAAGGCGGCCGCTTTGGCCAAACGATTCGATGCGGCGGACCTGATCTACAACATCACCGCCTTGGAGAAACTGCGGTGGACGGTCAAGAACAGCGATACACCCAGAGCCTTGCTCGACGCCTCGCTCCTGCGATTCGCACTGAGCGAGCACTTCATGAACGTGGACGAGCTGATGGGCCGGGCGCAAGGAGAAGCACCCGCCGTTAAAAAAAAACTGTTGACCGAAGATAGGCCCGTTCCGAAGACAGTCGCGCCGCCGGCCCGTCACCAGGACAAGCCGCCACAGGCGGAGGCATTGCCCCTGCTCGACGAACCGAAGGCCCCGTCCGCTCCGGCCGACACAACGGACCTGACCGAGGGTTGGCCCGAGATCCTGGAGATGTTCCGGACGAAACTGGGCAACGGCACCGCCGGACTCCTGAACGGTTCGACACCGCGACAACTCACGGGCGACACGCTGGTAATCGACTTTCCGCCGACGGGCGGGATGCAGAAGCACATGTGCGAGAGCAACGGACGAGCCGACCAGATTGCCTCGGTCCTGAGCGAGCATCTGGGCCGGACCGTTCGCGTGAAGTTCGATCTGACCCCGGCGTCAACCGCCGAGGGGGCGGGCGGCACCGCGAAATCGAGTGTCCAGAAGCGATACGAGATCGCCAGCGATCCGGCGGTCAAGATCGTCCTCGTGGGCCTCGACGCAACCATCACGGGAATCGAACAGGACCAATGACCCAACCCCAGGAGTGAGTTGTCTGCGATATGAGTAGTGCCTATACTGCAACGCTAAATCGATTGATCGAGGAATTCGGAAAACTGCCCGGCATCGGGCCCAAGACCGCGGAGCGTCTGGCATTCCACGTCCTCAAGACCGATGCCCCGGCTGCGATGGCCCTGGCGGACGCCATCCGCGACGTCAAGACCAAGATCAGACGCTGCCGGGTTTGCTGCAACCTGTCCGAGGCGGACCTGTGCCAGGTCTGCTCCGATTCCCGCCGCGACCGCAGCCTGATCTGCGTCGTCGAGCAACCCAAAGACGTCATCAGCCTGGAGAAGACCGGGGCCTGCAAATGGCTCTACCATGTCCTGGGCGGACACATCGCCCCCCTGGAGGGCATCAACGCGAGCGACCTGACGCTCGACAAGCTCGTCGAGCGGGTCCGCACCGGCGAGGTCAAAGAGATCATCATGGCCACCAACCCCAACATCGAGGGAGACGGCACCTCGCTGTATATCAGCTCGGTTCTGAGGCCGTTCGGCGTTCGCATCACCCGACTGGCTCGCGGCCTGCCGACCGGCAGCACGATCGAATATGCAAGTGGCCGCATCCTCACCGACGCCATCCTCGGCAGGCAGGCCCTCGAGTAGCGATCCTTCATCACACTCAACAACGCTTGGAGACCAACCCTCCAGGGTCGCCAATCCGACGTTGCTCCGATGCGACACTTCGTTCCGCATGACAAACACGACGCATAGATGGATCGTAATCCGCACGATGTCCAGATCCCGCGCACACAAAGCAAGTGAAGCGAACAGGCTGTTGTTGACGAAACCCACAGCGAGGCTATCATAAGCTGAGGCTCACAAGGCAGTGGGCAAACTGGAGTACGCAGGTGGCACCATGAAGCTGGAAATGACAGGACAGATGCGGATGGAGCAGCGGATGAAGCTCGCTCCGCATATGATCCAATCGATGGAAATCCTCCAGCTTCCCATCCTGGCCCTCCAGGAGCGCATCGAGCAGGAACTGAACAGCAACCCCGTCCTCGAGCTGGACGACGATTCGAGTTCCGAGGAGGTTGAGACCCCGCCGGAGGCCCCTCAGGACGACATGGCAGAGAAGGCCCTCGTCGTGGACGCCGAGAACCCGACCCAGGATTTCGAGCGGCTCGGGAACCTCGGGGACGAGTTCAGGGACCTCATCGACCAGTCGGGCCCCTATCGCAGCCGCCACGACGACGACGAGAAGGACCTCAAGCTGGAGGCCATCAAGAACACCGCCGCCCCGCCCCAATCCCTGCACGATTACCTCTGTGAGCAATGGCGAATGGTGGATGGGGAGGAACCCGTGAAGAAAGCGGGCAACACGATCATCGACTATATCGACGCACGAGGCTATCTAAGCGTCCCCTTGGAGCAATTGTACAACAAGGACCAGACAGCGTTCACGCCCGAGCACTTGAAGGAGGCCCTGGAACTCGTCCAGGAGCTGGACCCGCCCGGCATCGGGGCCCGGGACATCCGCGAGTGCCTGCTGATCCAACTGGCCCAGAAAAGCGAGGACATGGGCTTCGAGTACCACCTCGTCCGCGACCACATGGACGCGCTGCTCGAGAACCGCCTCCCGGAGATCGCGAAGAAGATGGATTGCACCATCGAGCGGCTCAACATGGCCATCCAGCGGCTCCGCAAACTGGACGTCTCGCCGGGCCTGCAGGTCGGACGCAACGAGAGCATCCCGATCACGCCTGACGTGATCGTCGAGTCCAAGGACGGTTCGGACGAGCTCTCGGTCCGGCTCGCCGACGACAGCCTGCCCAGCTTGAGACTGAGCCCCTACTACACGAGGATGGCCGAGGACAACCACGTCAGCGACAACACGAAGAAATTCCTCGTGAGCAACATCCGCTCGGCCCACTGGATCATCGAGGCAATCGAGCAGCGCAAGAACACCCTGCTCAAGGTCGCCAAGGCGATCGTCCGGCATCAGAAGGACTTCTTCGAGCAGGGTCCCCTGAGCCTGCGGCCGCTGCCCATGTCGAAAATCGCCGAGGAGGTGGGCGTTCACTTGGCCACCGTCTCGCGGGCGGTTTCCGGGAAGTATCTCCAGTGCACCTGGGGGATTCTGCCCCTGCGCAAGTTCTTCAGCGGGGGCACGGAGGACACGAGCGGGCAGGCCCACAGTTGGGAGGCCATTCGCGTCAAGCTCCAGCAGATCATCGACGAAGAGGACAAGAGCCGGCCGCTCAACGACGATCAGATCAAGGAGAAGCTGGCAGAGGCGGGAATCCCCAACCTCGCCCGTCGGACCGTCGCCAAGTACCGCAAGCTGATGAGCATCCCCACCGCCAAGTTCCGCAAGAAGTATTGAGCCCCCGCGAGCATCAGTCGCCGCACGCAAGCCCTGTTGCACACCCATGTGCGTGGGCGTTTCGACTTGACCGGTAGTTCTACCGCGGTTACTGTACGCGGACTGTCAGAGGGCGGAGGCTCGTAGGCACGCTCGCGCAGGCAAGGCGCCCGGTATCAGAGCAGGCCCCGGTTGAACGGTCCAGCCGGCTGCAAGGCTGCACCAGATAGGAATCGTCAGTTGGAGTGATACGCCGCGATGAAGGCATTTACACAGATGTTCGGGTACCTGTGGCCGCAGTGGCCGCGGATCATCATCGTGGTGATCAGCGCGCTGGTGATCTCCGTGCTGCTGTCCATGAGCATGGTGACGATCATTCCGCTGCTGAAGGTCATGATGGGCGAGGAGGGTCTTGAGGGGTGGGTAAATCGCAAGGCCGCCGAGAGCTATTACGGAGTGCAGTTTCACGTCCCGGGGGCCATGGAGTTGACAGACGGAGCGGGACTGTCGCTGGCAAAACACCTGCTCGTCCTGGACGTCGAAGAAGGCAGTCTGGGCGAGCAAGCCGGCATACGGCCCTTCGACTATATCGGCGATGTGAACGATATCGAGACGAGGGAGGGTGCGAAAGCTCCGTACACGCGTCTGCTCCATGAGCTGGCGACGGCAAAAGGCGGCACGGTTGGACTCACCCTCAGCCGCAAGGAAGGCGACGCCTTCCAGCCTCAGCGGATCACGCTGATCACGCCCGACAACAGGGAATCCATCGACGGTCTCCCGTGGTCGGCGATCGGGCGGCTTCGCTGGCAGGCCCAGGCCGCAGCGGCTCGGATCGGGCTACGGCTCATGCGCATCCTGCCCGCCGACAACAAGATTGAGGCCGTCCTCGTCATCATGATCGCCGTGACTATCATCACATTCATCCGGTGCATCGCCAAGTTCTATCAGGACTACCTGGGACAGAAGATCGTCGAGGTGGGCATCAATCAGTTGCGGGCGGATGTCTTTCGCCATCTGACGCGGATGCCGATCTGCACCTTTGCCAACGAGCGGCCGAGCGACCTGATCAGCCGGATCGTGCGGGACACCGTCATCATGGGCTCCGCCATCCGCGTCATGCTGGGCAAGGCTCTTCGCGAGCCCATGAACGCGATGATCATGCTCCTGACGGCATTCCTGATCAATTGGCAACTGGCTCTGGTCTTCCTCTGCGGCGCGCCGTTCGTCCTCGTGCTGCTCGGCTCCTTCGGTCGCAAGATGAAGAAGGCCACCCGCCAGTCACTGGTGGCCAGCTCTCAGATGCTCGCCAAGCTGCAGGAGACGGTGACCGGGCTGCGAATCGTGAAAGTGTACAACCAGCAGGAATACGAGCAGAAGTCGTTTCAGCAGATCAATGACCGCCTGCTGAAGCAGTTGCTCAAGATCTCGAAGGTGGACGCCGCGACGCATCCGGTGCTCGAAGTGCTCGGAATGATCGTCGGCGCCGCCGCCTTGATGCTGGGCATGGTATGGGTCACCCAACAGAAGGTTGAGGGCACGGAGTTCCTGCTCCTGCTGGGGCTGCTGGGAGCCGCCGCAGAGGCCACGCGAAAGACCAGCGACATCTGGACCAAGATCCAACAGGCCAATGCGGCGGCCGAGCGGATCTTCGACGTGCTGCAACAGCCGATCGAAATCGAGAAGCCGAACGCCGTTGTCCTGCCTCCGGTTCGGGACAGGATCGAGTTCCGCGACATCGTGTTCTCATATCCCGGCGCCGAACGGCGAACGCTCGACCGCATCAACCTCGTCGTCACAGCGGGACACAACGTGGCGATCGTCGGCGCCAACGGCTCGGGCAAGACAACGCTGGCCAACCTGCTGCCGCGATTCTACGACCCGGATTCCGGCTCCGTCCTCATCGACGGCCACGACATCCGCGACGTGACGCTCGAGAGTCTCCGCAGCCAGATCGGCATGGTGACCCAGCAGGTCATCAGCTTCAACGATACCATCGCCGCCAACATCGCCTACGGCCGGGCGGGCGCCACGCAGGACGAGATCGTCGAGGCCGCCAAACGGGCCTATGCCCATGAGTTCATCACCCGCCTGTGCAAGGGCTACGACGCGGTCATCGGCGAGCAAGGGGTGGGCCTCAGCGGCGGCCAGCTCCAGAGAATCGTGATCGCCCGCGCCATCGTCAAGAACCCGGCCATCCTGCTCTTCGACGAGGCCACCAGCCAGATCGACGCCGAGAGCGAGGCCAAGATCCACGAGGCGATCCAGGAAATCATGCACGGCCGAACGACGTTCATGATCGCGCATCGCTTCAGCACGGTCGTCGCAGCCGACGTGATCGTCGTGATGAACGATGGCAGGATCATCGCCCAGGGCCGGCACGACGAGTTGATCCGGACGTGCCCGGTGTATCAGGCGCTTTACGAGACCCAACTGGTCCGGTAGAGCCCAGCCATACGGATACGCACGCCGGCGTTATGGTATGTCCGTGCCCGTGGAAGCCCGGCGGATCTCAAACCACTGTTCCATCGACAGGTCGATGCCGAGCGCCGCCACGGCGCTGCGGATGCGGCCCATGTCCCCTGTGCCCAGCACCGGCACGAACTGTACCGGGTGCTTCAGGACCCATGCGATGGCGACCTGGTCGATCGATGCCCCGCCGATCTCCCGGCCGATCCTCCCGAGGGTCTCGCGGAGACGAACAGCCTGCTCGGAATCCTCCCCGAACAGCCGGCCGCCGCCAAGCGGAGACCATGCCATCGGCCGAATGTCGAGCCGCTGGCATTGATCGATGCTCCCATCTGCGTGGGCAGTGAGATTCATCACGGAGTACTCGATCTGATTCGTCGCCAGCGGGACATCCAGCTTCGAGGCAAGCGTCTCGAATTGGGACGGCAGGAAGTTCGAAACGCCGAAGTGACGGACTTTGCCCGAGTCCCGGAGACTCCCGAAGGCATCATTGACCTCCTGCGGGTCCGCGAGCGGATTGGGACGATGGATGAGCAATAGATCGATGTAATCGGCGCCCAGGCATCTGAGCGAATTCTCGACCGACGCGACAATGTGCGAGCGGCTCGTGTCATACGACTTGATCCGGCGCCCCGGCCGCCTCCCGGACACCGGTTTGATGCCGCACTTCGTAACCAACTGAATCGACGAGCGATCCACTCCCGCTCCCGTCAGGGCCGACCCGAAAAGACTCTCACACGCGTAGTCCCCGTAGATGTCGGCATGGTCGAACGTTGTGATCCCCTGCTCCAGGCAACCGTGGATCAACTCGCGAATCCCTTGCGTATCCTTGTTCCAGCTTGCCAGACGCCAGAGACCATGAACGAGCCGGGACACCTTAGGGCCCTGATCGGACAGCATTATCTGCGGGACCATCTGCGCATTCTCCATAACGATCGACACTCACCACGGCCGCTCGACGGCACAACTCACGGCATGGTACAACAATGCAGGCTTGCGGACAACCGCCCAATCCACCCTCCGGCAGAATCTCGACGGAAGTGTACTCAGCTTGACATGGTGGTCACGAGAGATACAATCACGCTTATGCAGTTTGCCCAAACTAACACTTGCGGCCCAAAAAAGCCAGATTCCCAAAAGAATCTGGCTTCGGAGGAGGGTGATGAAAAGCTTACTGTTGGTCTTCGGATCGCCTTGGGCAAAGCCCTGTGCTCTCCATTACTTACATCGTGCCGAGCAAGGCAGAATCTTTAGCGAAAACCGAAGACACAGGAGAAATTACGCTTTCCCTCAGGGAATTCAAGGGTTAAATTATGAAATTATCAAATATTTCGCGGCTCGCTCGCAAAATGGTCGTATTTTAGACCCTTAACCATTCGATTTTACGAGCGAGCGGGTGTTTTGTTCCTTTGTCATAACCAAGAACCTGTTAATTCTTTTGGAATCGCCCAAGATGGAAAACCGCATGACCATTGCGGATCTGATGAAAGCCAAGCAGGAACACCGTCGAATCGTCGCGGTCAGTTGCTACGACTACACGACGGCGCGTCTCGTTGCACAAACTCAGGCCGACATGATCCTCGTCGGAGATTCAGCCGCCCAGTTGGTTCTCGGGCACGACTGCACGCTCCCTGTGTCCCTCGATTTCATGGTGACGATCACCGCCGCAGTTCGCCGAGCCGCCCCAAACGTCTATCTTGTAGCAGACATGCCCTTCCTATCTTACCAGACCAGTCTGTCCGACGCGATCCGCAACGCCGGACGGTTCCTCGTGGAAGCAGGCGCACAAATGGTGAAGTTCGAAGCCACCGGCGCGTACCTCAACACGATCCGCGCGGTGAGCGACGCCGGCATTCCCGTCATGGCGCACATCGGGATTCTCCCCCAATGGATCAGCACGGTCGGCCGGTTCCGCGCGGAGGCGACGACCGCCGACGCCGCGATGAACCTCGTCCGCGTGGCCGAACAGATGGTTCAGTCGGGCGCGAGCGCCCTGCTGATCGAGGGCACAGCCGCCGAAGTCGCCCAGGTCATTACCGAGCGATGCCCCGTGCCAATCATCAGTTGCGGCTCGGGTCCCGGCTGCGACGGGCAGATCCTCGTGGCCCCGGACATCCTCGGGCTCTCGCTGGAGAATTCCCCGAAGTTCGCCAAGGCCTTCGCGAACCTCGGTCCGCAGTCCATTGAGGCGTTCCGAAAGTACGGCGAGGAGGTCCGCGCCGGCCGGTTCCCCGATGCCGAGCACAGCTACCACATGAAGCCGGGCCAGGCACAGCAACTTCAGGAATTGCTGCACCAGAGCGTCTGATCGGAACGACCCCGAGAGAACTCGTCGAGTGGTTCGTGTTGGCGAACACGCCTATGCGGGGCGCTCGAAGACGGGATTGAGCGATTGAGCCATCTGCCGGAGGGTTTCCTTCTCCTTCTGCGAGACCGGGCGAAAGCCCATCGCCAAGTCCAGCGCCAGTCGAAACAGCGTCTCCTCGCCCGGCGGGATCGCCGCCGTGACGGATTGGCTTAGCGTGAAGTACAGACCCAGCTTGGCCTCATTGCGGTCCGTCAGCGGTTGATGCCAGCACTTGGGGTACTGCTGCCGAAGCGGATCGTCCTGGGGCCACTTCTGCTTCGCCATCGCCTTGAGGGCAAGCCTCGCGACGCCCTTGGCCTTGGCCGCCTCCATCACCCGCGGACCGAAGTTGCCCTGGTAGAACGTCGCGAAATTGACCGGAAACAGGATCGAGTCGAAGTCGTATCGTTCCATCGCGGCCAGAGCCGCCTCCTCGGAATGGGCGGAGAAGCCCAGATAGCGAACTTGCCCCTGCTTCTTCGCTTCGAGAAAGACCTCCATCACCCCACCCGGCCCAAACGCAACATCGACGTCCTTCTGCACGTCGCTGATCGCGTGGAGCTGATAGAGATCGAGATGATCGGTCCGCAGCCGCCGGAGCGACTCGGCCAACTCCGCGGCCGCCCCCTCCTTGGTCCGCTGGGTGGTCTTGCAGGCCAGAAACACGTCCTTGCGATAGGGCTCCAATGCCGGCCCAAGCTTGATCTCGGCGTCGCCATAGGTCGGCGCGACATCGAAGTAGTTCACCCCCTTCTCGACGGCCTCCGCGACGACGCGATTGGCCTGCTCCTGCTCGACTCCGCTGACGACGATCCCACCAAACCCGATGATGGACAACCACTCGCCGGTATCGCCATACGCCCGCCGGGGCAGCCTCGGCGCATTCGTGCAATCACACTGCGCCCCAGCCGCGTTCGCAGCGTCGCTTTGCCCTGCTCCAAGCCCCCCCGCCACCGCAGTTCCGGCAACAATCGCCCCACTCTTCAAGAACTCCCTGCGTTCCATCCCATGTTCTCCTGCGCGTCCATCAGATCGATGCCATCGGAACCACGACTGGATAATATCGCACCACCCATCACCATGCAACGTCCCATCCGCCATGTGCGATACGTTGGGGAAATCCCATGCGGGGTGTGCGAGAATCTGCTCGCCACGTGGTAGCCCGATGGGTATGCTACAGGTCCGTGCAAGGGCAAGAGCAACTGCCACGATCAAAGGAAAGGGGCCACGATGAATTCGTCACGCACCTTTACAAACAGCGGACTCCCCAGACGCATGTTTCTCCAAGCGGTCGGCGGCACTGCGGCCTTTCTCTCGACGAGTTCCCAGCAGTGGCTGGGCGGACTGGCGATGGCGCAGCCGGCCGGACAGGCGAAGAAGCCCCCGGTCGTTCGGGCGGCGTTTGTCTATCCGCCCACCGAGACCC
>JBDKRX010000193.1:0-8459 GCA_039683175.1 Phycisphaerales bacterium
AACAGCTCGCTCTCTTCCGGAGCCAAATCGAGAAACCTGCCGGCATGATCCTGGTGTCCGGCCCGACGGGCAGCGGCAAGACGACGACCATGTACGCCATGCTCAACGAGATCGACCGGTTCACACGCAATGTGATCACCGTCGAGGACCCGATCGAGGCGGTGTTGCCCCAGGCCAGCCAGATCGAGGTCAACACGAAGGCCGAGATCACGTTCGCCAAGACACTCCGCAGCGTCCTGAGGCAGGACCCGGACGTGATCTCCGTGGGGGAGATCCGCGACGAGGAGACCGCGGAGATCGCCCTGCGGGCCGCCCAAACCGGGCACCTCGTCACCGCCACGATCCACTGCGAGAGCAACGCCACGGCGATCATTCGCCTCCTGGACCTGAAGATTTCCCCCCTGCTGCTGTCAGCGGGTTTGAACCTGCTCGTCTCGCAGCGTCTGGTGCGTCGCCTGTGCGACAGGTGCAAAGGTCCCGCCCACCTGAGCGACAGCCAGATCGACGGGTTCCGGAAGAAAGGGATCGACGCCCAGCAGATCTTCGCCGCGGTCGGGTGCAAGCATTGCGATCACACCGGATACCATGGCCGGATCGCCATTCTCGATCTGATGGTCGTGGATGCCGCCCTGCGGAATGAGATCGCCAGGAGCGGTTCACTGATCGAGCGAATGAGGACGCAGGAAAGCCAGAAGGGTCTCGCCGAGCTCCGCAAGGCCGGACTCAGGAAGGTCGTTGCCGGCATCACAAGCCTGGATGAGATCAAGAGAGTCGTGGGGTAGAGAGATGGTATTCTGGATCGCCATTTTGACCGGTGCGTTGTTCATCTGGCTCGCCGTCCACATGGGTTTTTATGAGACGTGGGCCTTGCTCTTCAACATCCTCGTCTCGATCTATGTGGCCATCTTCCTGGCCCCGGTCGTGGCCGAGTTCATCCCGATGCCGGGCAAGGCCTCGTGGTGCATGGCGTTGAGCATGCTCGTCCTGGGCGGCGGCTGCTTTGCGATTCTGCACGGGCTGTCCTGGGTCTTCTTGACGGGTCAGTTCAGCATCCGATTCCCGAGCCTGTTCGACGTCGTGCTCACCGGCCTCCTGGGCTTCGTGGCTGGGTTCCTGGTCTTGAGCTTCGCGGCGTTGATCGTATCGACGACCCCGTTGGCCCGAAACAAGATTGTCGGCACGCTCGGCATGGACCGGCAAGGCCAACAGGCGAATATCGCCGGCATCGCACACTGCTGCGACCTGATCCACCGCGCAGCCGGATTCGCGGATGGCTTCACGGCCGAAAAGGCCGTGACACGGCTATTGGAGACAACCGACCGCCTGTCGGCGAATGACAAAACCCCGCTGGGCCCCAACGAACCCAATGAGCCCAACGTGGTCAATCCACCTCAGCCACAGCCTTCCGAGACAAAGGACGCAAAACCTCCGGGACGCCTTCACAGAAGAACGCTTCCCACCGAGTCGTTCGATTAGCCGCGTAGACAACGGCCGACATCCTCAATGGCCGGGCATCTGGCAGCCACAGGAGCAGCCGCCGCCACAGGCGGGCAGCGAAGGGCAGGCGTCGCACGATGGAGACTGCGAGGTTTTACCCACAGCAAAGCCCGAGAGCAGCTTGCTCATGTCCGGGCTGCCACACTTCTCACACGTGGGTGTCTCGGCCTTGAGGCTCTTGTGCAGCACTTCCATCACGTGTCCACATTTTTCGCATCGGTACTCGAATATCGGCATGTTTCAGTATCCTTCAGAATCAATAGGACGCATAGGACCTATACGACAAATGTGTCCGCCGGATCGCTGTTGTTGTGAAGAACCAGCAGCCGGCCCAGTTCACACTTCAAATGGCGAGCCAGGACCGCGCACTTGGGACGCAGCAGAAAGAACACGCGGCGATCCGTGGCAGTGAGCGACTCATAGTTGCCCTGGCCCTTGGCGATAACGAGGTCGGCCTGGTCAAACCGTTTCCGGAACGCTTCGGAGCAGGTTTCGAGGATCGTGCCGGGCGCATCGGACCCGTTGTCGATAACCTCGACGAGATCGGTCAGACCGGCAATCTGAGCGTCCCCCATCAGTGCGTCGTTGAGGATAGGGTGTCCCCGGACGACGTAGGTGACCTTCGCTGTGGGCATCTGCTCGATCAGCAGACGGTCGAGGACAATTTCGCCCGTGTTGTCGCCGAGGAACAGGATGTCCTTTACCCGCTCGACGCCCTGCCTGAGCCTCTGCACCGCGTCGCGGTCTATCGGCTCCGTCAGCGACCGCATGATCGCATCATGCACGGCGCCCTGCTCGACGTGGGAGTTGACGCCGAAATCGATGATGTTGCCCGCGATGGCCAGACGCACCGCGGTCTCGAACGGATCGGGCGAATCCGCCACCCGCTCCCGCAACTCAGGATACAGCCCCAGAGCGAAGAGATTGTAGCGGTTCTTCACGTCGAGGTAGGGGTCCGCCACACCGGTGAGCTGACGCAGGTAGCGGTGAATCCGCTGCGCCATCGCCGGCGGGCTCTGCTTCATATCCATTCGCTGCCACATCCCGAGCAACTCGCGAAGCACGCGCTCGTGCATCGTCTCGTCGTCGGTAATCATCCGCACCGAATCCAGCACCTGCCGGATCGAGCACGGCACGCAGTCAAAATACGTCCGCATAGAACTCCATCAAGCGATTCTCGTTCATTCCGTCGAGGACGCGGCCACGACAGACAATGGACATTATGCAGAAAAACTGCGGAAAGGCAAACGAATGGATAGCGCAGGCTTCCCTCAGGGCAGAATGGGTCCCGGATCGTCAGCGGCCGGCAAGCCAGACGTCCGCAAAGCGGGCGAGATCGTCGATATCCACGACCCCATCCGGTGCGGCGTAGCCCTCGCTCACCCACTCCCTCGTATCTGCCTGCCGCCACTGAGCCGCCAGCCAACTGAAGTCGCGGAAATCGACCTGCGTATCCGCGTTGAGGTCTCCATCGGCAAGCTCCCAGACCAGTCGCGGGCAGCCTCCGGCGCCGGGCATATACCAGATCTCCTCTATCCCATTCGCCTTTTCGGCCACGAAATCCCACCCTGCGGACAGATAGAGCGAGGCCGTCGTCATTTGGGACGCGGTCTTGCCGTCGCCGCCGGCGCTGGTGGCGCAACCGCTTGCCTTGATATCCCAGAAGGAGTGGAACACCTTGCCTCTGTCGTCCGTGCCGACCAAGCCGCCGGAACTTGCGCCCGAGACGGGACCGGCCGCGTAGCAGCGATTGACGACGCCCGCTTCGTATACGGTGCAGTGACAGGACGGGCCATTGCATCCCACCAGGCCCCCAGCACAGGTCGTGGCCTTCACCCCGGCCGTCGCATAGCAGTCGCCAACGGCCCCCCCGCTGTTAAGACCCAGGATTCCCCCGACGTTTGTGCTCCCGGAGACGGCGCCGGCTGTACAGCAGCGTTCGATGACGCCCATGTAGTTCTCCCCGGCCAGGCCCCCCACACAGACATCTCCGGTCGCCGTACCGCGGGCCCGACACTCTCTCACGGTCGCCTCGCGGACTTCGCCGACCAGCCCCCCGATCCAGTAGGACGACAATGGAGCAAGCACTTCGATCTCGGTCCGACACCGCTCGACCACACCGAAATAGCTCTGGCCGGCCAATCCTCCCACGCGGGAGGTGCCTTGGACGAGGGCCGCGACCGTACACCCCAGGATCGTACCGCCGTCGTTTTTGCCGACGAGGCCGCCAACGTGACTGAATGCCTGGATGCTGCCGGCCCGCACGTGGCAGTTCACAACGCTTGCCAGTTCCAGGCCGCCGGCCAGGGCCCCTACGTATCGCCCGATCTCGGCTGCGACACTGGGATTCACGAGCGTCAGGTTCTCGATTCGGGCGTCGTCGCCGGAAACGAGCCCAAACAGTCCGAACCAGGCTCCAAACTCGCAGACCAGCCGAAGGTTCGAAATCGTCTTGTGATTGCCGTCGAAGACGCCTGTGAACGGTTCGTCCTCCGACGTGCCGATGACGTGGAATTCGTCCGGGCCGTAGTCTTTGAGATCGATGTCAGCCATCAGTTTGAAATGCCTGCCCCAATCCCCCGGCGTCATGCCGAGCGCGTCCAACTGCCCCGCAGTGAAGATCAGGTAGGGGCTCTCAGCGGTCCCGAAGCCGCCGCCATATCCTGCCCCAACGGGCAAGGCCGATGCCGCGAGGACGAGCCAACAGCCCAACGTCCTCACAGACAACGGCAGAATCGGTCTTTCGAACATCGAACCACCCTTCTTCCATCCCATCGGCCGCGAAATAAAGCCCTGCGGCCGTCACAGAACCAACAGCGTCCTGCTCTCTGCCATTATACTGAGAACTCTGGAGCGAATCAAGCGGGAATGGAGCCGGACAAGCCCAGTTCCTTCGCCACCTCCGAAAACTTCTCCACCGCGAAATCGAGATCGTCGCGGGTATGTGCGGCACAGACCTGCGTCCGGATGCGGGCCTGACCCTGGGGAACCACCGGATACGAGAAGCCGATGACGTAGACCCCCTTCTCCAGCATCCGTCGGGCCATCTCCTGCGCAAGGGCCGCATCGCCCAATATGATCGGCGTGATGGGATGATCGCCCGGCAGAACCTTCAGGCCGGTCCTTGCGATCCACTCGCGGAAGTAACGGGTGTTCTCGCGGAGGCGATCCACGAGTTCCGTGGAGCGGTCGAGCATCTCCATGGCCTTCAAGGAGCCGGCGGCAATCGCTGGAGCCAGGGTGTTCGAGAACAGGTACGGCCGGCTCCGCTGGCGGAGCATCTGGACGATCTCTTTCCGGCCGGAAGTGAAACCGCCGCTGGCGCCGCCGAGCGCCTTGCCGAATGTGCCTGTGATGATGTCCACACGGCCCATGACGCCGCAATATTCCGTGGTGCCCCGCCCGGTCTTGCCGATCACGCCGGCGGCGTGGCAGTCGTCGATCATCACCAACGCATCGTACTTGTCCGCCAGCTCGCAGATTTCGTCCAGCTTCGCGACGTAACCATCCATCGAAAAGACACCGTCCGTCGCAATCAGGCGAAACCGCGATGGCCCGGCGGATTTGAGCTTCTCTTCGAGGTCCGCCATGTCGCTGTTGTTGAACCGCAGCCGCTGGGCCTTGCAGAGGCGCACCCCGTCGATGATGCTCGCGTGGTTCAACTGGTCGCTGATGATCACGTCCTCGGACCCGAGCAGGGTCTCGAACAGCCCGCCGTTGGCGTCGAAGCACGAGCCATAGACGATCGTGTCCTCGGTGTGCAGGAATCGCGTGACGGCCGCCTCGAGATCCTTGTGGATCTGCTGCGTCCCACAGATGAACCGCACGGAGCCCAGGCCGAAACCCCACTTCTTGTAGCTATCCCTTGCGGCCTTCACGACGTCGGGGTGATTCCCCAGCCCGAGGTAGTTGTTCGAGCACATATTGACGACGGACTGTCCGGTCGAGACCGTGATCCGACTGCCCTGGGGGCTCGTGATAATCCGCTCGGGCTTCTCCAACCCCGCCCGGCGAATCTCGTCAAGCTGCCCGGCCAGATAGTTCTTCATACTGCCAAACACGTTCACATCCTCCCGACAGCAAACCTGCCTGTCTGTCAGAAATCCGAAGCACGAAACTCGACCCGGCCAAAGCCGGAACGTAAATCCGAAACAAATCCAAAGGACCCAAATTCAAATGACCGAAACGCTGCCGCCCCATCGAAACTCCGTTTCGAATCTGGAGCTTTGGTCATTCGCGTTTGTTTCGGATTTCCTGCTTCGGATTTCGAGATTTCGGTCTATTCTCCGTTCTTCCAGGTGAGCACGACTTTGCCCGAGTTCCCGGACCGCATCGCGTCGAATCCCTTCTCGAATTCGCTGTAATGGAATCGATGCGTAATCAGCGGCGTAATGTCCAAGCCGCCCTGGATGAGCATCGTCATCTTGTACCAGGTCTCGTACATCTCCCGGCCATAGATCCCCTTGATCGTCAGGCCATTGAAGACGACGAAATCCCAGTCGATCTCCGTGCGGGGCAGGATGCCCAGCAACGCGATCTTGCCGCCGTGGGCCATGTTCGAGATCATCGAACGCAGGGCCTGCGGATTGCCCGACATTTCCATGCCCACGTCGAAGCCTTCCTTCATGCCGAGCTTCTTCATGGCGTCCTCGATCTTCTCGGTCCGGACATCAATCGCCAGCGTCGCGCCCGCCTTGCGGGCCAGTTCCAGGCGGTACGGATTGAGGTCGGTGACGACGACATGCCGGGCGCCGACCCGCTTCGCGATGCCCGCCGCCATGCAGCCGATAGGTCCGGCCCCCGTGATGAGAACGTCCTCACCTACGAGATTGAAGCTCAGCGCCGTATGGGCCGCATTGCCGAGCGGGTCGAAGCAGCTCAAAACGTCCGTAGGGATCGCGGTGTCGCAGTACCAGATATTCGTTACCGGCACGCTGATGTACTCCGCGAACGCGCCATCGCGATTGACCCCGATTCCCCTGGGAGCGTGGCACAGGTGCCGCCGCCCGGCTAAGCAGTTGCGGCACCGGCCGCACACGACGTGCCCCTCGGCGCTGACCAGGTCACCCACGTGGAAATCATGTACGTTACCGCCGGTCTCGATGATCCGGCCGACGAACTCATGGCCGATCACCATCGGGACCTTGATCGTCTTCTGGGCCCAGGCGTCCCAGTTGTAGATGTGCACGTCCGTGCCGCAGATCGAGGTCTTCACCACCTCGATGAGCACGTCGTTGATATCGATTCGCGGCACGGGGACGTCCTCCATCCAGAGGCCGACCGCAGCCTTGCGTTTGACCAGCGCTTTCATGACCGATTCTCCAACAGAACAAAAACGGAAAGCCGTCCGCGAGCATACACGCCGCGGAACGCCCCTTGAAGAGGCCTACGTGCTTTCCTTCCGCCGCATATCATACGCCGCTCTGGCAGAAGTGTGAAGTTTGATGTTTGAAGTTTGATGTCAGGTGTGTGAGGAGGAATCCTGGCGATCTCATGCGGCCGCCCGCGTGGATTTCCAGTACGTGGTCCACAGCCCGCTGTGATAGAGGCTGGACAAAGCCATCATGGCTTCGGCGTTGGACGAGTTCCACCGCATGCCGGGACCCTTGAGACGGTCCGTCAGCCGACCACACAGCGATTCGGTCGGGCCCGAACCGCAGTCATAACCTAACCGCCGGAACGTCGGGTAGTCCGTCATCGACACCCGTTTGCCGACGTACTCCCGCAGGGACTCCAACGCCTTCTGCTTGGGGCCGCTGCGATGAACCCGCAGGTAGGGATGGAGCCGATCCAGCAACGCCAGCGAGCCCTGCTCCCAGACACAACTCATCATTTCCTCCCGCCAGTGTTGGGCCTTGTTCGTGCCCTCCCCGTAGAGTACCTGGCCGGCCTCGACCACGTGCTCCCGAAGGTGGTAGTAATCCAGGATGTGAACGTCCAGCATCGGCAATTGCTGCCGATACTGGCGGGCGATCCACTCCGCCCCGTCCGATACCGCGTATTTGATCTTCGCCTGCGACAACCCCAGACGCCGGGCCTCGCGACGCATCAACTGACCCACTGCTTCGCAGTCGCCCGCTGTTGCCACCACCTGACAATGCAATTTGTCCGGGTCATAGAACGCCACCACCTTGAACTCTTTGTAGGGGCCGTCGTGGCCCTCCTTCGGCCGGCCCACGGAGGCCGTCGAAGACCGACCTTGCTCGATCCGTTTGGCCGACTCCGTGGCACGACGCTTCCGCTTCTGCTCTTCCGTCACCATCGGAACCATCACCCCGTCGGTCCCTGTGATCAGCGTCTGGGCCGTGCACTCTCCCCCCTGGAACGCCGGCGGCAAGATCCCCTTTTGCTGCGCCGTCAGCACCACCCGGCCCTCGTTCTCCACGATCTCTCGCACACACCGTCCACTGAGGGACAACTGCGCCGTCCGCTGCAAATTGTCGCGGACGACCTCGAAGGGGCAATGCAACGCCTCCCGACAACACATCTCCCGAACCCCGGGACTCACCCGATGCTCCGTGAGGCCCAGCCACTCATCCATCGGAACAAGCGTCCCGTGCTCGGCCGACCAATAAACCGTCCTACGCACGTTCAGATGCCCGTTGACCGTCAGATATGTGGTCTGCTGCTTGCCTTTGTTCCGGACCCCTTCGGGACGAGGGGGAAAAAGCCTCCTGCTGATTCTGCAAGAGGCCGATCACCTTGGCGTACATCTGCTCGCGAAACACCGCGTGGGCCTGTCGAACCAACTCTTCCGTGTCGGCTATGATCCGCCCATCTCTCGCGGCGTTCATCCCCCTGGCCACTTCTTCCGCCAGCCGCTCGAATTCTCCCGCCGTTGCCTGCTGCACTTGTGCTGCACTGACCTGTTTGCCTTCCATGACTTATTCTCCTTACCTATGAGGTTCATAAGTCACTGTATACACAAGAATTGCATCGCGCCAGAAGAAAACCTCACACAC
>JBDKRX010000194.1:0-36871 GCA_039683175.1 Phycisphaerales bacterium
ATCTGCCTGATCTTCACGGAACACACCCGACGTCATCCTGTTGTCATCCGTCAAAGTCCCTGGTATCACAAAGACGAGCCGACCTTCGCGGACGCGATCGCCACCGTTCGTCGTCTGTTCTGGCAGGCCAGCCTTTTTCACGACCCTCCCTATTGCAGACTGTTCAAAAACCTATCCCCGTAGGTCAGGAACTGGATGCTCGACCAACTCACCCAAGCCGCCTGACCCCTCAAAAACGGCAGAAGTCGAGCTAAGAACCCACCCTACAAGATCTGGGGTCTATGCGTATGAGAATTTGTCGGATCATTCGAGTTGCGTTGTTCGTGCTGCTGGGAATCGTGGTGGTCGTTCTCCTCTCGGCGGGGGGGCTCTGGTGGTATCTTCATCCACGGTTCGAGCGGGGGGATCGGGTCGTCTATACGCAGCGGCAGGGGCGGGACCTTACGTTCGACACGTTCCGACCCTCGCGGCCCAAGGGGTTGGGCGTGGTTGTGATGGTTAGCGGCGGGTGGCGGTCCGGCCCGGAGGACTTCCGGTCCTGGATGGCTGCGCCCTTGCTGCGTCGGGGGTATACGATCTTTGCGGTTTCGCATCTTTCCCAGCCGGAGGCGACCGTCATGGAGATTGTCGAGGACGTGAATCGCGGCGTGCGGTTCATCCGGCACCATGCCCGCGAGTACGGGGTCGATCCCAATCGGCTCGGAGTCGTGGGCGGCAGCGCGGGCGGGCACCTGAGCCTGATGCTGGCCACTCGCGGCGGGCCCGGACCCGCCGATGCGGCGGACCCTGTGGACCGCGAGAGCAGCGCCGTGCAGGCGGTGGCGATCTTCTTCCCGGTCACGGACCTGCTGAACCTTGGAGCCTCCACGGAGAATCCGGGCGACGGCGGCCCGCCCAAGAGTTTTGTGAAGGCCTTCGGACCGCAGGCGACGGACATGGCGGCGTGGAAGCAGATCGGTCGCGAGATGTCGCCCATCTACCACGTCACGGCGGGTCTTCCGCCCATCCTGATTCTCCATGGCGGCGCCGACACGCTGGTGCCTCTGGAACAGTCCGAGCGGTTCGTCGCCCGCGCCCGCGAGGCCGGAGGCACGGTCCAACTCATCGTTCGTCCCGGCAAGCAGCACGGCTGGCTCACGATGGTCTGGGACATCCGCCGGTTTGCGGACTGGTTCGACCGGCACCTGCAGCCGGTCCCCAGATAGTGGACACCTTGACATCTCATGTGTAGTGTACCCGCGGTACGGATTCGGAAGGACTCCCGCGTGACGCCGACTCCATCATCTGTCATTTCTCTCCCTCTCTATTAGTTATCGGGCCATGGTGCCTACGCGTCCCCTCTGCGTGAGATTATATTGTAAATAGTTTTTGATATCCTCATGGAATTAAATGCCTGTTTTGCGGTATACATGCGCGTATTATAAGCTCCGGGCTACTCTGGGCAAACCGCCCGTTTCTGATCCCACATCCTATGTAAGTGAAGCTCCTACCTCGTATGGGCGATCATCCGCATCGTCGGCGTGTGCGACGCAGATGCCACCGCAATACGCGTCGTCCGATTGGTGACATCTGTGTGCATGAATGGATTGGCAGCAGGCGAACCGTGGTGAAAGGCCTCCACGTCACGGTGTGAGTCACGGCCGGCTGCGTCTGCAAGAGGCCCATGAAGGAGATTCCGCAATGGCTGCAGTCCTGCAAGCAACGGGCCGGAACAAGGCCACTCTGGACAAAGAAGGCAAGTACCTCACTTTTGCGCTGGCTCAGGAGGAGTATGGCCTGGAAATCCTGAAGGTCCGCGAGATCATCGGCTACATGGATGTTACGGCCGTTCCGCAGACCCCCCATTACGTCAAGGGAGTCATCAACCTCCGGGGCCAGGTCATTCCCGTCATCGACCTGCGGGCGAAGTTCGGCATGGAGGCGGTGGCCGTGACAGACCAAACCTGCATCATCGTCGTCGAGATTGACCAAAGCCGACGCAAATCGAGCACCGGCATCATCGTGGACCGCGTCCAGGAAGTGCTGGATATCGATGGGGGGGACATTGAGGAGGCCCCGCAGTTCGATGTCTCGGTCAACACCGACTTCCTCCTCGGAATGGCCAAGGTGGGCGAGTCGGTGAAGATTCTCCTGGATATCGACAAAGTCCTGGGCGGCACGGACCTCGCAGGCATCCGTGCGCAGACGTCCGTCGCCGGCGACATGACGTGATGCACAAGTTCCAGACAGTGAGACGGGAAGATCATATGGACAGACTGCGTATATGCCTTCTGGCGGCACTCGCGACGATCTCGGTCCTGGGGCGGCAGGCCCCGGCCGCCGAGGATTCGGAGGCGAGGATTCGCGCCGTCGAGAAGCAACTCAACACGCTCTCGACGGAGCTGGCCGAACTGAAAGCGGAGCGGACGGCCCCGCCGGCAGCCGAACCGCCGGTTTCACCGGATCCGGAACCGGCCCCCGGCTCGACTCCCAGCCCGTTTCCCGAGTGGGTCAATCGTTTCAAGTTCTCCGGCGATTTTCGCTACCGCAATGAGTGGACGGACGACGACGCCCAAGTCACGGAACGTGACCGCCATCGCATTCACCTTCGCCTCGGCGTCAGTGCGATGGTCAATGAAGAACTCGACGCCGTGGTTCGGCTGGCGAGCGGCAACAATGCGGCGCCGGTGACCCGAGAGGAGGCGGGCTCACCGACCTCGACCAATCAGGACCTGGATGACGCGTTCTCCCGAAAGAACATCTGGCTCGACCTCGCCCATCTCGACTATCACCCGGCGAACGTCAAGGGACTTGACCTCCTGGCCGGGAAGATGAAGAACCCGTTCTTCACGCCGGGCCGAAGCGACCTGCTGTTGGACCGGGACGTCACGCCGGAAGGCGGGGCCTTGACTTACAGAACCGAGTTTCATGATACCCTGACCCTGTTCGGCTCGGCCGGCGGTTTCTGGGTGGAGGAGCGAGCGACGAGCGCAGACACGAGTCTCTGGGCGGTCCAGGCCGGCGTCACGGTGCCTGTACCGCTCATCCAGGGAGCTTCGGTGACTGTAGGTGGCGGTTACTACGACTACGCCAACGTCCGGGGCAAGTCGGCGCTCGGGGTGACCAACTCGTTCTTCGGCAATCGGTCGATCGGGGGCGCCTACGCCGGCGATTTCGACATCTGGCAGGGATTCGCCGAAATCGGGGTTCCGGTACACGGCATTCCGTGCGCCGTCTTCGGAGATGTCCTGAAGAATGTCTCCGCAGACTCCCCGCAGGATGACGGTTACTACGTCGGTTGCACCGTGGGCAAGTGCGACAAACCCGGTTCCTGGGAATTCGCCTACAACTACCGGGACTTGGAGGCCGACGCCGTACTGGCCGTGCTGACCGAGGCGACCTTCGCCGGCGGCGGCACCAATGTCCGCGGGCACGTCTTCTCTCTCGGTTATCAGTGGTTGAAGGGCCTACAGTTCGTTGCCAGCTACATGCCGGCGGAGCGCACCAACACGTCTACCGGTGTTACGACCGATCACGATACGGTTTTGTTGGATGTGATCGCCAGGTTCTGACGGCGATAGAACACGCGTGGGATCCCCCTGCCAAGTGGCTACACAGTGCTGAGTGAAAGGGTCTATCATGTTCAAACGAATGAAATTGAGTGTCAAACTGATCTCGGGGTTCGTCGCCGTCGGCGTCATTGCGGCCGTGATCGGAACGGTCGGGTTCGTCGGCCTGCGAGGTGCAAAAGGGCACATCGTGGACGTAGGCACCGAGCATCTACCCAGTATCCAGAACCTTCTCACGGTTTCCGAGAACCTGGAGAAGATCAAGGTCGCGCAGCGGACGCTGCTGAATCCGGACATCGCCGTCGCGGATCGCGCCAGGCAATACGAGAACGTTGCCAAGGCGCGCGAGACGTACGGCCAGGCCATCACGGCCTACGAGGCCCTGTCTCACAGCGAACAGGAGCAGCAGCTCTGGACGCAGTTCAAGCAGACCCTCGAGGAATGGAAGAAGGAGAACAACACCTTCTTCGACCTGAGCCAGCAGCTTGAGAAGACCGACGTTCTCAATCCGGCTGCCCTGGGCATGTCGATTGAGAAGTTCGTGTGCGACCACTATGTGCTCAAGGACAAGGTGGCGGCGCTGGTCCAGAAGCAGCAGGCATTCGAGGGCGGCGAGGATCACACCGCGTGCAACTTCGGCAAGTGGGTCGCTCAGTTCAAGACTCAAAACAACGTGATTGACGGGGTCGTCAAAGGAATGCTCGATGGGCACGGGCAGTTCCATGAGACGGTCAGGCAAGCCAAGGAGCTCGCCAAGGCCGGCAATACGCAGGAGGCGACAAGAGCGTGCGAGCAGATGCAGGGTGTACTGGCCACGATGTTCAAAGACTTCGACAGGATCCGCGAGGAGATCTCCAAGGCATCCACACTGTACCAGCAAGCCACCAGCCAGGGGTTCGGCGGGTGTGCCAACAAGCAGAGGGAGGTCCAGGACGCTCTGGAGAAGATCATCACCGCGAACAAGGACTCCGCCACGCAAGCGGTGGCCATCGCCACGACCGCGGCAACAAGAAGCGGAGTTGTGATGCTGACCTCACAGGTGTTCGGAGTGCTGTTGGCGATCTTCCTGGGTGTGTTCCTCTCGATCGGCATTACGCGACCGGTCAACCGCATCATCGCGGGACTGACCGAAGGGGCCGAACAAGTTGCCTCTGCTTCCGGACAGGTCTCGTCGGCCTCGCAGTCACTGGCTGAGGGCGCTACGGAGCAGGCGGCCGGGCTTGAGGAGACCTCCTCCAGCTTGGAGGAGATGTCCTCGATGACCAAGCAGAACGCCGACAACGCCCAGCAGGCCAATACCTTGGCCGCCGAGGCCCGCAAGGCCGCGACCACAGGCGCCGAATCGATGGGCCGCATGAATGCGGCGATCCGCGAAATCCAGAAGAGCTCCGATGAAACCGCGAAGATCATCAAGGTCATCGACGAGATCGCGTTCCAGACCAACCTGCTGGCTCTGAATGCCGCCGTCGAGGCTGCTCGTGCGGGCGAAGCAGGCAAGGGCTTTGCCGTGGTTGCGGAAGAGGTGCGAAACCTGGCGATGCGGTCAGCGGAGGCGGCCAAGAATACGGCCAGCATGATCGAGGAGTCGGTCAAGAACTCCAAGAACGGCGTGGATATCGCCAGCGAGGTGGGCAAGGTCCTGGAGGAGATCGTCGGGAGCGTCAGCAAGACGACGGACCTGGTCAGCGAGATCGCTGCCGCCAGCCAGGAGCAGGCCCAGGGGATCGACCAAGTCAATACGGCCGTAGCCCAAATGGACAAGGTGACCCAGCAGAATGCCGCCAACGCGGAGGAATCGGCCAGCGCTTCGGAAGAACTCAGCGCGCAGGCCGAATCGATGAAGGAAGTAGTCTCTCAGTTGGTGACTCTGGTCCGAGGGGCCTCACGAGACGATGGCGCACAGAAGACCGAACGTCCCGCGCAAAAACCGAAATTGTTGCGCTCGGATCGCGTTTTCCACAAGATCGCCGAAGAACGGCCCAAGAAGGAGAAAGCCCGATCCGCCACGAGCACCAGGGCAAAAGCAATCCCTCTCGGCGACGATGAGGAGCTGAATCACTTCAACACTTGAGTTACACTGAGTCAGCCTCGGACTCCCAGGTGGGCTTAACGGCCCACCTGGGAATCCGGTTCTTCGTATGGAACCAGAGACAAGATAGACGGAAAGGCGGCGTCATAGGTGCACCGCGTCGCTCCTGCCCCTGTGCGTCGTCTCCTACTGCGGCGGCTTGATCCTGAACAAGGCGGTTTCGCGGGCGAGGACCTGGCTCGCGGTGTCCACGATCTTCGTCTCCACGTAATAGAACCCCGGCGCCGCGCCGGTGCTGTCCCAGGTTGCGGCGTAGGAGGCCGTGCCTGTAAGGCCGCTGAGATCGTCCAGCAGCAGGCCGGCGACGAGCTCGTCCGATCCGTATTGTCGGATGGCGGTGTCCACGAAGGCGTCCTGGGCCTCGCCTTCGGCGTGGAGCCAGAGCTTGACTGTGACGAGGTCGCCCGGCGCATAGGCCTTGCTATCCGTGAGCAGCGCATTGATGCGGACCGGCGAATCGAGTGTCTCGATCTCGAGTGTGTACTGCTTGTAGAAGCGGCTCTCGGTCGTCTGCGCGTTGTACTCGAAAGGATACAGGGTCACGGCCAGCGTCGAAGCGCCGTTTGCCCCTGGGATGATCCGCCAGTCGAGATTCCTGTCGGGGCACCAACCCGGCTCGGGCTCGACGTCCGACGTAGCGGACCCATTGAGAGCGTCGATCGTCATCACTGCCACCGGCAGGACCAGACCGATGTCCGTCTGCAGTCCACTGCGCTGCTGCACCGAGACGTCCTGTACGACCACGCCCGGAGCGACCTCCCACTCGACTCGGTAGATCGGGACCATCGGCGTATTCGGCTCGATGAGCACATCGCCGCCCGGGATGGTGACCCGGTCGTAGCCGTCGACGGTCGCGCGCTCATAGTCGGGCAGCTCGATCTCGGGATTGGAGGGGAGGGGCTCCGCGGCGGCAATCGACACGTCGGGCTCATCGATCGAGGCGCCGGAAATCCCGCCGTCCAGGGCGCCAAACTTCACATCGCCGTAGTAGTTGTATTCCATAGCCCAGAACTCCCACCATGCGTCGCCCGAGGCTGCGCGGGAACGCCGGTAGTTGCGGAAGGCCATTCCTGCCGTTTCCGATGGGTCCCAAGCCTGCATGAATCCCGGACCGGCGGCGGAGTTTTGGCCGCTGGGAGACACCTCTGTGGCTCCGATGTAGACTGCAGCGCCCTGCTGGAGGAAGGTCTCCGCGATGCCGTCGTCGCCGTCCACATGGGTTTCGAGAGCCCCGCTGGAATCGATCCGGGACCAATTGCCCTCGTAGTTGCCCGTCAGGCAGGACAATGCAAAGACCAGAGGTCCGGTCGTCAGCGACAGCGTGGCGACGTCCCCGGTGCCGAAGGGCGAGCAGTAGTCGGGACTGCCGTGCGCGTTGAGCACGAACACGTCGATCCGGTCCTGAATATCCTGGAGCAGCGCCAGATACCGGTCCATCCAACCCCTGGTATAGTAGCCGTCGAGGAGGTACAGGCGGTCGTTACCCACATGGGCCACGCAGATCTCCTCCCTGCCGTCGCCGTCGAGGTCGTCGCAGGTGACTCCGCCAGTGCCGGCCCCTCCGGTAGTCCTGGCGCCTTCACACTCGAGGAATCGCGAGTAGATCAAGGATGAGCGGTTCTTGATGAGTTCCCAGCCGGAGGCGCCGTAGGTCACGCAGGCGTTGTTGAAGATGTGGAGCCGACGCTTGCCGCCGGTGACGTCGTCGATCAGGACAGCCAACTCATCGGCGCCGTCGCCGTCGAAATCGCCGCCGACGAGGCTGTCATAGGCGGTATACGGCTCGCACGGGATCTCCATCACGAGATTGCCTCGTTGGTCGTAGATGTAGATCCGCTGGGCGCTGTCGGAGCCGATGATGATCTCATCACCGGGATTGTTGGGGTCCATGTCCGCGACAACCAATCCGTCATAGGAGGAGAACGGGATGTCCAGTTGGTCGTGCCAACCCAGGGCGCCGCCGGCATCCGCGTACTCGTAGATATCGACGGTGCCGCCATCGATGGGGCGGGCGACTACAATGACCTCCTTTGTCCATGTGTCGTACAGGTGGCCGCAGGCGATGACGTCCCAGGCCTCGAGTTCTGCGTCGAATCCGAGGTATGTCGTCGAGGTCGTGCTCGGCGGGTCGCAGACGACGACCAGTCTGTCGAGACCGAGGTTGCCGACAACGATCTCATCCTCGCCGTCGCCGTCGATGTCTCCGGCTGCCAGGGCGTCGCCGGAACCGAAGGGGAGGATGAATCGTGCGGTTCCGCTGAACGGGGTGCTCTCCGGGTCCAGGTTTCCCGCGGTGACGAAGCGTCCTTCGCCGGTGTCCGGCTCGACGCGGATGGCCGACATCCCATAGCCGGCGAGATTGGCCGTCACGAAGCCGTCGCCGGAGTCCATCGGGAAATCGAAGCCGTCGGTGATCTGGTCTTTGTGTACGTAGGCGGTCCAATGATGGGTCCTGGCCCTCTCGGTCATGATTTCGCCGTCCTCGGCCTGCTCGACCCAGACGTTGCGGACATCGCGGGCCCGCCCGACGAAGTCTCCGGTCGCGCCCTCGTCGCCGCTGGTGGAGACGCCGTAAGAGCGGTCGAAGCCTGTGTACAGGCTGGACTGTATTGCCTGCATCAACGCGCCGGCGGAGTCGCCGATCAGCCGTCCTACGCTCAACTCCGGGACATTGTCGGAGGAGGCGACGTCGCCATAGGGCAGGTCGCTGTACTCGACTTCGGTCGACCGCGTTCCACCAGTCCAGTCGACGTCTGTCGTATTGACGGTCCATGAAGGCAGAATCTCCGTCTCGCCGACGAGCAGGAGATAGCCGTTGGAGAGGTAGCCGCCGGCGGCGCCGTTGCTGCCGCTCATGCCGGCGCCCCACATCTTGATGCAGTCCCGGATCCAGACCGGATCGTCGGAACTGACGCCGGAGGGGTAACCAAGGATGCCATTGCGATGGTAGGCGAGCCGGGCCATTTCCGAAAGCACGTCGGCGGCGCCGCCGTACTCGCTCGCGCACAGGTCCGGATTCGTGACGATTTGATAGTCCGAGCCTTCGATGGCCGAGTCGATCTCGTCATCGAGCAGGATGTCATCCTCTGTGCGGACGCACCGACACGGAATGGTCCATGTGTCGATGCCCCACCTGTCGACGACCTCCACCGCGTCTTCCCCGATCTCATAATCCATCGAGCCGGGTCCGGGGAACTGGATCGGAATGGCGTAGTATTCCAGGCGAACGGTGTGCCCGGCCTCGATCTCGTACAGGTCCGACGTAGGGGTCTCAAGGTCCAGCGTCACGTCGTTGTGCCGGCCGTCCGGGGAGGGCGCGTTCAGAGCTCTATAGTCGTCGAAGCTGTCATCGATCGGCTGGAGGCCGTCGACGTTGTCGCGAACGACGTCGCAGACGTAGCTGACGGTCCCTCTGTTGCGGATGTTCAGACGGATGCGGAAGGCATTCTCCTCCCGCCAGACCTGGCGGGTCACTTCGATCTCGGGCTCGCCCTGTTCGAGCACGATATCCTGGGTGATCGTCTGAATGCACTGGCCGTTGGCGACTGCGTCAGCCCGGAGAACGTGCGTTCCCAGAGGCATGCCTCCGGCGTCCCAGTCGATCTCGTACAGGTCGCTCGACTCGTAGGGAACGGTGCCGATGGGGAAACTGTTGACATAGAACCGGACTTCCTGGAGCGGCCATTCGACAGATTCCAGTCGAAAGCCCGACTCGCCCGGCTGTAGTTCGACGCCGCTGGCGTCGTGGAGGATCGTGCTCCACATATAGCCGCGGACGCGGATGGGGATCTCGGTTCCCTCCGGCGCGGTCTCGTCAGGGACGTAGAACGTCTCGTTGCGAAATGGGTACTCGAACTCGGCCGTGATCTGATTGCACTCATACGCCGGCTCGAACGGGATGGCCATACTGGCGATCCCATCGCCGGCTACGACGATTGCTTCCGTGGGCCAGGGCCGGTAGAACTCGCCCTGCACGATCCCCGGCGCGAACACCGCCTGGAACGGTGGGGAGTAGGCCGTTTGGAGCAGCGTGCCATCCGCGAAGAACTCTACCTTGTCCACGTCATTATCGTCCTCGATCACGGCTGTCATGCGGTAGCAGGGGAAGTCGGTCGGTTCGCGTTCGAAGGTGATGTCGTTGATCTTCGGCTTTTTGCCGCCTTTGGAGGGTGTGCGGAAATAGCCCGGCTTGCTCTCGACCGACTGCCCCTCGTCGGTGGCAGACCGAGCTTTGAACTGGTAGACGGTCCCCGGCGTAAGGCCCAGCAGGTGGATCGTGTGCTCGGTGGTTTGCTGGGAGCTGCTCTTGCTCAGGCCGAAGGCCCCCGAGTAGCAGTCGTAGAGCGCGTTGCTGTCCGACGGCTTGTTGGTCGTCCAGAGGATCTCGGCCGTGGTCGTCGTCATCGCGCGGCCGACGGGACCGTCGATGATTCGCAAGGGGGTGACATCGCATTGGACGGTCCAGTCGAGACTGTTGTTCGTCTCGTCTTCCTCAAAGACACTGTCGTCGACGTCCGCTGTGACATGGAAGATGTGCTCGGCGTCATGACACTCGAAGTAGAACTTCACAAACGTCACATTGGCCGTCTCGCCCGGGTCCAGGGGAATGGTTACCATAGCCGAATCCACCAGGTGATCGCTTGTGTAGAGGCCGGCGCGGTGATTGGCCGGCGCTGCGCCGTCGCCGACATTCTTGATCGTGCAGCGAATCTGGTTGGCTTCTTCCCAAATGCTGTCCACGATCAGGTCGGGCGCCAGGGATTGCCCGCCCTGTGTCCGGAAGGTCTGCTCGTCGCTGAGCACTTTGCCGGACGGGTTCTCCGATCTCACGACGAAGAAGTACAGCGTGCCCGGCGCAAGGCCCTCCAGCCGCAGCTTGTGATAGGTCGTCATCGTGGCGTCCGAGTCTTCCCCTGTGTACACGCCTGACGCGGTGCCGTACCAAACGGCGCTGTCGCTCGACTGATTCGTCGTCCAGATGATGGTGGCCTCGGTCTGCGTGATGTCCTCGACCGTTGGGCCGGAGACGATCTCCAGCGACTCCACCTCGCAGGGCCATACCTCCTGGCAACTGTTGTTCTGCTCGTTCTCTTCCTCGATCACGTCGGCGGAGTCCGCCTCGACCCGCACGGTGGGCTGCGGGTTCGGGCACACCCATGTGTATTTGAAGGCCAGATCGAGGCTGCCGTTCGGCGCGATCGCGGACGTGACCTCGTAGGTGGCCTTGAGTTCGCCGTCGATGTAGAGGGAAGCCGTGTGACCGGCGGCGGCCGATGCGTCGCCGCTGTTGCCGATGCGGAAGTACACCAGGTCATTTTGCAGCCAGATATCCGCGATGTACAGGTCCGGCAGATCGACCTGCTCGGCCAGCGTGCGGAATGTGTGCTCGTCGCTCTGGACGGTGTTGCCGTGGGCGTCCGTGGACTCGACCACATAGTAGTACTTCGTGTCCGATTTGAGCTCATCCAAGGGGATACTGTGAGAAGTCGCCAGGGTCTGACTGGACCGGGTGAACTTGTAGACGCCGGAACTCGTCCCGTACTTGACGACGCTGTCGCTGTTCTCGTTCGTGGTCCAGAGGATGGAGGCTGTCGTCTGTGTGATGGATGTCGCCTTCGGGCCCTCGGTGATCTTGGGCGCCGTCACGTCACAGATCCACGTCTCCTCCCGACTGTTGTTCTGCTCGTTCGACTCGGAAATCGTGTTGGACACATCGGTTCGGACCACGACCTTGTGGGACCCGTCGGCGGTGCATTTCCAGTAGTATTTGGGAAAACTCCCGCTGTATGTGCCGCCGGGCAGGATCTTGCTGGAGACCACGACGCTGTCGACCGCCGTGTCATCGACGGAAAGACCCGTTGTGTGCCCTGTCCCGGCGGTTGCTGCCCCGGT
Organism: Phycisphaerales bacterium; assembly: GCA_039683175.1. Classification (GTDB taxonomy): domain Bacteria; phylum Planctomycetota; class Phycisphaerae; order Sedimentisphaerales; family Anaerobacaceae; genus PLanc-01. Next base: position 11,530 of record JBDKRX010000194.1, read on the forward strand.
GTTCTCGAGTGTGAAGTGGACCCAGCCGCTTACCTCCCACTGGTCCACGACGATCAGGTCCGGCTTGGCCTGGGCCTGCAGGACTGCTGTATCCAACAGGCAGGTCACCACGGCAAGGATGAAGAACCGGCGGGTGCTGATAGTGGGTTTCAGATCGGTGTGCATGATTCTCTGCCTCCTTCTGGGGGTGGTCCCGCACGAATGGCCATCCCGAATCGATGCTTTGATCGGTCTGCACAGGCCCGGCGGCACGGAAGAAAAAGAAGAAATACCCACACGCAGCGTGAGCCGTGTGGTGGTCACACGTTGTGCCGAAGGCTCACAATGTTTCTATTATGCAGAGGCGAGCCCGTTTCGTCAAGGCCTGATTGCTGCGTTTGCCCTGGACGGGCCGCGGGTTGGGATTGACGGCGTGCCCGATCGCACTTAAAATACGGGTCTTATTGAATGGGCATTGAAAGGAGTCGCATGGAGACAATCCTGCAAACGAAGATAGCCGGCGTTGAGCCGATGCGAGGCAAGGTCCGCGATGTCTACGACCTGGGCGACAAACTGCTGATCGTCGCCACCGACCGCCTCAGTGCGTTCGATGTCGTGATGGCCACCGGGATCCCGTACAAGGGCGTCGTCCTGACGCAGATCTCCAAATTCTGGTTCGATTTCCTCACCGGCCAAGTCGAGCACCATCTCCTTTCGGACAACGTCAAAGACTTCCCCAAGCCGTTCCCGAAGTATGCCCAACAGCTCCAGGGCCGGAGCATGCTCGTCAAGAAGGTCCAGGTCCTGCCGATCGAGTGCGTGATTCGCGGGTACCTGGCCGGCTCGGGCTGGAAGGAATATCAAAAGGCCGGCACGGTCTGCGGCGTGAAGCTGCCCGCCGGCCTGAAGCAGTGCCAGAAGCTCCCCGAGCCGATCTTCACGCCGTCCACGAAGGCCGAGCGGGGGACGCACGATGAGAACATCAGCTTCGAGGAAGCAGCCAGGATCATCGGCAGGGAGCACGCGAGCTACGTCCGTGACAAGAGCATAGAAATCTTCAACAAGGCCGGCAAGTACGCCGAGGGCAAGGGCATCATTCTCGCCGATACCAAATTCGAATGGGGTCTGACCCCCGACGGCAAGATGATCCTGATCGACGAGGTCCTCACGCCGGACTCGTCGCGGTTCTGGCCCGCCGACAAGTACGCCCCCGGCCGCGACCAGGAGAGCTTCGACAAGCAATTCGTCCGCAACTGGCTCGAAGAGATCCACTTCGACAAGTCCGGGCCTGGCGTGGAGCTCCCGCCGGACATCGTCGAAAAGACGAGCGCCAAGTACATCGAAGCCTACGAACGCCTGACCGGCAAACCCTTCACCTGGAAGGCCTGACGCAGCCAGGATCTTCTTGTGCGGAGATGCAGGGTGGGTTCTCAACCCACGCGTCCCGTCTGGTGGATTCACCACAGAGGCACAGAGGCCACAAATAAGAGTATTCAGACACTGATTAGCATGATTGACGCGGATTTCTCCGCGTAGGGTGTGCCATGCACACTGTCTTCCCCAAGAGAATTCTTATCTCACGCAGAGACGCAGGGCCGCTGAGTTTGAAATGCGGCTGCTGTTCTGTGGCTTTCTCGCCTCCTGCATTTTCCGCTTATCCCGCTTCCCGTTCCGGCCGATAGGACTCCCAGCGGCAGATTCCTGCATTCTTGATGAGACCACCAGATCGCTAATTGGTGATTGTTGGAAATTGGCGAGGACGGTGAAAACGCAGTCCACGCGACTTGGAGGACACACAATGAACAGCACACGCAAGTACGGATACACCCCGATACGCGATTTCCACAATGCCACTGTCATGTGCTCGAAGTCTACGCATTCAAACTCCATTGAATGCTTCGTCTTATCTTCTGCTCGAAAGATAACCGTGACCCTCACAAGGCCGAGAGTGTTGTCGTTGGTCTCAAGTTCCCTTGAGGTCTTGAAAGAACGGATCGAAGGACGCTGGAATCTCATCAGCCTCAAGAAGAACGAGAATGATAGCACAACACCAACCTACACTCTTGATTTCTACGGAGAAGACGATTCGCTTGAGTTCAGCCTGATGTGCGATGGTTGCCGCGAGTCAAGCGACGAAAGCAGTAGCGCGTGATGACGAAGCCAGGAGTGGTCAAGCATGTTCTGTGTTACGAATGAGCATCCCGCAGAACACTTGTTGTTATATTCGTTTGGATCTTCTAACGATCCTGGGTGATACTTACAGTGAGCACATTGGAGGTGGATTATGGCTAAGGAAGATGTACCCCCTGAAACGACAAAAGACGAAGTGCACGAACTGCTGTGGTTTGCAGCAAGAGCTGTCATAGTCGCTGCTTTGGTCGCCGTTTTGCTGCTCACGGTTCCCATCACCATCAAAATCAGCGATGGCAGGGTACATATCGGCCAACTGTGGGATGGTTGGAAGATAGAAACAAGATAAGACTACAGGAGGGTGGGCGTGCAATTCCGGAGTCAGAGAGGATCAGTAATGTAGGGTGGCTATTGGTCCACCGAAGAGGCCAGAATAAGTGGGGTAATACCATGGAGATAATGAGCGACACGCAATTACGCCGAGTCCAGAGGCTTCCATTCTGCTATCTGTGCGGTAGCCGATTCGAAGTCAAGGAACACGTTAGCCGCGATCATGTCCCGCCAAAGGCCGTCTTTCTCTCTTGTGATCGCACGAGACCCCTGATACTCCCCACGCACGATAGGTGCAATCAGAAGGAATCCACGGCAGATGAGGTCGTTGGGCAACTCATAGGTGCATTGCACGGTGTCTATCCCAGAATGGAGAGGCGGAGAGTCAAAGTCACTATGTATGAGAACACCGTGAGAAGAACACCCGTCCTCGCTCTGGAAGGGATAGACCTTCGTGGAGTCATCGCTCGCTGCGTCAAGGCATTCCACGCCGCTCTGTATGGGGAGTATCTGCACAATACTACCCCCCATTGGTTTGATCCCCCGATTGCGGTCGGTTCCAAGAAGGGGAACCAAGTTGTGTTCCAGGCACCAGGTCGACACGTTGCGTTATTTGTCAGTATGATCAAGAGGAATCGAAAAGCCGGAAAGCTGGATAGGATATCATGCTGCAATGACAAATGCGTCTATGAGTGTGTCTGGGAGAAGACAGATGGTGGGACATGGGCATGTTTCTTTGGCTTCAATATCTATGACTGGAAGAACTTGGGTGATGTATCTCATCAGCCAAAGCGAGGCTGTGTGGGATTCTACATGCCGACGACAGGACTCCCGCTTAACGCTACGACAGGAATCACAAGAGTGTTAGAGATGCCAATCCTTAATGCTGAGCCCCTTGACCCATTCGGCGATTAATAAGTTGGAGAACCAGCGCAATATCAGGGATCAGCCAGCGTCTTGTCTTCCTATTGCGATTCGATAGCTGGATCGGTTCTCGCGACTTCCCCGCCTTTGTCTGAACCTTCGGAGGGATTTGAGGTGCTCCTTATCTTTCAGACGGTCTGCTGCCGTCCACATCTGGATCAGACCGCCAAGCGAGGCCAACCAGGCAAACGTCTGGCCGAGTCTGCTTGCGGGAACGGCGAAGCCGTGGCATACTCAGAGCATGACGAGCAAAGACTTGGCCATCAGGACAATTCAGGAGCTCCCGGATTCAGCGACCTGCGAGGATATTGAGGAGCGGGTCCGTTTCCTGGCCGGCATCGACAAGGGCCTTGCAGATATCAGGGCCGGCAGGGTAGTTCCCCACGATGAAGTCAAGAAGAGTCTCCGGACCTGACACTCCCGCACGACCGTTCTGCAGATGGGCCACTCCTGTGAGATTTTGGCACCGCGACCTTTACACACTTCCCCGGTCCGCCGGTTATTCTATGGTGAGAAATGAGCATGTTCAGTCTCCCTTTGAAGGCCGGCCATGAGGCACGATGAGCGAATCGAGGTCTTTGACAGGCTCCGGGCCAGGCACCTGCCCCTCCTGACGGCGGTGCTCTGGAAACTCGCGGGCGACCGCGAGATCTTCGCCGAGGCGATGCAGGATGCCCTCCTGGGCATATGGCGGCACGTCGAGAAGCTCAATGGGGCCAACGCCTCCGGCTACATCTACCGGATCGCTCTGAGCGCCAATTCCCGTGCCTGGCGCAACCGCGTCGGCCGGGATGGGCAGGCGCCGCCTTCGCAAACGGGCTTGTGCGAAGAATCCGGGCAAGGGGCCGAGCAGGCCGAGTTGCGGCTGGCGGTCCGTCGGGCGATTGCCTCTCTGCCGGCCAGGCAGGGCAGGGCGATCGTGATGCGGTATCTCGAACAGCAGGACTACCCCGCGATTGCCGCCGTCCTGGGATGTTCCGAGGCGACCGTCCGGTCGCACGTGTCCAAGGCCGTCGCGACGCTCAGGAGCCTGTTGGCAAGGCAAGTGCAAACGAAGCAGGAATGGGACGATGGCGAAGAATGACCTCAATCGAATCCTGAACGGTCTGGGCGGCGACCAGACGCCGGACGACGTTTGCCGGATGGCCGAGGAACTCGCCGGCCGCTTTCGACAGGGTCTCATTCGAACCAAACAGCGCGAACACTCCTTTTGGAGGGAACATATCATGAGGAATCGAATGGTGCAGTTGGCTGCTGCGGCCGCGATCATCGCAGCGGTTTCCATCGGTCTGTATCACCTGGGCGTCTCGCCCGATGGTGCGAGCGTCGCCTGGGGCGAAGTGTTGGCCAAGGTGGAGAATGCCCCCACCGTCACCTACAAGGTGCACCTGACAATGAACGATCCGCAGGGACGGCAGGTGGTAGACAAGTCCGACGTCTACGTCGATCAGAGGCAGCGTTGTCGGGTCGACAGCTACGTGGACGGCCAGCCGTACACGATCAAATACCTGGCCCCGGCCCGCAAGACCTTCGTCATGGTTCAGCCGCAACTCAAGAGATACATGCAGGGGACCCTCTCGGACATAGAGGCTGCGGAGATGCTGGAGCAACAAGACCCGAGGCGGTTCTGCCCGCAGGTTCTGGCAGGGGACTATTCCAAGCTTGGACGCAGCGAGATCGACGGCATCGAGGTCGAGGGAATCGAGGCCCCGTTGGAGAACCAGACCCTCCGCCTCTGGGCGGACGTGAAGACGAATTGGCCCGTTCGCATCGAGGTGGACGGGAAGTTCGGCCAGCATCAGTCGTCGCATATGGTCATGGATCACTTCCAGTGGGACGCCGAGATCGACCCCGCTGTCTTCGAGCCCAACCTCCCCTCCGACTACACCCTGGGCCCACCGCGGTAGCAGTGTCCTTCGGTGCGGCCGAACGGACGATTTCCCGCCCGTAGAGAAGCAGCCACGGCCGGACCGCTCAGGTCCGGTCGTGCATGTCCACACAGTGGAATCGTCATCGTCCGAGAATCTCCGCAGACGCGTCGATGCGGCCGGACGCAGATTGGCCTTGATTGCAGGGTGTTAAATCGGGTAAAATAGAGCAGCAGGTGGACAGGGTCTGCCCTTCGCTCTGTCGGGCATCCATTGTTGGGCCCGCCGTGCGAGTTTGCGGCAGACCTTTGCGTTTGAAGTTCGTTCGTTCTGGCAGGACCATGGATCATTCGGAGTCGGCAACTATGTGGAGAACGGCACGCTTCGGGTCCTTGCTGGCGATTCTGCTTTCATGCCTCGGTGGGCGGGCATACGGCCAGACCGCTCGCCCGATGTCAATCACCGTGGTCATCAACGAGGTGCTGGCGTCGAATGAGAGCATCGCGTACGATCCGCAGGGCCAGTTCGAAGACTGGATCGAGCTGTACAATGTGGGCCAGAGCCCGGTGGACGTGGGCGGATGCTATCTCACGGACGATCTGACCCGGCCGACGAAGTGGCAAATCCCCACCGGCGATCCGGCGGCGACCACGATTGGCGCCGGCGGCTTTCTCCTGATCTGGGCCGATGGCGACATCGACGATTCGGGCCTGCACGCCGCCTTCAAGCTCGACGATGATGGCGAGGAGGTCGGGCTCTTTGCCCCCGACGGCCTCACGATGATCGATAGCTTGTCTTTCGGTCCGCAGTACGTGGATGTCTCCTACGGCCGATATCCGGATGGGGGTTCGGAACTGCGGTTCCTGACGTATCCATTCGCCGGCGCGATGAACATTGCGATTCATGAAGGGGTCGTGGAGACGCCGCAGTTCGATGTGAAGACCCGCGTCTGCACCGGACCCATCACGGTCACGCTCACAACCGCGACCGAGGGGGCGACCATCTACTACACGATGGATGGAAGCGAACCCTACAGCGAGTCAAGGGATCGTCCCGTCGGTTCAGTCTACACCCAACCGCTGGTCATCGGCGGCACGATGACTGTGAAGGCCGTTGCCTTGAAATCCGGCTGGCGGGAGAGCGAGATGAGTGCGGAACGCTACGTGTTCCTTGGCGCGGATATTCGGAGTTTCAGTTCGCCGCTGGCGATCGGCGTGGTCGACACGTTCGGGAAGGGGATCTCCCGGTCCCCGGTCCCTGCGTACGTCTGTTTCATCGATCTGGCCGAGGGGGGCCGGGCTTCCATGACCGGCCAGACGGATTCCTCCGGCGCCGCAACGATCAACACCCGCGGCAAAAGCTCCGAGGGATTCCCGAAACACCAGTACCATCTGGAGATGTACGACGCCCAGGGCGACGAGACGGACATTGAAATCCTGGGCCTGCCCGCGGAATCCGATTGGGTGCTCCAGGGGCCGTACTCGGACAAGTCGCTCATACGCAACGTGCTCAGCTATCGGTGGGCCAACGAGATGGGCCGTTATGCCCCGCGCACGCGACTGATCGAGATGTTCCTCAACATCGACAACGCGAGCGTGACGATGTCCGACTATGTCGGCGTCTACGTGCTGATGGAGAAGATCAAGATCGGCCCGAACCGCGTCAACGTCACCGAGCTGGAGCCGAGCGACAACGCGGAGCCCGAAGTCACCGGCGGCTACATCATCAAGAAGGACAAGTTCGACGGAGACGATATATCGTTCGGCACCAGCCGCGGCCAGAGCCTGATCTACCAGGACCCGAATGGACAGGACCTGACCCAGCAGCAGAGGGACTGGATCCGCGATTACCTGAATGCATTCGAAGCGGCCCTCTACGGTGCGAGCTCCACGGACCCCGAGATCGGCTATGCGAAGTACATCGACGTCGGCTCATTCATCGACAACCACATTCTCGTCGAGCTGACCAAGAACATCGACGGCTTCCGTCTGAGCACCTATATGCACAAGGATCGCAATGGCAAGCTGGCGATGGGTCCGGCCTGGGATTACAACCTCTCGCTCGGCAACGCGGACTACCTGACCGGCTGGCTCCCGACCGGCTGGTATTTCAACCAGCTTGGCGACGGCGACTACCCCTACTGGCGCCGGCTCTTCGCGGACCCTGCGTTCGAGCTGGCCTATGCAGACCGGTGGTTTGCCCTCCGGCGGGACCTCTTCGCCACGGACCGCCTGATCGGCATGGTCGAAGACTACGCGACGCTGCTCGACGAGCCGGCGGCGCGGAACTTCAACCGATGGCGGATTCTCGGGCAGTACGTCTGGCCGAACTGGTATATCGCCGCCACGTTCCGCGACGAAATCGCCTGGATGCAGGTATGGCTCGCCAGCCGGCTCGCCTGGATGGATGGCCAGATCGCCTCCGACTTCGCGCCGGCCCCGCCAGTATTTAGCCAGCAGGGGGGGCACGTCGAGTCCGGTTTTGCCCTCACGATGAGCGGGACCGGGACGATCTACTACACCACCGACGGCACGGACCCGAAGTCGCTCGTGGACGCGGGCGCCCTGACGAGCGGGTTGATCCTCGTGCCGGAGAATGCGTCGAAGCGCGTCCTCGTGCCCAGCCGAGAGGTCGACGACGGCTGGCGGGGAGGCGACGCGTTCTCCGATTCCGGGTGGACGCTGGTGACCGGCAGTCCCGGCGGCATCGGGTTCGAGCGGGGCACCGGCTATGAGGACTACATCACACTCGATGTCGCGTCGCAGATGTACAACGTGCAGGCGAGCTGCTACATCCGGATTCCGTTTTCCTTCACCGGTGCGGTTGCGGACCTGAGCAAGGTGACGCTGCACGTCCGCTATGACGATGGGTTCATCGCATACCTCAACGGGGTTGAGATCGCACGACGCAACTTCACGGGTACACCTGCGTGGAATTCAGCCGCCGGCAGTCTGCATGACGATGCGGCCGCCGTGGTCTTCGAGGAGATCGACGTCGCCGGTTTCCCGAGCGCTCTGCAACGAGGCAGCAACGTGCTGGCGATCCACGCGATGAACCAGTCCACGACCAGTTCGGACTTCCTGATCAGCGTGCAGTTGACGGCTGAGGAACTCGCCGGACAGCAGGCGGAAGTGCCCATGGCGACCTATGCCGGGCCGGTTTCGCTCACCGGAAGCACGCGAATCGTGGCGCGTTCGCTGTACGCGGGCCGGTGGAGTGCGTTGAACGACGCGGTTTTCGCGGTCGGCCCGGTTGCCGAGAACCTGCGGATCAGCGAGATCATGTACCATCCCGCCGATACGGGCGATCCGAACGACCCGAACACCGAGTTCATCGAGTTGACGAATATCGGCGCTGAGGCGCTGAATCTGAACAAGGTCCGGTTCATCGACGGCGTCGAGTTCACTTTCCCGAGTTTCGACCTGCCGCCGGCCGGATATTGTCTCGTGGTCAAGGACCTCACGGCGTTTGAGAACCGGTATGGTCCCGGCCTGCCCGTGGCGGGCCAGTACACCGGCAGCCTGAGCAATGCCGGCGAGCGCATCGAGATCCGGGACGCCGCCGATGCGATGATTCAGGGTTTCAGTTATCACGACGACTGGTACGACCTCACCGATGGCGACGGCTTCTCGCTGACCGTGGTTGATCCTGGCGCAGCCGATCCGAACGCCCTCGAAGAACAGGACGCCTGGCGTCCCAGCACGCACTTCGGCGGCTCCCCCGGCGCCGGCGATTGATCCCTCCGCCCCCGGCCTGTCCTTCCCGCGAATGCAGGGATCCACACTCCGGGCAGCAGAGTTTTGACAACCAATCCCCACGGTTCTATCATGGCTCGTGTCTGGCTGTCGGCGGTTGATCCGCTGTCGCCCGGTTCAGGGGAACATACTGGAGTCCATCGTCATGGAACGAGAACGTACGCATCGACGTTATGCCGGCGTGGCCCAACCCCATGCCTGGTTGACCTTCCTGTTGCTGGTCCTGGTCGGGCTGCTGCTGTTTCGCGAGGGAAGATTCTGGCTTGGCAGCGTCTATTCCACCGGCGCCGCGCCCCGGGCCGTAACTGCCCGCGGCGACCTGGCCGCCGACGAGAAGGGGACGATCGATCTGTTCAAGACGGTCTCCCCCTCGGTCGTCTATATCACCACCCTGACCGTGCAGCAGGACTTCTTCAGCTTCCGCGCGCTAGAGGTCCCGCAAGGCTCCGGCTCAGGCTTCATCTGGGATGACCAGGGCTACATCGTGACGAACTACCACGTCATCGCCGAGGCGCGCGGGGCCCGCGTGACGCTGGCGGATCGCTCCACCTGGCCGGCGCAGTACGTCGGGGCTGAGCCGGACAAGGATCTCGCCGTACTGAAAATCGATGCGCCGAAGAACCTCCTGCCGCCGATCCCGATCGGTACCTCGGCCGATCTCCAGGTCGGCCAGAAGGTCTTCGCCATCGGCAATCCCTTCGGCTTCGATCAGACGCTCACGACCGGCGTGATCAGCAGCCTGGGCCGCGAGATCGTCTCGGCCACGCAGCGTCCGATCCAGGGTGTGATCCAGACGGATGCCGCGATCAACCCCGGCAACTCCGGCGGCCCGCTGCTCGACAGCGCCGGCCGGGTCATCGGCATCAACACCGCGATCGTGAGTCCCTCCGGCGCCTACGCCGGCATCGGGTTCGCCGTCCCGGTGGACGTGGTCAACCGGATCGTCCCGCAGATCATCAGTGGCGAGAAGATCAAGAAGCCCGGCCTGGGCATTCGGCCCGTGGAGGACCACTGGGTCCGCCGGTTCGGACTCGAAGGCGTGCTGTTCTCTCAGGTCGTTTCGGGCAGCGGCGCGGAGAAAGCCGGCCTGCAACCGACCGTCCAGGACACCCGCGGCAGAATCCTGCTCGGCGATCTGATCGTCGCCATCGACGGCAAGCCCATCCGCAACTCGAACGACCTCTTCCGGGTCCTCGACAATCACGAGGTGGGCGACACCGTCAAAGTGACGGTCCAGCGCGAAGATCGCAGGGGCGACGTCGAAGTCACGCTCCAGGCGGTGGAGTAGGCCGACCGGGGACCGGGGGCGTGACCCGTGGCCTGTGAAGGTCTCGGCTCTTGTCGCTCGCATTCCATTGCGCCCTGCAGCCATTGTACCTGGTCTTGTCATTTTCGCAAAAGGGGTGGATGACGAAGAAGTGGGGGGCGGGAACCCAAAGGATGTGATTGGGCCCGCCTCGGAACGGGCCGGAAGACCCATAATCCGACACGTCCTCGTCCGAGAAATGCGATGCCTGCAAACCAGAAAGTGTCCGTCCTTCCGCGATGCGGCGTGCGCAGCCTCCGACAAGCAGGAATCGTCCACACCCGCTCCGAATTCCCGTTTGCCGCGTTTGGCAGGGGGATGATTCGGGGTATACTTTAGCTGGGTAAGTCTCTTAGAAGTACGGTTGGGTCCCACCGAAAAAGAAGTGTCAGCAAGGTTCATCTCATAACATGCTCCGCCTGGAGTAAGGGGCGATTAGCCGATCCCATCGGAGCGACAATCTGGGCCTCCATATGTCAGTCGGGCCCGAATCGTGTGTGTTGGATTGATGTCGGTATCCATTTGATCTGCGGGAGGGTGAAGATGTCTAACATGGGCACTACAACTAAAAGAGGAGAGAGAGGGTGCCGGCCCTGGAAGATTGGCTGTCTGGCGGTTCTGATCGCACTGCTGTGGTCCGGCGTGTGTGCGGCGCAGATCCCAACGGAGATCCAGAATCCAAGCTTCGAAGAGACCTATGAGGGTGTGCCGTATGTCCTGCCCTCGTGGTGGACTCTGGACGGGTATTCATCGTTCTACTCCTTCAGTACGGACTTCTGGAAGACGGACGGCGGCCTGTCCGTGTGTGTGTGCAGTCGCGGCGGAATCGGCATCCTGAGCGGCGAGTACCAGGGCTTTTACCAGGTCGTCGATCTGACAGGCGTGGGCGGCATCATCTTCGATGCGATGCTGTTGGCCAGCGATGACGGAGGTTGGGCGCCGTTCGAAGCGTCGTTTGTCGTCACGTCGCTCGAGGACGGCACGACTGCGACCGTGTGGAGCAAGTCCGCGGAGGACGAGTACCTGGATCAGGTGGCGGATGTGTCTGCTTTCACGGGCCCGTGCCTGCTCGAGTTGCGGCTTATGTCGACTGCGGATGCCGTGGAAGGGTACAATACAGAATACGCCGCGTTCTGGGACAACTTCGCGTTCTTCGAGGCGCCATCCGTCATCAGTGCCTCCGTCCGTTTGTTCCCGGATACCCTGACCATCAGTTGCAGCGACAGGTGGAACCGGTGCCAAAGCAGGTGGGTGGCCTGCTTCATCGAACTGGGCGAGGGCTACGACGCCACGCAGATCGACGGTTCGACGGTGCGCCTCAACGACATCCCGGCCTACATGGGCAGGGAGTGGTGGGCCCGGCCCCAGGCCAACTGGATGAACATCGCCGACACGGACTGGGACGGTATCCTGGAGCGCGTGGTCATGTTCGAGCGAGCCGACATCGAGGCGATCGTGGCGGCGCCCGAGACGGCTGTGACAGTCTACGGCCAGTTGCTCGATGGCACCGTGTTCCAGGGGACTGCCGTGATTAAGGTGATCGACAGGCGGCCGTGGAAACCGCAATGGCAGTGCAGACCGTGGAAACCGCCGGTGACCTGGCGATTCCATCCGCCGTGCCGTCCGCACTAATGGAACTGGGCAAATAACGCCGTCTCCAAGGGCGGCGTCCCGCAGAGAGTCCGATGGGACTCGAGATTGCACCCGGGTTGGCGATGTTCGGTCCGTGCCCGCTGTATACGGACGACGCGTCACGCCCGGGTGCATTATTTCATAGGGAAACAGGCCGGACCACTGCCGGGGGCCTCGACAGTGGTCCGAGTCACAGGTGCTTGAATCCTCGCAACATGGAGTTCAGCCCGATGACGCCACGCGTCGCAATCGAGCGAATCCCTCGCCTGCTCAATAGTTTTTGTACAGTCCCTGCGTTTCGTCCATTTCTGTGGTTGTGTTCGCAGTGATCTTCCCCGATGCCTCGGTGTAGAGCCATCCGACGTCCTTGCCGTCGCTCGCGGCGATCCTGCTGTTGCCCCTTCTGACGCCGACCGGCAGCGCGGGAATACAGCGGACATACGGACCGTAGACGTACGGGAGGGTCCTGGTCTCGCTGACGGTGCCGGTGAGATCCGTATACTGCGTCAACTGGCGGTTGATCTCGGCGGCGGTCGGGAATGCGCCCCCGTGCTCGGCCGAGTACCGATCGATCGCGCTGCGGAGCGCCGCCAGACCGCCCGTCACGGTCGAGTCGCTCGCCATCCTGGAGGCTTGGCTCATTCGCGGGACGCTCACGGCGGCCAGGATCGCAATACTCGTCACCACCAGGACGATCTCCAGGAGACTGGAGCCTTCTGTCTGTGCCTGTCCGAATCTGCTCATGCGTATCTTCCTATGGACTAACCTCTTTTGGGACGTACGCTGCCCGGCTTATCGTCCGGAAGCCGGTCGCACTTGAGTCCGTAGTCTACTGTCTCTGTGCGGCGAGAGTGGTACGGGAACCATTTCGGTGAGGGGCGATAATGTCCGGTCGGATTGGGGTGAGCCGTACGTGCTGCGTCAGGACTGCGAGGAATCCTCTGACGACTGCGGTGGTTGCGTCGGCGACGGTTGCTCCGGTGATGGCTGCTCCGGTGGGGGCTGCATCTCCGCGTCGACGGCGGCGGCAGAGAGCATGTGCTCGAATTTCTGCCCCTCGTCGTCGTACCACACGGTGATTCGATAGAAATCGTCGGTCATCCCTTTGGCCTCGGAGATCGAGATGACCCGAAAGCACTTCAGTTCGCTGTTGCAGTACTTGATGACTTTCTTCTTGAGTTCTTCCGGATTCCCGGAAAACGCGGGCCGGACGAATTCCTTGAATTGGATCGCCATGATCGCTGCTCCAGCAGGATGTTTGCGCATACGGTTGAGGACGCCGCAACTATTTGAACATCCATTCAGCGATCCGGCAAGATCAAATGCGGGGACTGCGCCTATGGGTACACGCCTGCTCGTTGCAGCTTGAGGGTGAGTTCCCGGATGCGTTCGGCCGCGTCTCTGGCCTGGCTGACGGCCTCATCCCGCTCCTTCTTGAGCTGTTCCTGAAGGGCGGTGTACTCCTTGAGTTTCCCCGCCTGCACCTTCGACTCCTGGAGCCTGGCCTCGAGATCCTGCACTGTGGATGTCGTCGTGCCGACCTGTGTGATCAGGGTATCGTGCACCTGTCTGAAACTGGCCAGGTCCGCCCGGGTGTTTTCCAGCGTCTTGGAGAGCTTTCTGATCTCCTCTTCGAGCTTGCTGTCCCGAGTCTGGAGCTTCTCGATCTGGGTCGCGTGCAGTCGCTCCCGGTGGAAGCTGAGCGATGGTTCCATGCTCGTCACGCGGCCGGGCGCGGGCACACTGGCCAGACCACATGCCACCAACAGGATCAGAGCCGCGATTCCCACGATGGTTTCTTCGCTGCTCTTGCCGTTCCTCTCCGATTTCCCAATGCGATAGGTATGCATGGCACTCCCAACCCGCAATCTTCCTCTGCCTGTCCCGGAACCCTGTCCCGACAACAGACAGGTGGCCCCTGGGCAAGGCACGACCACTGCTGATACCATCCTCCCTGGAGAGTCCGTGGCAGCCGGCGTCCGCGAAGCCAGAGGGCGCATGCCACGGATCGAAAACAGGAGTCGCGTCCCTGCGCCGTCGTTACGCACCGGGCCTGACTCCTCCATCCGTTGTATTCCCATTCTACCCGAATGCACGACGGGGGTCAAACGTCTACGTGGGGGTCCTCCCGCCGGCGGGTATTGGTCGGTTGTCGACGCTCTTCAAGCAGGGATCTTATGGGACTGTCCGTTGCCGGCGGCTGAACTTTTTTGCCGGCGGGCCCTCCCTGGGGAATGAGGCGTTGTGAGGCAATACTCGCACCATACGCCATTCTCCAAGCGTGTTCCTATTGCACGGGTTGCCTGCAGCCACCTCCGAGGATCACGGATCGGATGCTTGACCAGCCGGGATCGTCTCTTCTATAATGATTGAGATCTTTGGTTTTTGGGGACCATGTTGGCACGGGCCCTATCCGAGTTGGTCTGCTGGGGACACGACCTTATGAGAAAAATCGTCAAGGAAATCCTTGAGACGGAATCGAAGATTGGCGAGATTCTCCAGCAGGCCCGGCAGAAGGCTTCCGAGATGAGACTGGCTGCCGACAAAGAGGCATCGGAGCAGATCGGCGACGCCAGGCAGGAGGCGCGGGGGATCGTGCAAGCGGCCGTGGAGGAGGCGGCAAAAGAGTCGGAACAGATTCAGGCCCAGACGCTCAGGCAGGCGGACCAGCAGGCGCATGCCTTGTTCGACGGCAAGACGGATGTGATCGAGGACCTGGTGACCCGGCTCTGCGCCATCGTACTCAACGTGGGATCTGAAATGGATGGTCAGTGATGCCGGGTCCGCTGTCAAAATACTCGCTTGTCAACGCCAAGCTGCGTGCGCGGATCAGCATGATCCTGCCTGATCGCACATTCATGCAGTTGGCCAGGGCTCCCTCGCTTGAGGCGGCGCTCTCGCTGCTGCGGGAGACGTCCTTTGCCCGCCTGGAGGAGATCTACTCGGCGACCGGCGATCTCAGGCAGGCGGAACTCGAATTGCTCAAGGATGAGATCGAACTGTACCGGAACGTCAAATCGCATCTGCATCGCGATTCCATCGAGCTCATTGACGCCCTGTTGTGCCAGTTCGAAATCGAGAACCTCAAGAACGCGATCCGAGTCTACTTCGAAAGGAGTATCCGCCACCATCCGGCGGACACCAGCGCCAGCTACATTCTGTACGATCAAATCCTCCATGACATCCCCTTTGACATCGTGGTGAACGCCCAGAGCTTCGATGAGATCGCCGGGGTTTGCGAGGGGACGCCGTACGGCCTGATCATCAGGAAGTACAGCCACACGGTGGAGTCGGAAGGCTCCCTGTTCCGCATGGAGATAGCCCTCGACCACTACTACTACGCCAATCTTCTGTCGGCCATCGAACGACTGGACCGCAGGGACCGCGCCATCGCGTTGCGGCTTGCCGGCGTGAGGATCGATCTGCAAAACGTGGACTGGATCATCCGGCTGCGCAACTTCTACGATCTTCCCATGGAGACCGTCATGGCGGCGATCGTTCCCGGCGGATTCAATCTGAGCAAGGCCACGATCAGCGAGCTCTACAATGCCCAGAATGTCACGTCGATCCTGCAGGGGTTCGTCAAGGCGAGATACCCCGGACTGTCGGCGATGCTTTCCTCGCAGGTGTCGGACAGCGCCTCGCGGCTGCTCCTGATCCGCCGGATCATGGAGGAAATCATGAGACAGGAGGTCCAGCGCATCCTCACCGGCTATCCCTTCACGGTCGGCATCATCGTGGCGTACTTCGTGCTGAAGAAGAACGAGTTGGACAGGGTCCGAATCATTCTCAATGCACACCAGCAGGGCATTCAGCCGGAACGGATCGAGAGCCTGATATGATATTCACCAGTCGGATGGTACAGCTCTTTGCCGTGGTCCTGCGGAAGGATTGCGAGCGGGTCACGGAGGCCCTCCTTCGCGAGGGCGTGATGCAGTTCATCCGCACGTCGGAGATCGGCGCCGAGGCACAGAATGTCGTGTCTGTTTCCGCCGGGGCGCAGGCGTCTCTGACGGAGATTTCGGATCTCAGGAAACGAATCGAAGGGCTTTTGCACACCGTGGGCGTCATCCCTTCGCCGCCCAGCCAGGTGGATCTGGGCCACCGAGTCGTCGTGGACATGGAGAAGGAGAAGAGCCGTCTGGCCCAGATCGACGGCGAGCGCGCCGGCATCCGGGACAAGCAACGCGTGATCCAGCAGGAGGTCCTGAAGCTGGAGGATATTCGCAGGCAGGTCGTGCTCTACGGTGCGGGGCTCTCCGATATCACCGCCTCGGCGCCGCAATCCTTCATTGTCATGCAGACCGGCAGGATTGCTGCGTCGAATGAGAGGAAATTCGAGGAGGAGCTGAGAGACTTCCCCTCGGTGAGCATCCCCGTGGGGCGGGAACGCGACACGATCCACTACCTGCTGATCTTCATGAAACGCGACGCCGAGAAGGTTCAGCGGGTCCTTGATGGCGCGGGATGGGCCCCCATCGAGTTGCCCGACGAGCTGAAGTCCGTCAAGGAGGACGCCTTCAAGGAACTCTCCGCGAAATTGAAGACACTGGGGGATGAGCAGAAGAAACTGGAGACGGAGGCCGACGATCTGGTGAAGCGGGAGGTGACGCGGCTCCTGGACGTTTGGGGCAATCTGCGGGTCAGTGAGCTGCTGCAGAGGATTCAGACCCATTTCACGTCTCTCGCCCGCACGATCGTCTTCACCGGCTGGCTGCCTGCGAAGAAGCAGGACCGGCTGACGGAGGCGATCCGCCGGGCGAGCGAGGGCCGATGCTACCTGGAATGGAACGAGGCGTCCGGCAAGGACGCCCTCGGCGACGAGGTCCCGGTGCGTCTCGACAATCCGCGGGTGCTGGCGCCTTTTCAGATGCTGGTCAGTAATTTCGGGGTGCCTCGATACGGCACGGTCGATCCGACGCCTTTTGTCATGCCCCTGTACCTGGCGATGTTCGGGCTCATGTTTGCGGATGTCGGGCAGGGCCTCGTTCTGGTCGTTCTCGGTGTGCTGGGTGTCCTTCTGCCCAGGATACGAGCGGCCGGAAAGGGTTGGCACCAGCTTTCCTGGCTGATCATCTGGTGCGGTCTGTCCTCCGTGTTCTTCGGCGTCCTGTTTGGATCCTTCTTCGGCGTGATGCTCTTCAAGCCGCTATGGTTCGACTTCCATGGTATCATTGCGGGCCATCGTCCCGAAGGCGCCGTCGTGAGCGACGTGTTTGACATCCTGGCGATCACGATATACTTCGGCATTTCCGTCATTGGGATCGGTCTGCTGTTCAACTGGGTGAACATCATCCGGACCGGAAAATGGACGGAGCTGCTCTTCGACAAGGGCGGCGTTCTCGGTGCGTGGATCTACGCCGGCGGGATTTACATCGCGTTCTATCTCGTCTCGCGCGACTACGGGGAATTCCCGTCCGGTGGGCGGCTGTTCTTTCTGGTCGGGTTGCCCGCGCTTCTGCTGTTCCTGAAGGAACCGTACCACTATTTCCACCGTGAGGGGGAATCCTCGGCACCGAAGACGAATCCCGTCTTCGCCGCACTCACTGCGGTGATGCACTGGATCGTCGAGCTGCTGGAGATCTTCAGCGGCTACCTCTCCAATACGCTGTCCTTCATGCGAGTCGCGGGACTGGGCATCGCTCACGTCTGCCTGATGATCAGCTTCTTCGCTCTGGCGGAGATGACGTCAGGGATCGCCTCGATTCTCATCCTCATCGTCGGCAACATCCTCGTGATTGCCCTCGAAGGTCTCTCGGCGGGAATCCAGGCATTGAGGTTGAGCTACTATGAGTTCTTCACGAAGTTCTTTCATGGAACAGGTAAATTGTATACGCCGATCTCGCTGGATAGCGAGTGGTAGGGAAAGGATCGGGGCTATGAATGATGCTGAAAGCAGGCTGAAACTGAACATTACCCAGAGCATTGTCATGCTGGCTACCATAATGGCTATTGTTGCGACGGTGTTTTGCGCGAGTGCATTCGGAGAATCGTCACAGGCCACAGAGGCGGCTCAGCCGGTCGTGAAATCGCCTGAGAACGTGAAGTGGGGCCTGATCGCCGCTTCCGTCGCCTTCGGCCTGGGCGCGATCGGCGCCGGGATCGCTATCTCTCACGTCGGCGCCGCCGCCATGGGGGCCGTGGCGGAGAAGCCGCAAATTGCCGGCCAGGCGCTGATTTTCGTGGCCTTGGCGGAAGGCCTCGTGGTGTTCGGCTTCATCACGGCCCTGATGATTCTTGGCAAGGTGTAGCGACGCCATGAAGTACTCGATCATAGGCGACGACGATACGGTGCTCGGCTTTGAGATGGTCGGGGTGTCGGGAAGGACGGTGCGAAACCCGGAGGAGGCGCACCGCGCTTTTCGCGACGTCCTGGCGGACCAGGAGACGGGCATCATCATCATTACCGAACGCGTCGCGGACATGATCCGGCCGCTCGTGGACAAGTACCTGTTCACGGAGAGTTTTCCACTCATCGTGGAGATCCCGGATCGCAAGGGCCGATCACCGGACCGGCCCGGGATCAGGGACCTCGTCAACGCGGCCATCGGAATCCGATTGTGACAAGGGACAGCATCGCATGGAACCACAGGAACAGGACAAGGCCGCACTGATTTCGGATATCGAGTCCGACGCCCGGGGGGAGGCCGAAGCGATCCTCAAAGAGGCCGAGGCCCAGGTTGCCGACAAGAAACGATACGCCCAACAACAGCGTGAGTCCATCCTGAACGAGGCCCGCCTCAGGGCCGGGGAGCAGGCGGAGGCGATCCGGAAGAAGGCGATCTGGGCCGCCCAGCGTGAAGTGAAGTGGCGGGCGTTGCGTCAGAGGGCCGCGGTCCTGCAGGACGTCCTGGATCGAGTCGAGAAGCGGCTGGCCGCCATGATCGGCGAGGCCGGGTATCGAGCCTCGCTCGTCAACTGGATCGCGGAGGCCGCCGTCGGTCTGGGCGCCGATCGCGCCGAGGTCAACGCGTCGGAAAAGGAACGTGCCCTGATCGACGACCGGTTGCTCTCGGAGGCCGCCGAGAAGGTCCGGGCGTCAACCGGCGGGCAGGTCGCCTTGGGATTGTCCGCTTCGCCGCCATTGCCGGCCCAGGGGGTCGTCCTGACGGCGGCCGACGGGCGCACGGCCTTCAACAACCAGGTGAGGACACGGATGTTGCGGAGCCGGCGCAAGATGCAGGTGCTGATACACGATGGCTTATTTGTCGACGAGTAGGTATGGCGCACAGGATCATAGGACGCGTGAAGCGAGTGAACGGCCCCGTCATTGAGGTGATGGGGATCACCGACGCCGAGATGTTCGAGTTGGTCAGGGTCGGCGAGGAGGGGCTCGTCGGAGAGTTGATCAAGCTCGAAGCCGACAGCGCGGTCGTCCAGGTCTACGAGGACACCACGGGCATCGCTCCCTTCGATCCCGTCTACGGGACGGGCATGCCGCTGTCCGTGGAGTTGGGTCCCGGCATGGTGGGGACGATCTATGACGGGATTCAGAGACCCCTCGAAGCGATCCGTTCGGTATCGGATATCTACATCCGTCGCGGCATCACGGTCCCCTCGCTGAATCGCGAGAAGAAGTGGCATTTCGTCCCGTCGGTCAAGGGGGGGGATCGCCTCCGGGGCGGCGCGGTCCTCGGCACGGTTCAGGAAACCGGAAATGTCCTTCACAAGGTCCTCGTTCCGCCGGGGATCGAGGGTGTCCTCGAGTCCATCGTTGCGGAGGGGGAGTACACTGTAGAGGAGGTCGTCGCAGTCCTGCGGACCGCGGATGGACAGAAGAAGGATCTGTTCCTGATGCACCGGTGGCCCATCCGCGTGCAGCGGCCGGTTCGGACGCGTCTGGCTCTCGGTATCCCGCTAATCACCGGCCAGCGGGTCGTCGATACCCTGTTCCCTGTCGCCAAAGGGGGGACGATCGCCATTCCGGGCGGGTTCGGCACCGGAAAGACGATGACGCAGCAGGCCATCTCCAAATGGTGTGATGCCGACCTCATCGTCTACATCGGCTGCGGGGAGCGAGGCAACGAGATCACCGAGGTGCTGACGGAGTTCCCCAAGCTTGTGGACCCCCGCACCGGCCGGTCCCTCATGGAGCGGACCATTCTGATCGCCAACACGTCGAACATGCCCGTATCCGCCCGGGAGGCGAGCATCTACACGGGGATCACCATGGCGGAGTACTTCCGCGACCAGGGGTATGACGTCGCGGTCATGGCGGATTCCACGTCGCGGTGGGCCGAGGCGCTGCGCGAGCTCTCGGGGCGTATGGAGGAGATGCCGGCGGAGGAGGGATTCCCTGCGTACCTGCCGACCCGGATCGCCGAGTTCTACGAGCGAGCCGGCTCGATGGAGACACTGGGCGGCGGTCGCGGCTCCGTCACGATCATCGGGGCCGTGTCTCCGCCCGGCGGCGATTTCTCGGAACCCGTGACGCAGCACACGAAGCGGTTCATCCGCTGTTTCTGGGCCCTGGATCGCAGCCTGGCCAACGCCCGGCACTATCCGGCCATCTCCTGGCTCGACAGTTATAGCGAGTATCTCGGCGACGTTGCCCCGTGGTGGGAGCAGCAGGTCGGCGCGGAATGGGCCGCCGACCGGACCGAGATCATGGACCTGCTGCATCGCGAGGTTCGGTTGCAGCAGGTGGTGAAGCTGGTGGGCCCCGATGCGCTGCCCGACACACAGCGATTCATTCTTGAGATGTGTACGCTGTTCAAGAACGCCTTTCTGCAGCAGAACGCCTATGACAAGATCGATGCCTTCTCGGTCGTTCCGAAACAGGCGAAGATGCTGCACATCATCGTCGCGTACTGGAAACGTGGCTCTGCGGTCCTCCGAAACGGCGGCACCCTCATCGAGCTCAAGAAACTGAAAGTGTATCAGGAGATCATGCGAATGAAGTTCTCGCTCGCCAACGAGGATCTCTCCGGCTTCGACAAGATCGAAGCCCACCTGGAACGAGCCATGGACCAGTTGGAGGCCCTGCATGCCCGAGATAAGAAACAGACGTCTTCTGTCCGGACGTGAGTATATCGGCGTCGACAAGATCGACGGCCCCCTCGTGGTCGTCCGCCGGACCCATCCCGTGGGATACCGGGAGCTCATCGAGTGCGTCGACAGGCACGGGAACGTCCGGCTGGGAATCGTGCTGGAATCCTCGACCGACGCCGTCGTGGCCCAGATCTTCGAGGGAACCGCCGGTTTGGCGCTCCCGGACACGCGGGTGCGGTTCCGCGGGGAGCCTCTCACCCTCCCCGTCTCCCGAGAGATGCTCGGGCGGGTCTTCAACGGCCTGGGATTTCCGATTGACGGCGGGCCGCCGCCCCGGGGCGACGTGGAACGGGACGTCAACGGCATGGCCATCAACCCGACCGCCCGGCAGTACCCACGGGATTTCATCCAGACCGGCATCTCCGCCATCGATGGCATGAACACGCTCATCCGGGGCCAGAAGCTTCCCATCTTTTCGGGGAACGGGCTTCCGCACAACGAGCTTGCGGCCCAGATCGCACGCCAGGCCAGGATCCACGGGGCGGATACGGAGTTCGCCGTGGTCTTCGCGGCCATGGGGGTCAAGCACGATGTGGCCCGGTTCTTCTCGAGTTCTTTCGAGGAGAGCGGCGTATTGGACAATGTCGCGTTGTTCCTCTCTCTGGCCGACGACCCTTCCATTGAGCGGCTGATCACGCCCAGGACGGCCCTGACCCTCGCAGAACACCTCGCCTTCGACGAGGGGATGCACGTGCTGGTGATCATGACCGATATGACCAACTACTGTGAGTCCCTGCGCGAGGTCTCCACCATCCGCGGCGAAATCCCGTCCCGCAAGGGGTATCCGGGATATCTCTACTCCGATCTGGCCGAGCTTTACGAGCGTTCGGGAATGATCAAGGACCACAGCGGCTCCATTACCTCGCTGCCCATCCTAACCATGCCCAACGACGACATTTCCCACCCCATCCCCGACCTTTCCGGGTACATCACGGAAGGGCAGATCGTTTTCGAACGGGAGATGGATGGCCGGGGAATCTACCCGCCGGTGGCGGGACTGCCTTCGCTTTCGCGCCTGATGAAGGACGGGATCGGAGAAGGCATGACCCGTGGCGACCATCCCCACCTGGCGAGCCAACTCTTCGCGGCGTACAGCCACGTGAAAGATGTCCGCAACCTCGCGTCCGTGATCGGCGAGGAGGAGTTGACGCCGCTCGACCACAATTACCTCGAATTTGGAAAAGCGTTCGAGCAGAAGTTCGTCTCGCAGCGTAAAGATGAGAACCGGAGTATCGAGCAGACGCTGGACCTGGGGTGGGAGGTCCTGAGGCTCCTGCCGGCCGGCGAGCTGCACCGGATCACGGAAGAGGAGATCGAGAAGTACTACGGAGCATAACAGGGGTTTCCATGGCACAGTCCGATCGGGCGCCGACGAAGACGAATCTGCTCAGGCTCAGGAGCGATCTGAAGTTCGCCGAGCAGGGATACGAGCTTCTGGACCAGAAGCGGAACATCCTCATCATCGAGCTCCTGTCGCTGGTGGACCGCACGGTGGACCACCAGGCTCGGGTCGAGGGTGCGCTGGCGCAGGCGTATCACACCCTGGAGGAGGCCATCCTCGACATGGGAAGGCTCAAAGTGCAGTATCTGACCGGCGCGGTGAACATCGCGACCGATATTGCCGTGCGCTCCAGGCGAGTGATGGGCGTCAATCTCCCCGTCGTGGAGACCCAGTTCACCGAGCACAGTCCCTACTACAGTCCCATGGGGACCAGCTTCTGGATCGACAGCTCGGTGCAGTCCTTCAAGGCGGCTCTGCGGCTGCTTGGCAAACTCTCCGAGCTGAAGATCTCGGTGTTGCGGCTTGCCAATGAAGTCAAGAGGACGATCCGCAAGGTCAACGCCCTGGAGAAAATCGCCATTCCGGACCTGAAGGAGGCCGTTCGCGGCATCGAGGCAAGGCTCGAGGAGAACGAACGGGACATGTTCATACTCATGAAGATGGTCAAGCAGAATCTGGACAGGAAACGAATGAAAGCCAGGGAGGCCGATCGTGCGTAAGCCCATCCAGCGAATCATGGTCTATATAGACGGAAGCGAGCCATCCATCATCGGCGCCCAGTATGCCATCTGCCTGGCCTCGTTCTCCGGTGCGGAGCTCATCGTGTGCTATGTCGTCAACACCACGGCGGTGGAAGAGCTGCTCCGGGCCAGGATCTTTCTGCAGGACGAGCAGGTCGAATACGAGCGCGACATGGAGGCCGATGCCGAACGGTATCTCAACTATGTGAGTGATCTGGCGGCCAGAAAGGGTGTGACCGCCATCAAGAAGAAAGGCCGGGGAAGCGTGCACAAGGAAATTGTCGATGCGATCAAGCAGTACGATGTGGACCTCCTCGTCGTCGGCGAGCTATCCCAGATCCGCAGCCGACGAGACGAGTTCTACGACGAGGTCGAGCGGGCGTTGCGCGTGACGCCCTGCTCGGTGCTGATCGTCAAGAACGAAGACCGGGTCAGTGAGATGTATGAGTCGCCGGCGTGACGCGAACGTCGAACGAGCACGGTAGTGTTCATACGGTAAGTATCAGGAGAAGCATGTCATGGCGTTGCTTGACTTGGTGGTGCCCGAAGTCATCAAGATACCCTTGGAATCGAAGGACAAATCGGATGTGTTGCGGGAACTCGTCGGGATATTGAGGGATGCGGGCAAGATTCAGGATTTCGACGCGGTGCTCCATGCGGTGCAGGAACGGGAGTACAAGCAGAGCACCGGATTGGAGGAGGGTATTGCGGTCCCGCACGGCAAGACAGCCGCCGTCTCCAGCCTGCAACTTGCCATGGGCATCGCCCCGCAGGGAATCGACTTCAATTCGCTGGACGGCAAGCCGGCGAAGCTCTTCTTCCTCCTGGTTGGTTCGCCCGATCAGTCCGGGCCCCACGTCCAGGCCCTTGCCGACGTGGCGAGACTGGCTCGGTCGAAAGCGTTTTGCCGGGCGTTGATCGGCGCGGAGAACGTACAGCAGGTGGTTGAATTGATGAAGAGCGAATGATGACGGAAGTGAGATACGCGGGATACGGTGATTCCGATCGGTACGTCTGCTGTGGACGCGTTAGCGAGCAAGTGCCCGCGTGCTCTTCCTGAGCACTCCCACTTCCTACGCGGAATTCTGGTTGCAGCAGATCGGTTGGTCACCCTCAATCGTCCGGAGGACTGGCGGCCACGCCCCAGGATGACAGACAGGCGGTGTTATTTCACGCGCAGTACGACTTTCTGCAAGTCCTGATCCCGCGACGAGTTGCCGACCATGATCTCGAATTCGCCCGGCTCGACCACGTATTTCATATCGATGTCGTAGAATGCCAGGTGCTCCGGCGTGATCTCCAACGAGATCGTCTTCTTCTCGCCCGGCGTCAGAGTGATCCGCTGAAAGCCCTTCAACTCCTTGACAGGCCGGGTGACCGAGCTGACCTTGTCGCGGATGTACATCTGCACGACCTCGTCGCCGGTCCTGGGACCCATATTGGTCACATCGATCCGAACCGCCGTGGATTCGTTCTTGCCGATGACGGACTTTCTCAGGCGGGGTTTGCCGAATTGGAACTGCGTGTAGCTGAGTCCGAAGCCGAATGCGTACAGCGGCGTCACGTCGTCGAACAGATATCCGCGCCGGGCGGCGGGCTTGTAGTTGTAGTAGGCGGGAATGTGGCCGACCGAACGGGGGATGGTGATGGGAAGCTTGCCGCCGGGATTGATGTCGCCAAAGAGGGCTTCCGCCAGCGCCCGGCCGGTCTCTTGGCCCAGATACCAACACTCGAAGATGGTCGGCACTTTGGCGGCAAGGTTGCGGATTGAAATGGGTCGGCCGTTGAAGAGAACCGCAATGATCGGCTGGCCCGTTGCGGCCAGCGCGTCGACCAGCTCGTCCTGCGAGCCGACCAGGTCGAGCGAGGCACGGTCACCCAGGTGATTCAACGCCCAGGCTTCGCGGGACGTCTGCTCGTTGTCGCCTATCGCCAGGACCACGACGTCGGCCCGTTGTGCGACTTTGACCGCCTCGGCAATGCTCTTTCGGTCCTGGTCCGGATTGCTCGGTGTGACCTTGTCCTGCTGCCAGGACCCGCCGATCGTGATCTTGCAGCCCTCATGATAGAGAACGTTAACCGACAGGCCGACACGGTCGCGGATGCCCTGCAGCAGGGTGGTGTAGTGCTTGGGGACGCCGCTATAGCCACCCAGCATCTGGCGGTCGGCGTTGGGACCGATGACGGCGATCGTCCCGATCCGGCGCGGATTCAGCGGAGCCAGGCCGCCGTCGTTCTTGAGCAGCGTGATCGTCTCGCGCGCCGCCTGGAGGGCCAACTCGCGATGGGCTTCGCAGCCGACGATCCGCTCGGCGACCGCCGGGTCCACGTAAGGGTCCTCGAAC
>JBDKRX010000195.1:0-14019 GCA_039683175.1 Phycisphaerales bacterium
GCAGCAGAGGCGACGGACATTCGGGCATGTCGGAGTCGGTTGCGATCTACCGAATAAACGAAGCCCGACCTCGTCACAGAGATAAAACAGAGGTGCTGTTATAATTCGAATTCTTTCACAGCCTCAGCGCCCCCGGTCGTGCGGTGCGGTCCCGACCTCGGGCAAGCGAGAACCGGATGAGGCCGAAATGCTTGCTGAAAGAACAAGATACGCGCCCCTGCAATGCAGGACATGCCCAGTTCATCGATAACATAGGTCTCTTTCGCACATTCTACCGGGACGTTAAAAAGAGTCCTTTCTCTCGTCGATGGTTGTTTCAGAACAGCCTGCGGATTTCCTCATACAGGATCATCGTTGCCAACTGTACAGGCGGATATCCCCTGCCTTGATGCCTTGGCTTCTTGCCCATTCTGTGGACGCAAGGAAATTCTGCTGTGATTTGACTACTCTGGGCAGCCACTTCCCACGGAGTACAAGGGCACTCAAGGGGAGTAAGACGAAGCAGATTGCTGCCACAACCGTAGCAGACCGGAAAACCACCACACCCAGGACCAGCTCAATCATCCCCACAATCACGCCGATCAGAAGACCCCACAAAACACCTCGTTTGATCGCGGCTCGACGCTCGGTTTGAGTCATGTGCGAGCAGATCTCTTTCACCTGATCTGACTGGAAGGGAGACCACGTCGTATTGCTGTCGCTGAATATGGCAACCAGAAAGAGAATCGCTATCGGTATCCAATAGTAGTACATAGGTCATCCTCAGAATTTCATGTCGAGCAAATCAGTCGTGTCGCAGGGCAACAACCGGATCGACGCGGGCAGCCCGGCGGGTGGGGTAGACTCCCGCTACGAGACTCACGAAGATCGAGAAGACGATCGCGCCCAGGCACAACCACCAGGGGAAGCTGAAGTAGGCCATGCGAGGGGCGTGCTGGCGGGCCATGAAGGCGTTGATGACTTCGTTGATGACGAAGCTCGTCGCCCCCGCAAGGAACAGGCCGAAGAGGCCGCCGAGCAGGCCGATGGCCCCGGACTCGAACAGGAAGATTCGCTGCACGTCGCCGTCCGTGGCCCCCACCGCCTTCATGATGCCGATCTCGCGATATCGCTCCAGGATGGACATCACCATCGTATTCACGATCCCGAGCGAGGCGACGGTGATGCCGATCATGCCGACTGCGATCAGGAACATGTCCATGATGAGAAAGCCGATCCGCATCTGGTCCAACTGGTCCATCAGGGCAAACGTGCGGTAGCCGCGTGATTCCAGCTCCTTCTTGACCGGCGTCACATCCTTGGGCGACTCGACCTTGACGCTCACCATCGAGTAGTCGTCCGCCTTCCCGGCGGGTTTGAAGAAATCCCAGATGCTCGTGAGCGCGAGCTTGTGCATCCTGGCGGCCGCTCCCGGCGGGATATACACGTCGCTACGAACGGGCATCGACCCGCCGAAACCCATCCGCTGGGCGACTCCCACGACCTTGAACCGGTAGCTCTTGCGGGCGAAGGGCAACGTCTGGTCGCCCGTGGGGAAGGCCATCCGAAACAGCCGCCTGAGACTGAAGTCCAGCGTCAACGTGGCCACCTCGATCTCGCGACCGACCGCCGCATTGGGGTCCTTTTCGCCAAGACGACGCAAGAAGGAATCGCTGACAATCATCTCATTCGGCTCATCCGACGCGTAGGCGCCGCCCGCGCACAACTGCACGAGACCCGACTGTGACACCGTTGCCGGAAGGACCTGGACCAGGGTGAACTCCTCTTTGTCGCCCAGGCGGACCTGGGCGGGGAACCGCATCTCCGGAAAGGCCGCGACTACGCCTTTGATCGCCGCGACCTCCTCCAAGAAGCGGGCATCCAGCCCCGGCGCAGCCTGCTGCTGGGTCGATGGTGCATGGGCAGTGGGGTCGTCGGCATTGTCCATCCCGGCATCGGGATCGTCCGGATCGTGCGAACCCGGCGTGCTGCCGTTGCGGGCGACAACGTTCACGTAGTTGAACAGGTCCAGCTTGTTGAACTGGTCTGTGACGTTCCGCTGGATGCCCTGGCCGAACGCAAACATGCAGACCAGCGAGCCGATCCCGATCACCACCCCGGAGGTCGTGAGAAACGTCCGCAGCTTCTTGCGCCACAGATTCGCACAAGCCTGCTCAACATAATCTGAAATCCGCATAGAGTCCCGAATCGGTCAGTTGGGGTTCCTGGTCGTTTCGCGGGCGACCACCGTCCCGTCCCGCAATGCGATGACTTCGTGAGCAAACTCCCCCAGCAGGGTTCGCTCGTGGGAGATCATCACGATGGTCAGGCCGCGGCAATGATTCAGTTCCGCGAGGATCTCCACAATCTGCCGCGATGTCTTGCTGTCCAAGTTGCCGGTGGGTTCGTCCGCCAGCAGGATCTCCGGCTCGTTGACCAAAGCCCTGGCAATGGCGACCCGCTGCTGTTCCCCGCCGGAAAGCTCCGTTGGGCGGTGATCCTTGCGGGCCTCCAGGCCTACCGCATTCAGAAGCTCTGCGGCCCGCTCGCGCCGCTGTTTCTTCGTCGCCCCTGCGAACAGCAGCGGAAAGGCCACGTTCTCCAGGGCCGTATACGCATTCACGAGGTTGAATGACTGGAAGATCATGCCGACCGTGTTGCGGCGATAGAGGGCGAGATCCCGCTTGCTCAATTCCGAGATCAGCCTGCCACCGACGCGAATCGAGCCGGAAGACGGCGTGTCCAATCCGCCGAGCAGGTTCATCAGCGTGGACTTGCCCGACCCCGATGCCCCGGCCACGCCGACGAGCCGGCCCCGAGCGACCGACAGCGTCACGTCGCGCAGCGCCGCCACCTGGACCTCGCCGAAGGTATACACCTTGCTCAGGCCGGTCGTTTCGATGAAGGCGTCATCGTCCTTGTTCAAGGAGGAACCTCCGCAGTCCTTCGAGATCGTCGGTATTGATCAGATCAACGCCCGCTGAGAGCAACTCGCGCCAAACGGCGTCCCGAGCCGGCGATTGCACGTCCGGCATCGCCCAGAATCGCACGAGCCGACCCTTCGCATGCGCTTTGTGGACAATCTCGTCAAGCTTCTTCCGTTCTTCGGGCGGCATCGGCCCGTCCCCCCGCCAGGTGAAGTTCTGACCCCAATGGTCGCTGATGAGCGGGATGACTTCTGCCCGGATACCGGAATCCAGATCGGCCAACCGACCGTCGCAGCCCGCGTAGCGGACCTCCTGCGATTGCACGAACTCCAGCGGACGATTTCCCGATACGATCACGAGCACGGCCCCCTCCTTGCGGCCGTCCGGGCCGAAGGTCGTGAGCATGTCCCGGTATTCTTCGAGGACCCCGTGCAGCCTCCGGTATGTCGGCTCGGCAGCGGTCTTGATATCGATCAGGAGCGTGAACCGGGGCCCCTCTCGGTACACCCGACCCCCGTTTCTTTTCGCCCGCTGACGCAGAGGATCGAGATACAACGCCTGCAACGTCCTCTCGGGTCGGATCTCCCTGGCGTCATGGGCAACGCAGAGCTTGTCGTCCACGAGGAAGATGTCCGCCTCCACGCTGGTGAAGCCCTGGCCGAGGGCCTTGAGCAGCGGCGGGTCATGCCGATAGTCATTGTGGGCGTGGGCACGCAGCACAGGCGCCACATCCCCCTGCGGAGCCGCCCCCAGAACCAGCAATACTCCGACAACACACGTCATTCGAACCATTCGCTGCTCACTCCGTCACTGCACAGGCTCATTCGCGTCAAGAAGGACGTTCCCCCATACAATACCCCCGCTACCGCCCACAGACAATCAGAACCTGCTCAGACGGGCACAGGGTATATTCTCAGGGCGCGGCCGGTTTCTCAGCAATATGCACACCGGGATTGCACGTCTGTACCTGCGCCCATAGAATGGGGCGATAATTACGCCCGTGCAGACGCGAAATCCCGTATCTGGACAGAGTCCAGGAAACATGATTGGAGTCTTCGATGAACCGGACAACACGGCCGAGCACAACGATCCTGGCGGCACTCCTCGTGACCTTCGTTTCCGCGCGGGCCCTATCCGGCGAAACCGTCATGGTCCCGATGCGCGACGGGATCAAGCTCGCCACGGACGTCCATGTGCCTGCTGGCGACGGCCCCTGGCCGACCATCCTCGTGATGACTCCCTACAACAAGAATGGAGTGGCGGTCTTCGCAGGCGAGACCGGCAAGCGAGGGTACGCCCTGGTCGCCCAGGATTTTCGAGGGCGATTCGCATCCGAAGGCGAAGACCACCCCGTCTTTCTCCACTGCGGCTGGGGCGACCATCAGGACGGCTACGACACCGTCGAGTGGATCGCCGCCCAGAAATGGTCCAACGGCAAGGTCGGCGGATGGGGCATTAGTGCCCCGGGGATCGCCTTGAACATGACCGCCCCGAGCCGGCCGCCTCATCTGACCTGCTGCTACGTCGGCGTCGCCTTTTCGAACATGTACTCCCAGGCCGCCTATCAGGGCGGCGCCTTCCGAAAGGGTCTGCTCGAAGACTGGCTGACTCAGAGCAAGTTCACTCCCAAGAACCTCGAACTGTTCCGCGCCCATCCGAATTACGACGACTTCTGGAAGGCGCTCGATCCCGAGAGCGTCGCCGCCCAGGTGAATGTGCCGACGATGTTCCTCGGCGGCTGGTACGATATCTTCTCCGCCGGTACGATCAACAGCTTCGTCACGGTCAACAAGCAAGGCGGCGAAGGCGCCCGGGGCAAATGCCGGCTCATCATGGAACCCTATGGTCACGGCCGCTGCGACGACCTCGTCTTCCCGAACGCCAGTCATCCCCAAGCGGCGGACATGTGGAACTGGTTCGACATCTGGCTCAAAAACGACGGCCGAGGGATCGAGCAGATCCCTGCCGTGCAGTACTTCGTGATGGGCGATCCGGCCGACCCCAACACGCACGGGAACACCTGGAAGACCGCGGACGATTGGCCGCTCCCAACGCACGTGGTTCCGGTCTATTTCCACACAGACAACAAGTTGCGGCTTACCGCTTCGGAGGAGCTTTTCGGCTCGCTGTCCTACAAATACGACCCGAAGGACCCGGTCCCCACGCTCGGGGGCGCCAACCTCACCGGCACGAAGGGGCCCAAGGACCAGCGCTCCGTCGAAGAACGGCCGGATGTGCTGCTGTTCACCTCGCCCGAGTTCGACCGATACATCGAGTTCACCGGGTCCATCAAGGTCAAGCTCTGGGCCTCGTCGACGGTCCCGGATACCGACTTCACGGCCAAATTCTGCGATGTCTACCCTGACGGACGGAGCATGATTGTCCTCGACGGCATCCTTCGGGCCGGTCATCGCAACTCCATGGAGAACAGCGAACCGATGGAGCCGGGCAAGATCTACGAGTTCGAGATCGATCTGTGGTCTACCAGTATCGTCGTGGGGCCGGGCCACCGCGTCCGCGTCGCCGTTTCATCGAGCAACTCACCCCGCTTCGAGCCCAATCCAAACACAGGCAGCATCCCGGGCGCCGATGGCAAGACCGAGATCGCCACCAACACGATCTACATGAACGCGACCCATCCGTCGCACATCCTGCTGCCGGTCGCAGCACACTGGCCCCCGAAAACCACCACGGAATCGACACCGAAGTGACACGCACGATTACCAATAGAAACGGGGCAAGGCTCCCGTCTTCCGCTAATGAATCTGCAACAGCCCAAAGATTCAGACGAGAGCCTTGCCCCTTCCCAGGCATCGATGCCCAGGCCTGATTATCGAATGCAGCTCGGCCTTGAAAAGCCGGTCGATTAGACGTACCCCTGCTGCACCATGGCATCTGCAACCTTGACGAAGGCAGCGGTATTGGCGCCCTTCACATAATCCACGAACCCGTTCTCCTTGCCGTACTTGACGCAATTCTCGTGGATCGAGTGCATGATCGTCTTGAGCTGTGCATCGACATCCTCGCGAGAGCGACGCATACAGCCGGCGTTCTGGTTCATCTCCAGGCCGGAGACCGCGACGCCGCCGGCGTTGGCCGCCTTGCCGGGACCGTACAGAATCTTGGCCTTGAGGAAGACCTCCACCGCGTCGGCATGGCTCGGCATGTTGGCGCCTTCGCTGACACAATAGCAGCCGTTCTTGACCAACAGGCGGGCATCATCCTCTTCGATCTCATTCTGCGTCGCGCTGGGGAACGCCAGATCACAGGGAACACCCCACGGCCGCTTGCCGACCAGGTATTGGGTCCCCTTGAAGTGGCTGGCATACTCGCTCATTCGCCCGCGACGGACGTTCTTGAGTTCCATGACCCACGCGAGCTTCTCTGCGGTGATTCCGTCCATGTCCACGATCGTGCCATTCGAATCGGAGAGCGTGACGACCTTCGCGCCGAGCGCGTTGAGCTTCTCGACGGTGTACTGGGCCACGTTGCCGGAGCCGGAGACCGTGGCGGTCTTGCCCTGGATGCCCTCGCCGCGAGTGCTCAGCATGTCGCTGGCAAAATAGACCGAACCGTAACCCGTCGCCTCAGGACGCAGGCTCGAACCACCCCAGTTGAGGCTCTTGCCGGTCAGGGCGCCGTCGAACCGACGGGTCAACTTGCGGTACTGGCCGAAGAGGTACCCGATTTCCCGCCCGCCGACGCCGATATCGCCCGCCGGCACGTCGATTTCTGAACCGATGTGGCGGAACAGACAGGCCATGAACGACTGGCAGAACCGCATGACCTCGCCATCGCTGCGGCCCTTGGGATCGAAATCGGACCCGCCCTTGCCGCCGCCCAGCAGCAGCGTCGTAAGGCTGTTCTTGAAGACCTGCTCGAAGGCCAGGAACTTCAGCACGCCGAGATTCACCGACGGATGAAAGCGGAGCCCGCCCTTGTACGGACCCAGCAGACTGCTCATTTGAATGCGGTAGCCGCGGTTGACCTGGACCTCTCCTGCATCATCCGTCCAGACCACGCGGAACATATAGACATTCTCGGGCACCACGAGGCGATCCAGGACCTTGGCGTCCCGATAGGCCTTCGTGCTTTGCACGAGGGGCATGACCGACCTTGCGACCTCCTTGACAGCCTGGTGGAACTCGACCTCGCCGGGCGATTGCGCGACGACGCGAGCCATGAAGGCGTCGACCAACGGTTCGATAGATGATTCTTCGGTCTTTCGTGACGTTGCGACAGTCATAGATTCTCCTCTAACTTGTATCGTGCGGTTCGTATTCTTGTGCCTGTTTCGCGTCTCGACGCGGCCCCGGCTTTCCCGGGTTCCCGTCATTGGCGTCGTTCACAAATCCTCTGGATCGAGTCCAGGTAGTGCTTCAACAGCCAGAATTTCTCCAGAAACTCCGGCCACCCGCAGGCGGGGACGAAATTCGCCGCTGCCTCGGGAACAATCATGCCGCTGCCGGTCACAATTCGCCGGAACTCGCCCCACATCTCGGCCCAAATCTGGTTGGCGTCCTGGGAGACGGAGCCGGCCACCTTCAGCAGATGATCCAACTCCACCAGGGGCGTAAACGGCAGGACCGTGGGCAGTTCCACCGGCATCTGGGCAGCCTGGGCCTTCCTTCTCGGTTCAGCAGCCATCGCAACCTCCCTATCCTAAGGAACTGTTGTCCAGCCGTGCACGGCAGCGCCGTGCGATACGGCGAACGAGACCATGGGCATTGTACCCGCGACGGCGTTCTCCATATCCCCAACAGACAGCTCATGCAGTGCATAGCAGCTATGTGGTATTGATTACACACGATATCCACATGGTTATGCATATGTGTCTTTCATAACTCGGCTCTTCGATTAGGCTCGTGTCGCCATATCCACTTTAACCATAAGGTGTTACAGTACTTCGTGCCCGTACCAACAAAAGGCTTGCATCCTTAGGGCGTTTCCGCGATCATATGTGGATTGGGTTCTTATCCTTTTGAATTCATGTGCATTAGATGGGTACTCAGAATGACGAAGGCTCTAACCCGTGTCCAACTGATCGAACAGGTCGAAGCCCTGCACCGACGTCTGGCGTCGATGGAAGCTGCCGCCGGGAAGCGTCCCCAGTCCGATCTCGAAATCGCCCTGCGAGAGCGGATCAAGGAACTCGATTGCCTCTATACCATCTCCACTTTTCGCGAGATGTACTTCCACACTCCCGACCGTTTTCTCCAAAGCGTCGTGGATTGTCTGCCCAGGAGCTGGCAGTTCCCCGAGCACTGTTGCGCCAGAATCATCTACGGCGAAAGACGCTATGTCACCGAACAATTCGCCGAGAGCAAATGGCGGATGGCCGCCGACATCGTGACGGAAGGACGGGTGGCCGGAGTAGTGGAGGTGTACTATCGGAAGATCGTCCCCACGTCGGCCACCGGGCCGTTCCTCAAGGAGGAATACGCTCTGATCCGCGACGTGGCCGAGCGAATCAGCACCATCCTGATGCACATGAAGACCCTGTCGGACCTGCGCGAGGCGAATCGGGCGATCCAGAGGGAGCACCAGGCGCTGCAGGAGGCCAACATCGCCCTGCGCGCGGTGCTGTCGAGGCTCGAGGAAGAAAAGCGAGGGATCAAGGCCTCGGTCGCCGCCAACATCCAGAAGGTGATCATGCCGATCGTCTTCGAGCTGGAGCTTGAGGTGACCGGCCGCCAGAGATCCTATGTCACACTGCTGCGGCGCAGCCTGCAGGAGATCACGTCTCCCTTCCTCAGCCAGATCGCCAGAGACCACGTGCAATTGACGCCCGTCGAAATCGCGATCAGCACGATGATCCGCAACGGGCTTTCGACGAAGGAGATCGCCCAGTTGCGGTGCATCTCGCCGGCCACGGTCCGGCGGCATCGCGAGAACATCCGGCGCAAACTGAGCCTGAAGAACCGAAAGGCCAATCTCGCCACGTATCTTCAGGCCTCCACCACCAACGAATCCGCCCCTCCCATGGAGGCAGCCCCCTCCTACCCCGAATCTGCCGCCGAGGATCTGCCGCTGCCCGGCGCCTGGACCCCCGATGATTTCGCCGGCACATCCCGTGGATTACCCAA
Organism: Phycisphaerales bacterium; assembly: GCA_039683175.1. Taxonomy (GTDB): domain Bacteria; phylum Planctomycetota; class Phycisphaerae; order Sedimentisphaerales; family Anaerobacaceae; genus PLanc-01. Next base: position 8,993 of record JBDKRX010000195.1, read on the forward strand.
GTGAAATCTCGGAAAAATGGTAGGATGATCGACCAGAGCGTCATAATTAGGACGATGGTGAATGCACAGAGGTATTGCCACGTTCACGCTGGACACGGGCCGATGCCCGCCGTGGCTGTTCGAACGAATGGTCAAGTTGGGCCGAGAGATGGTCCGCGTCCTCGTCGCCGAGCAGGGCCCGGATGAGTTCATCCGCCGGATCGCTGATCCGGTGTGGTTTCAATCCCTGGGTACCGTGCTGGCCTTCGACTGGAATGCCTCGGGTCTGACGACGATCCTGACCGCGGCGCTCAAGGAGGCGATCCGCCACGAAGAGAAAGACCTGGGCCTGTTCATCTGCGGCGGCAAGGGCAAGACCTCCCGCAAGACGCCCGACGAGATCACCATGTGGGCGGATACACTCAGTCTACCCGATGGCTCGGCAGCCAACCTCGTCTACAACTCGCGGATGGCCGCCAAGGTGGACAACTCCCTGATCCAGGACGGCTACCAAATCTATCACCATGCGTTCTTCTTCTCACGAAACGGCGCGTGGGCCGTCGTGCAGCAGGGGATGAACGAGGCCGACGCCTCCGCCCGGCGCTATCACTGGTTCTCCGAGAGCGCCCGCGACCTGATCTGCGAGCCGCACAGCGGCATCGTCGCCCCCGCTCGAATCGAGCACACGCTCAACCTGACCGCCCGCGACAGCGAATCGAACCGCGTGCTCAGCGTCGAACTCGTGGACGCCGGCTACAACCCCGTCATGAAGGACATCGAGATCTTGCGTGCTCATGCCTCACCCCTGAGCCAGATGGTCAGTATGAGGCGCCAAGGCGAGCAGCTCACCTTCCTGCAGTTGGAGAACAAGGAGTTCACTCAGCACCCCGTCCTGAACGAGGACTTCTCGAAAAGCCATTACCTGGAGAAGATCCTCCGCCTGCTGTGCGACACCCGCCCGAAGAACTACGAGCAATTGATCGCCACCGAGGGTGTCGGCCCCAAAACGGTTCGGGCGCTCTCGCTGGTCGGTGAAGTGATCTACGGTGCCAAACCCTCCTACGAGGACCCGGCCCGCTACTCCTTCGCCCACGGCGGCAAAGACGCCACGCCCTACCCGGTCGACCGCACCACCTACGACCAGACGATCGCCACGCTCAGCGAAGCGGTCCGCCACAGCCACATGAACCCGGCGGACAAGGACAAAGCCCTTGGGCGTCTGAGCGGCTCGCAGCAGGTATGACCCGAAGACCCTCGCGTTTGCCTTGAAAATGCGTGGGGAAAGTCTATAGTGGCGGCTATCGCTTGCACGGGAACGGGCACTGGGGGCGGATCGCACCCTCGGACCATGACCCCGGCGGCAACCTTGTGCCTGAGAACATGCAAACGAAAACGTTGAAAAGTGATTTGCTGCTGCTCTTTGCGGCGTTCCTCTGGGGTACGACGTTCGTGGCCCAGCGCAAGGGCATGGACCACCTCGGCCCGATGATGTACAACGCGCTGCGTTTCGCCGTCGGCGCGGCGACACTCGTGCCGGTGCTCCTGGTGTTTCGTCCGAGCGGCCGACCGGACGGCCGCCAGGGCGGGTCGTTCCTGCTGTGGGGAGGCATCCTGGTGGGCGTGGCCCTGTTCGGCGGCGCATCCATGCAGCAGATGGGACTGGTCTACACGACCGCCGGCAAGGCCAGCTTCATCACCAGCCTCTACGTGGTGCTCGTCCCGATAGTCGGGCTCTTTCTCGGGCATCGCTGCGGCCTGGCCGTCTGGGCGGGGGCGGTCCTGGCGGTGGCCGGCCTGTACCTGCTGAGCGTCAGGGAATCGCTCGCCATCGGGCGAGGCGACCTGCTCGTCCTGATCGGGGCTCTGTTCTGGACTGCCCACGTGCTCCTGATCGACCACATGGCCAAGCGAACCGACCCACTGCGGCTCGCGTGCATCCAGTTCGCCGTCTGCTCGATCCTGAGCCTGCTGGCGGCCATCTCGTTCGAGCAGACAACCATCCCTGCCATCGGCGCCGCCGCGATCCCCATCCTCTACGCCGGCGTCTTCTCCGCAGGCGTCGCCTTCACGCTCCAGATCATCTGCCAGCGAACCTCCCCGCCCGCACACGCGGCCCTCGTCATGAGCTTCGAAACGGTCTTCGCCGCCTTGGCCGGATACCTGATGCTGCACGAGCGGCTCAGCCCGCGGGACCTGTTCGGCTGCACCCTGATGTTCGCCGGCCTGATGGTCGTGCAACTACCCCTGCTGCTCACACCTGGGCCAGGATCACCACGTAGTTCTTCCCGTACTTCTTCGCGCACTTCGGACAGGTCGTGTAGTAGCAGAACAGCTTCTTGATCTGTTTGCCCCGTGCGGCGACAAAACTCTTGGTCTCCTGGATCCACTTGGGCACGCGCTGGTAGGGCCCCTCGAACACCTTGCTCACGAATGTCCCCGAGATCGTGACGTTGTCGGAGTTCGGGACCTCCTTGCCGACGCTGATATAGACATCCGCACCCCACAGCGAATTCTCATCGGAGAGCACGATCGCATCGTCAACCTTCGCCCCGGCGGCCTCAATCTTCTGCATGTTCCGCACCATCACCGAGCCGAAGTTCAGCGGAATATGCAGGAAGCTGCGAACCCGGTCCTTCACGAACTTCCTGTCCTTCCAATTCAACTCCTTCTCATCCCAGGACCCCGGCTCAAATCGCGGACAACATTCCTCAACATCCCTACTCGCCATACTGGCCTCCCTTATGCTGGCACTTCGTCACACCGGAAACGCTCCCGACAACAGAGGCGTTCATCCTGCTGTCTTATTCCCCGACAAACCTGCCACCGCTGAGTTCTCACGGTTCAAGAATCCACGAATTGCCCTTGGCTGTATACACATAATGCACGGGCAAGTGCATATGATCCCGCTCGTACTGATCGATTACCGTCGCCCTGACTCGCGCCTTCCAACCAGGCTTTGTGGTTTGAATGCAATCCGGGATCTGGAAGTGACCGAAGATCGCAAGTCCGGGATTAAGATGCCAGAGTACGGTCCCCGAATAGTGGCCGTCGAGCAAAACCGGTTGTGCACGAGGGCGAACGATCTCGATCTTGATCTTGACGCAGACGGGCAAAGAGTCCCCACCATGAGACAGGACGAACCCGACATCTGGGAATACGCGTGAATCCCCGTTCGGCAGCAGTTGAGTGATCTGATAGTGAACGGGTGGGACAAGCCCTCGCGTGAACTCCTCATAGACCTGCTCGCGGCGGGCTTTGAGTTCTCGAATCCTGTACTTGGAGCCGCGAGGGTGTTGCGCATCGTACCCCATGACATCACAATGGCAGTCAAAACACAGAGGGATGGCGTTATCTATGTCGTCTCTTCCGTCCTTCCTATTTGGTTCAAGGTGGTGAACCTCAATGTTGACACCCGAAGCCTTCTTGCAGAGACAACAATGGCGATCCGACCAAAGCAGAGCCTTCATACGCACATCTTCACGGAAGCCCATATCCCCTCATTTTTCATCGCCAAGTCCTACGGGAGACTCACGCCGCTTCGGACAGGCGTTTGTTCACCACATGCCAGAACTTGGAGAGGGCATCGCCATCCCCATCGAAGTAGTCCTCGAAGAAACCGGCTTCATTCAGTTCGGGTGGATAGGCGTACCGCTCTCCATCGTCGCCATATTCTGTTACCCAGATAGCCGGCTCATGCGGATCGACCACTTCGAACAGATGGGCCGGATAGAGATACGGCTTGCCATGGTCGTTCAGTATCCGATAGTCATCCGCTTCGATTCCGATCACGAAATAGGGCTGATCCATTGTCAGATCGGAGAAGTCGGCACTCTTTTCCCTCAGCTTGACAATCATAAGTCAGCCACCTTCTTTCTCTTGACCTCAAATCGCCCAATGCCATGATGCTCATACCAATGATACTCGTACTTCTGGCCCTCCATCTCAACCACCGGGCTACTCCTCCTGGTCCACATTGAGCGTTTCCCCCCGTACTCCCGGAGCAGTCGATCCAGATCACGTATGCGTCGGCCTTTCGCGATCACGCGGGACTGAGCAATGAGTTGGCTCGTCAAATCGCCGACATCTGTCTGCCCTTTCTTCATGGCACTCCCCGGCGTTCGTCATCCTCGTGATTCGCGACTAACAGGATAGTAGCATACCCCTGTTGTTGAGTCAATCCGGAAGAATAGGGATCAGACCGTCGTGCGAGTCACACCGTGCGCTGTGCGGGGATCACTCCGGCTTGGTGGTTACGCCTGGATCGTCGCGAACATGCACTTTTGCGCAATGTGGTGGACCGGGATGGTCGGGTACTTCTCCCGTAGGTGCTTGGCCAACCGGACCATGCCGATCTCCTCCGCACACGGGTGATTCACCACGATCACCGGGTATCCCATGTCGAGGGCCATCGCGCCGTCACTCCAGTAGGTGAAGCCATCGTCGGTGCAGAGGGCGATGTCCGCCTTCAGGTCGGTCATCATGGTCCGCAGCGACGTGATCGCGCCGGTGCCGATAGCCACGGTACGAACGGTTTTGTCCGCCGGGCCGATGAGTTGCACGCCGCTCTGGCCCAGGGGGGCGACCTTGGCCGCGACTTGTTTTGCCAGCTCTCCGGCTGCGGTCGGCGGCAGTTCGTAGACGCGATAGAACGTCTGCTCCCTCACGACCTTCGTCCAGCCCAGGTATTGGCCCCAGGCGTCGGGGATGCCCTGGCCGGGGACACGGTCCCAAACGTCGTGGCAGCGAACGATCGTCAGTCCGCTTTCCTCGATGAACGCCTTCTTCCGCCTGGCGATTTCAAAGGAGAAAACGGACTCGTCCGTGTCGTAATGGTTGTAGTAGGTCGGCTCATGGGTCACGAACAGGTTGCAGCCCCGCGCGACGGCCTGACGCAGCGCGTCGAAGTAGCTCATCCAGCCCACCGCATAGCAAAGTCTTCACATCTTGTTTTCTTGGCAAGCATTTTCATGCAGCCAACTTTGTGATGTCCGCATCACGAAGCTTCAGGGCGGCTGTCATGATTCGCTGGCCCGTGGGCGTAACGCGGT
>JBDKRX010000196.1:0-15136 GCA_039683175.1 Phycisphaerales bacterium
GGTCGTCACGCGAGACCCCGCGGGCAACGCCGATTCCGCCCGCAAGGTCGTCGCTCGCGGCGGCCGGCCCGTGGAATACCCCACGCTGGCGATCCAGGCCCTGACGGACCGCCATGAGTTTATCCGAATGCTCGCGGGACTCTCCGGCTACGACTGGGCGATTTTCACGAGCGCCAACGGTGTCAAGGTGTTCTTCGATGCCCTCGATGGTCTGGATAAAGATGCCCGGGTCTTCGGCGGGATGAAGATCGCGGCCATTGGGCCCAGGACGGCCGAAACCCTGCAACAATCGGGGATTCGCGCCGACTTCGTTCCCGGCGTCTTCACGGGCCGGGAGCTTGCCCGACAACTCCTCGACTACACCGATCTGCGGGGCAGGAAAGTGCTGCTCCTACGGTCGGAGATCGCCTCCGACGAGCTGGTGCGAGGACTCGAAACAGGCGGGGCCGAAGTGACCGATGTTTCGGTGTACACCGCCGTGCCCCAGAAGGGCGACGACGCAGGTCTGGTCGCCCAGATGCGGCAGGGCCAGATCCAGTGGCTGACGTTCGCCAGTCCCTCGGCGGTCCGGTCGTTCTTCGAACAAATCCCGCCCGAGGCGGTACACTCCTATGGTGTCAAAGTTGCCTCGGTCGGTCCGGTGACCTCGAAGGAACTGGCCCAGTTCGGCCTGCGGGTCGATGTCGAGGCGACGGAGCACACGATCGACGGCCTGCTCGACGCGATCGAGAACGTCGAGCGTAGCGCGTGACGCGTCGTGCGAAGAGGGCCGCGAGGGTAAATCAGAGTCATAAATCAGAAATCACGAATCAAACATGATCAATATCTCCAAACTGTACTGTGGCCTGGGCGGCCAGTCGGATGACCTGCGATATCGCAGGGATCGCGAGGTCGGCCCGGTCGTTGCCTATAACTGCACCCGGCGGTGCAACCTGCGGTGCCTGCACTGCTATAGCGCCTCCGATTCCGGCTGTGGCGAGCGAGAAATGACCACGGACCAGGCCAAGCGATTTCTTGCCCAACTGAAGGACGCGAATGCCCCGGTCTGCCTGTTCAGCGGTGGCGAGCCCCTTCTTCGCCCTGACCTCTTCGACCTGCTGGATGAAGCCAAGCGGATCGGGCTGCCTACGGTGATCTCGACCAATGGGACGCAGATCGACGCCGATGCGGCCCGCCGGCTTCGTGAGGCGAGCCTGCGCTACGTGGGCGTCTCGCTCGATGGGCAGGAGCCGTTCCACGACGAATTTCGCCAGGTCAAGGGCAGTTTTCAGGCAGCTCTTCGCGGCATCGAGCATTGCCGCAAGGCTGGCTTGCGGACGGGCCTTCGCTTTACGATCACACGGGCGAACGCCGACCAGGTCCCCGCGGTCTTCGACGTTGCCAGGGACATCGGCGTCCGGCGTCTGTGCTTCTACCATCTCGTCCGCAGCGGCCGGGCCGCGCAGTTGCACGAGCAGGGGCCGGCGCCGGAGCGAACGCGCCGTGTCCTCGATGCGATCTTCGACAGGACCCGTGAATTCGTCGAGCGGGACCTGGTCGATGAGGTGCTGACCGTGGGCAACCACGCCGATGGGCCGTATCTGCTGCTGCGGATGCAGCGGGAGAACCCTCCCGGTTTCGAAAAGGCCAGGGACCTGCTCTTGGCCAACGGCGGCAACCGCGTCGGCGACAAGATCGCCTGCGTCGCCTGGGACGGCGTCGTGTATCCCGATCAGTTCTGGCGCAATTACCCGCTGGGCAACGTGGTGGAGAGGCCCTTCCATGAGATCTGGTCAAACATCGCCGACCCGGTCCTGGCTAAACTCCGCAACAAGGACACATTTGCCGACCCACGATGTCTGAAGTGCCGCTGGTTCGCTCTGTGCAAGGGCAACTACCGATTCCTCGATTCCGACCCGGCGGATACCCACTGGCTCAACGAGCCCGCCTGCTACCTGACGGACAAAGAGACGGGGTTTACATCGAGCGAACGCTGACCTACAATCTGGCAGAGCCGCCCCCGAAATGCCGTGCGGACATGGGCAAGGGCGACAGCCAATAGACAACAGTGAATCGAGAATGGTAGATCCAATGGGTTTTCCTGAGATTCGAATGCGACGGCTTCGCACCAGCGCCACGTTGCGGCGGATGGTCCGCGAGACTTCCGTGAGCGTCAATGATTTTGTCTACCCGCTCTTTGTCCGAGCGGGCGAGGGGATCAAGAAACCGATTGCCTCGATGACCGACTGTTTCCACCTCTCGCCGGACTTGATCGCCGAGGAGGCCGCGGAGGTGGCATCGCTGGGCATTCCCGCCGTGCTTCTGTTCGGCCTGCCTGAGAAGAAAGATGAGCGGGGCTCGGAGGCCTGGTCGGAGAGCGGGCCGGTACAACAGGCGATCCGCGAGATTAAGAAGCGGACGCCGGATCTGCTGGTCATCACGGACGTGTGCCTCTGCGAATACACCAGCACAGGTCATTGCGGCGTGATCCGCGACCGCAAGGTGGACAACGATCCCACACTCGAATTGCTGGCCAAGATGGCCTTGTCGCATGCGCAGGCGGGCGCGGATATCGTCGCGCCCTCGGACATGATGGATGGCCGTGTCCGGGCGATCCGCGAAGCCCTGGAGCAGAACGGTTTCCATGAGGTTGCCATCCTGTCTTATGCGGCCAAGTTCGCGTCGGCGTTCTATGGCCCATTCCGCGATGCCGCGGAGTCGGCCCCGGCCTTCGGCGACCGCAAGACCTACCAGATGGACCCGGCCAACGCCCGCGAGGCGCTCCGCGAGATCGAGTTGGATATCGAAGAGGGCGCGGATATGGTCATGGTCAAGCCGGCCCTGAGCTATCTCGACGTGATCCGCCGGGCCCGCGAGCGGTTCGACTGTCCCTTGGCTGCGTACAACGTCAGCGGCGAGTACATGATGCTCAACGCGGCCGCCGACGCCGGCCTGATCGACCGCGATGCCGCCATGATGGAGGTCCTGACCTCGATCAAGCGAGCCGGCGCGGACATCATCCTGACCTACTTCGCCAAGAAGGCCGCTCTGCTTCTTCGGAAGTGACACGATCCAAACTGTAGGAGTGATCGACCATGACAGAACCTTACTCTTGCCTTGGGACGAATCGGCCGTCGAGTATCATACGTGTCTTGTGTGTTCTCTCTGCGGTCGCACTGGCTGGGACGGGCTGTGCGGCCACACAAGGGATTGCGACTGAAGGGCGTTGGATCAGCCTGTTCAATGGCACGGACCTCAACGGGTGGACGCCGAAGTTCGCCGGTAGCGAGTTGGGTGTGAACTACAAAGACACCTTCCGTGTCCAGGACGGCCTGCTGACCGTCGCCTACGACCAGTATGAGAAGTTCGACGGCGAATTCGGCCACCTGTTTTACAGGGACTCCTTCTCGCACTACCGGCTCCGCGTGGAGTATCGCTTCCTTGGGGAGCAGACGCCCGGCGGACCCGGCTGGGCCTTTCGCAACAGCGGGATGATGATCCACTGTCAGCCGCCCGCGACGATGACCAGAGACCAGAGTTTTCCCGTCTGCATCGAGGTGCAACTGCTCGGGGGCGACGGGACCCATGAACGCTCCACCGGCAACCTGTGCACGCCCGGCACGAACGTCGTCATGAACGACCAACTCGTCACGCAGCACTGCATCAACTCGACGTCCAAGACCTATCACGGCGACCAGTGGGTGACGGCCGAGGTCGAGGTACACGGCGACCGGCTCCTCCGCCACATCGTTAACGGGGAAATCGTGCTGGAATACTCCGAGCCCCAGCTCGATGACAGCGATGCCGACGCCAAGAAGCTCCTCGAAGCCGGCGCCGACCATGCACTCAGCGAAGGCTTCATTTCGCTCCAAGCGGAGAGTCACCCTGTGCAGTTCCGCAGGGTGGAGCTCTTGCCTCTGGGAGAATAGTCGAGCCTCACTCTCCGCGAGGAGAGCGCGGCCATCCCCTACGCAGTCCCTGATACTGGCCGTACGAGTTGCCCTCTTTCACTTGTGTTCCAGGATGCCTTCGCGCATAATAGGGACAGAGATGGCGAAACGTCTCCTGGAAGGGACAACGGCTCCGTGTGTGTCGGCGCCGTTGCAGAGAAGGTCGTTTTGTGAGTGGAGGTCTTATGACTTGGGCGAGAGTTGCTGCCGTTGTGCTGATGTGGGGTGGTGTCGTGGTTGGGGGAGAGGCCGTGTCGGGCCTCAATGGCAAGGTGGCCTATTCCGGCGGAAGCATGGAAGGGGACACGGGGCAAAACGGGCTGGGCAGCCTTAGTCTTCCGATTACGGACAACCTTGGTTTTCAGGCTGATGGTCTCTACACGGATGTTTCGGATCGCGACTTCTATGGTGCGGGGGCGCATCTCTTTTGGCGTGATTGGGACAAGGGGCTCCTGGGCATTGCCGGCGGAACGGTCCATGAAGATGACCTTGACTCCGGCCTGATCGGCCTGGAGGGGGAGTACTACCTGAATCGGTTCACGGTGGCTGCCGGGGCCGGCGTCGCCAATATCGACTACGACGTGTCGGTTCCCTTCATTGAGACGAGTGCGACGGATTTCTGCGGCAGTCTCAGCCTTCGATACTATCCACTGGACGACCTGATGCTCTCCGGGACCTACCTCTATGCGTTCGACAACGGGCTGGTCCTGGGCGAGCTGGAGTACCAGACGCCGATCAATGGCCTCAGCTTCTTTGCCGAATTCGCCGGCGGCGAGAACGACTACGAGCATGCCCTCTTTGGCGTGCAATTCTACCTCGGCAAGTCCAAGAGCCTCATCCGGCGTCACCGGGAAGACGATCCTCCAAGCGTCGTTTCCCGGGCACTGTACGCCGTGGGAACCTATGGAGCCGAGTACAACAAGAGAGGCAACGAATACGTCGAATCCCACGGCGGGCAGTACGACGGCGGCTATGGTGTGATAATCCAGGGTTTCAGTGCCTATGGGGCGTCCGATACGCTTGTAATCTTGCCCTCTGAGTGAGCAGATCGCGGGTTGTCAGTTGCTCGCCCTTTTCTGGTAGCTCAAGGGGACGACGAGTACGGCGCACTCAGCGCGGGAGGCGACCTTCTCTGTGACGGCCCCGAAGAGGGCCTTCTCCAGGGCTTTGTGCCCGTGACGACCCAGAACGATCAGATCGATCTGCTTCTCATGGGCGAATTCGAGGATCTGCTGGTGGTCCTTTCCCACGCGGATCTCGGTCTTGAGTTCCACGCCCTGGGGCAGACGGGACCGGTAGGTGTGGTCGATCCGTTCGTCGATGTCCTGCCTGGCTTTGCTGTCTACGCCTTCGACCTCATAGATGTAGGTTTTCCAGAACTGGGCGTCCGATTCCGGGATGACATGGAGCAGATACAGCTCACTGCCGGGCCGCCGGCCCGCGGCGTCCACCGCGAAAGAGAACGCAAAATCCGCGTTCTCCGAGAAGTCCGTGCAGAACAGGATTCGTCGGAAATGCGTCTTTGCCAGGTCGATCGTGTCCATCGTCTTCGGAACCTCCCAAGGTCATTCTCCATACACCCGCAAACGATATCCAATTGCCTCGCATTATACATATGACTGAGCGATTGGGAGGAGGCTTTTAGGGAATTCCCTTGGTTGAGGGGCTGGATCGGTTCGGCACCTCATAGACTCCTGTCTCCACGGCAGTTGCCGGACGGCGGCCAGGATGGTACCCTGTCCCTCGCCGGCAGCCGACGTGGTTGTGCGGGCACAGTCCCACTACGGTCCGGGTTCGAGAGTGGATGGAACTATGATGTATTGCCTTCGATTCCGAGCAGCCCTTCTTGTCTTCACATTCTTTTCCGTCGGGCAAGAGACCGGGGCCCAGGGAACCCGGTCGGATTACGAGCGAGCCCTGGGTCTGCGCGACGCGACGGCCAACAAGGTATTTCGCGACCGCGTGACGCCGCACTGGTTCGCAGACAACGCACGGTTCTGGTACCGCAACGATCTGGCCGGGAACGCACGGGAATTCATCCTGGTCGATGCCCGAGCCGGGATGCGCAGACCGGCATTCGACCATGAGAGGCTCGCCGGTTCGCTGGGAAAGGCGTTGGAGAAGACGATGGAAGCCGACCGGCTCCCCATCGACCGGCTGGTTTTCGACGATTCCGGCTCACAGCTCTCGTTTACCTGTGAAGATCGCCGATGGCAGTGCGATCTGAGCAGTTGTGAGGTTCGCGAAGTCCCGAGGGACGAACAGGAGATTTCTTCGCTTCCGGCGGGCCGGCGGGTGCGTCCGAGCCGCCGGACGGGCACCGAGACGTCCATCACCTTCCTCAATCGGACGGATAGCCCCGTGGACGTGTTCTGGGTGGATTCGGAGGGGCAGCGACAGCGTTACGCCACCATCGATTCCGGCGGTCAGCATCGCCAGCACACCTACGCCGGACACGTCTGGCTGGTCGCGAACAAGGCCGGTGAGACGCTGGGCGTGTTCACCGCTGCCGAAGAGGCGGGGGACGCCGTGATCGACAAGGACACGGTCCGGCCGGCGGGCGATGCGCAGGAACCCCTGCCGGCCAGGGTCAGGGGGCGGTCCCCCGACGGTGCGTGGCAGGTATTCATCAAGGACCACAATGTCTATCTGCGGGACTTGGCCTCCGATGACGAGACTGCGTTGAGCGACGATGGTTCCGCAGAGGAAGCCTATTCCGAGGAGTTCCACTGGTCGCCCGATTCGCAGAAACTCGTGGTGCTGCGGACCCGCAAGGGCGACAGCCGGAAAGTGTACCTGGTCGAATCCTCGCCCAAAGACCAGTTGCAGCCGAAGCTGCACGAGATGGAGTACCTCAAGCCGGGCGATCAGATTGACGTTTCGAAACCGTGCCTGTTTCAGGTCGCCGACAGACAACGAGTACCCATCTCGGATGAGCTATTTCCCAATCCGTGGAGCATTTCGGATATCCGTTGGTCGCCCGATTCGAGCCGGTTCACATTTCTGTACAACCAGCGTGGGCACCAGGTGTTGCGGGTCGTCGCGGTGGATGCCGCCACGGGACAAGCTCGGGTTGCCGTGGACGAGCGGAGCGACACGTTCATCGACTATGCCGGTAAGCAGTTCTACCGGTTCGTGGACGCGACGAACGAGATCATCTGGATGTCCGAGCGGGACGGCTGGAATCACCTGTATCTCTATGACGCCCAGACCGGCCGAGTGAAGAACCAGATCACGAAGGGACTATGGGTCGTCCGGGACGTCGAGTACGTGGACGAAGCGAAACGCGAGATCTGGTTCCGGGCGGGCGGCATTCGCCCCGAGCAGGACCCGTACTACGTCCACCTGTGCCGGGTGAATCTCGACGGCTCCCATGTCGTCACGCTCACCGAGGGCGACGGGACGCACGACGTGACGTTCTCGCCGGATCGTCGGTGTTTCCTGGATCGCTGGTCTCGCGTCGATCTGCCGCCCGTGACCGAGTTGCGAAGCGCTGCCGATGGGCGTCTGCTCTGCGAGCTGGAGCGGGCCGATTGGACCCTGTTGCTCGATACCGGCTGGCGTATCCCCGAGCGGTTCGTCGCCAAAGGCCGCGACGGCACGACTGATATCTACGGGATTATCGTCCAACCGTCCCATTTCGACCCGAATCGCTCGTATCCAGTGATCGAGGAGATCTACGCCGGGCCGCAGGATGCCTTCGTTCCCAAGGCCTTCGGCTTGTTCCTCCGCCACCACGCCATTACCGAGCTGGGTTTCATCGTTGTGCAGATCGATGGGATGGGCACTTCCTGCCGCTCGAAGGCGTTCCACGACGTATGCTGCAAGAACCTGGTCGATGCGGGCTTTCCCGACCGGATTCTCTGGATGAAGGCGGCGGCTGCGAAACATCCTGCGATGGACCTGACCCGGGTCGGCATCTACGGCGGCTCGGCAGGGGGCCAGAACGCCCTCGGGGCCCTCTTGACGCACGGCGACTTCTACAAGGTTGCTGTCGCGGACTGCGGCTGCCACGACAACCGGATGGACAAGATCTGGTGGAACGAGCTGTGGATGGGCTGGCCGATCGGGCCTTGGTACGAGGAGCAGTCCAACGTCACGCTGGCTCCCAGGCTCCAGGGCAAGTTGCTGCTGACGGTCGGCGAACTGGATCGCAACGTCGATCCTTCCTCCACGATGCAGGTAGTCAACGCCCTGATCGCGGCGGACAAGGATTTCGATCTGCTGATCGTCCCCGGCGGGGGGCATGGGATAGGGGAGAGTCCCTATGCGAGCCGCCGACGCATGGATTTCTTCGTGCGTCACCTGCTCGGTGTCGAACCCCGCACCGGGTTGTGATCGCGTCGCACGTCCGCGTCCGAGGTAGTCACCTGAACCCCGGCGTGCAGAATCGCGGGCGACAATGCACCGGGAGAATGGCTTCTTGGACCTGCCTATGGCGGTTCTTTGTCACCCATTGGGGGGGCATAGCCGCTGTCTCTGGAACAATGTAACTCCATTTGCAGCCGTGCTTTAGGCTGATCGTGTCATCCTGGTCCCATTGAAGGATCTGGCCCGCGAACGCGAGAGGCCCCCTGCTCGGCACCTGGGTGTTCTACCTTGTTCGGCATGACATATCGGGCGTGGCTGCCGGAGAGTCGGGTCGCACCTCACCATTCGCAGAGAGCATTTTATGCTGGACGAGGTGACCAGGAGCCGGTAAATTGGGGGGATCGAGGGATGAACTGGGCTGCGTGGTTGCAGTCTGCTTGAGCCGCATGGATGGGGGGTACGCAAGTACCAAGGTATGATTTTTCTGGAGGAGGTCTGCGGACCATCCGATGGATAGATGACCGCACACGTGTCGGTGCTTGCGGTCCCGAGATACTTTCAGGACGTAGAGGACTCTGACTATGACACAACGTTTCCCCTCCCTTGCCTGCGGTGCGATGCTCATTCTTGTGTTCTGTCTCGTGCCTGCCTTCGGCCAGAACGACATCGAAAACCCGGCTCAATTCTCAGGCGTGTGGTATCGCCTTTTGCTCGACAACGACGGAAACTACATCGAGGGCGGGGGCGACGGTCGCGGATGGTACTACTACCCGGAGAGCGATAGCTGGCGGATGTGGTTCTACAATGGCTCGTACGATCCCAGCCGCACGGGGTATTTGGACTATCACGTCTACACCAAGGCGGTCGATCCGATGGTGCCGACTTCGCTCGTGGCCTATTTCGGCTGGACGACCGCCGAGTGGTCGAAATTGAATAACAGCTATCCCCCGTTTCCGGACGATATGTCCACCGCAGACAAAGAGTCGCTGTACATGTCGTCGTCGCGCATCTACTCGGTGAACAGCGTTGTGACCGGCAGCGTCGAGACCCAACAAACCCATTCCATCGACGGGTACAATCCGGAATGGGTCTGTATCACGCTCAGGGGCCACAACGCCTACGTGTACCGTGGTGCGTTTCACGAATGCCGGGACGATGATTCGCAGTTTGGCGCCTGCTACAACTATACGACGGGATACTGCCACCAGTGCGCCGAGTCGGATTGCCTGAGCCCCATGGTGTGGTTGGGGGCCGGCAGCACGTGCGAACAGCAGGCCGAAACTGAGGCGGCCTCCACCGATTTCGGCGACGCGCCGGATCAGGGGTATCGGACCCTCCTGGGCAGCGACGGGGCCAGGCACACCATTGTGTCGGGCGTTTTCCTCGGCGCCGGCGTCGACGGCGAGTCGGAAGGCCAGCCCAGCATTACGGCTACCGGAGACGATGCCGGCAGGGTGGATGAAGATGGCGTCCGTTTCACCTCCGCGCTCAGCGTCGGCCGGGATACGAGCGTCAATGTGGTTGCCTCCACCATGGGATACCTCAACGCCTGGATCGACTTCGACGGCGACGGCCGATTCAACGACGGTGACGACCGTATCTTCACGGACCGGCTCCTGATGGGCGGCGCCAATGAGCTCGCCTTCTCAGTGCCGGCGGATGCCATTGCCGGCTGGACGTACGTCCGGTTTCGCTTCAACACACGTGGGCTGTTGGACAGCTACGGACCCGCGGAAGATGGAGAGGTCGAGGACTACTATGTCCTGATCGTCAAGAGCCAGGATTCCGAGGCAATCTCCGGCGCCGCTCGCCTGATGTGGAACCAGCCGCCCCTGGCCGCGACGAACAAGGACACGAGTGTATTCCAGGCCGGCAGCGTGTCTTCATCGCTCCACCTTCGCGAGCTTGCGGCCGACGACTGGGAGCCTGTCGATGACCAACCCGTCACGGGGATTCACTGGTGGGGCGTGTTCGATGGATGGACCCAATCCTATCTGCCGCCGGACGTGCCACTTGCGTTCCACATTGGCATCTGGACCGATGATACGTTCGACTCCGGTGCATTCGACCACCCGGGCTCGCTGATCTGGGAAACCTACTCTACGAACTGGGCATGGTCTGTGTCGGGTAGCGAGGAGTCTGATAACAAATCACAGGCAGGCAGAACCTGTTTCCTGTTCAGCCACCTGCTTCCGCAGGATCAGTGGTTCCAGATCGCCCAAGCCGGAGAGGATTCCGGCTCGACGGTCTACTGGCTCAGTGTCTCGGCTCTCTACGATTCGACAGATGATGAGCCGGAGCACATATGGGCTTGGAAGCTTCGCACACCCGCTTCCGATGCACCGGGCACGTCCGTGCGGACGATTCTGCCGGCGTCGGAGACCTCGCCGTGGCCGCCGACTCCTGGAGCTCGGTGGGAAACGGGCAGCTCGTTGTGCGATCTCCGGCTCAGGCCGACCGATATGGCCTTCCAGCTCTCTACGTTCATCCCCCTGGAACCGGATGCCAAGGCCGGGCTGGATGCCGGGTCGCCCGTTCCGGGGAACTTGCCGTGAACTGGCTCGATGCCATGAGATAAGCAGGGGAACAAGGCGGGATTGCCATGCGCAGGCGACCCCGCATTTGCACCTCTTGCCGCCGCTGGGAGCAACAATTCTTGGGCAAAACCGTTACATCCGCGGCGCGTTGTGGCACGTAGTTACGTTGGACCGCCACGGTTCCGGTGCGAGGGCCCGGCGATTTCGGGTTCATCCTGACGGCCTGTACCAGGGCAAGAAGCGGTCCGATAATGCCGTGCCTGGCCTCTGATCGAAGGCGCGGTACGCGTGGATTTCGAAGTGGCAGCGTCCCAGGAGGTGGTGAAGTGATTTTCGTATCGGGTCTGCACTTTTCATTTGAGACAAGGGCTGCGCAAGTCGATTCCTCGGAAATGACGCGAAAAAGGTGTATGTGCGGACATTACAGGCCTTTCCAACGCCGTGTTCCGCGTAAGGCAAGTGCCGCAGTGCAGTCAGCCACTTCGTCACCGAATGCTGGAGACTGTACGTGAAGTTACTTTTGGGAGGATCAAGTATGAACCGGCTGAAGGAATTGCTCAGCGATCGCGTGGTCGCGGTTGCCCTGATTGCCCTGCTTGTGGGGTATGGCGCCGCCTGGGGTGCGGAAGACGACAAGGTCTCTGCGGCAGGCGGTTACGAGTATGATTTCGGCGATGCCCCCGAGGGGGTCATTGCCTACCCGGATGATGGGGTCGTGGGCATGTTCCCGACCTGTGTGACCGTGGGTCCGGCCTCCTGGATCCAGCACACCAGCCAGGGGCAGATGTACTTCGGCGCCAAGGTGGACGTCGAAGCCGACGGCAACGGCGGTCTATGCCCGACCTTCACGCCCAATCACTACAACGCAGATGAGACCATCAATACGGATGGCGACGCCGGCCTGATCAAGCCGCGGGCCTATACCATCGGGGGCTCGCCCGGTTCTCAGGCCGTCTCGGCGCTGTCCTCCATTGGGCTGCAATCCATCGGGAGCGCGTGCCTGACGGCCATCTGGGGCGCCACGATCGATATCCGGGTCCACAACAGCCGCTCCGACAGGCAGGTGGCCTATGTGAACGTCCTGTTCGACTGGAATCACGACGGCGTCTGGGCCGGTTCTTCGCGATGTGGCAGTGCGGACGTGGCCGAGCATGTCCTCGTCAACTTCGCCATCCCGTATGGGTACGACGGGCCGCTGTCAGGTCTGAGCCCGTCGAGTTTTCCGATTGGGCCTCGCGACGGTTATGTCTGGGCACGATTCTCGATCACGGAACGGCCGGTCGGCAAGGACTGGAATGGCGACGGCGCATTCGAGGACGGCGAAACCGAGGATTACCTGCTCTTCGTTCAGGCGCCCCTGGAATACTGCACCTGGGAGACGGGAGATCCCCATGTGATGCACTGGGCCCAGTTGCCCGACACGCAGACCACAGGGGTGGGCGTCAGTCTGTCCAACGCCCGGCTCGCCGATGATTTCGAGGCCACAGAAAACGGTCCGCTCACCGAGATTCACTTCTGGGCGACTTTCATGGACAACGTCATGCCCACGGCGAGCATCGACGGCTTGACCTTCGAGATCAGTATCTACTCGAACCGACCGGCGGATTCGATCACGCCGTGGAGCCGGCCGGGCACGCTGCTCTGGAAGACGCAGGTCCTGCCGTACACCTATGATTTCACCGAGGTCAGCAACAACATCTGGGGAGCCTGGTACGACCCGAACACGGGCGTCTACGAAGCCGGGGACAACAACCGCACCTGGCAATACGACATCTGCCTGGATGAGGACGACGACCTGTTCCAGATGACGCTCGGGGAGACGTACTGGATCGAGATCCGGGATTTCCCGGATAAGAACGCCCGGTACGCGATCGGGTGGAAGGCGACCCGGCGGATGTACCAATATGAAGACAACGCGGTCTGGTTCGATCCGGATGAGGGCTGGCTGCCCCTGGTCTACCCAGAGGACCACGTCTCGTACCGCGAGCCGCTGGATCTGGCGTTCGTTCTCGTGGGCCCGGTGCGGGAGGATCTCGACTTCGGCGATGCGCCGGATTTGACCTATCCGACCTGGCTCGTGAGCAACGGCGCCCGGCACAGCATCATTTCCGACACGTACCTCGGTCGCGGGATCGACGGCGAGAGTGACGGCCAGCCCGACTCGACCGCCACGGGTGACGACATAGTCGATACGGACGACGAGGACGGCGTGGTCTTCGCCACGGAACTTGTCCCCGGTGAGCCGGCGACTATCCTGGTGACAGCCTCCGTTCGGGGGTATCTGAACGCCTGGATCGACTGGAACGCCGACGGCGACTGGGACGATTCCGATGAGCAGATTGCGACCGATCTGTTGCTGGCTGCCGGCGCCAACACGGTGACAATCGACGTGCCCGGCCGAGCGGCAGCAGGCAGAACATTTGCACGCTTCCGCTTCAGCACGGCGCGCGGCCTGCAATACTACGGCCTGGCCCCAGATGGCGAGGTGGAGGACTACATGGTCCAGGTTCTGGAAGCGTTCACGCCTCTGCCGCCGACGGAGCATGTGAAGTGGTCACAGCCGCCCGTCGAAATGGACCCTACCCTGGATGCGCCTGTCTTCTGCGGGTGGGATCAGCCGGCATACGTCAGCAAGCCGGTGCAGTATTCGACCGGCACCTGGTATCTTCCGGCGGACGACTTTCGCTGTCTCGGCGACATGCCCGTAACGTCCGTGCACTGGTGGGGTTCCTACCAGGGCTGGACCGGCGACACCGCGCCGAGCGTCAAGCCGGGCTCCTGGCGGATCGCGTTCTGGAGCAATGCTCCCGCCGACAGCCGCTACAGCTTCAGCAGGCCCGGCGAGTTGCTCTGGGTGGTGACCGCGGCGCCAAGCCGAGTCCAGGAGGAGTGGGCGGGTTACGACGTATTCCCTCAGAAACCGTCGGACACCGCCTTCCGATATACGCTGGACCTGGAGCCCGCAGAGTATTTTAACCAAGGCCGGTACGTGGCGAGCACTCAGGACCGCGTGTTTTGGATCAGCATCACCGCGGTCTACACCGGCTCGCCTGGCCCAACGTACCCTTGGGGTTGGAAAACCCGGCCTGAGCCTTGGGCCGACGGCGCTGTCGCGGCGCAGTTTCGCACCGACGACATCCGGGCAGGATTCACGCTCGACTCGACAACAGCCCAGCCGATCGCGAATTCCCTCCTCTGCCAGCGACGGGACACGTACGACCTGGCTTTTGAGATGGACACCGATCCGGCCTACATCAAGTGGGAACAGGCTTTCACCGGCCTGCGCGACTGGCCGTATTATGAGGATGAGCAGTCCCTTGCTACCGGGACTACCTCTGTGACCGCCCGGCGCACCGTAGCCGACGACTGGCGATGCACCACGACGGAACCGATCACCGCCATTGCCTGGTGGGGGTCTTACCTCGGCCACGGCTATCTGCCCACAGCGTGTCAGCAAATGACCTCTCCGCGGGCGCCCGACTATTTCCTGTTGTCGTTGTGGTCGGATGTGCCGGCTTCGGATACGAGCAATTCGAAAGGTTACGGCTACCCCGGCCGCAAACTCTGGGAATACAAGGCCGATTCCTTCGACGAGGTTCTCGTCGGCTATGACAGAGACCCGTCGCCGACGAGTTCCTCAGTGCAGGGTTTTGAGCCGGTGTATCGCTACACGGTTCGTCTGCCCGAGGATAGTTGGTATCGCCAGGACGGCAGCAACAACGTGCTCTGGCTGAGCGTCCAGGCGGTCTACCGATCCAGCCAGTCGATTGTGTACTCCTGGGGCTGGACGAATCATGCCTACGCCGCGTGGGATCTGGGGGGGCTTACGCCTCTGGCCCACTGGAAGCTCGATGAATCCGCAGGCACCACCGCAGCCGACAGTTCCGGCAACGGAAGCCACGGCACCGTGTATGGCAACCCGACCTGGCGGACCTCCGGCGGCTGGTTCGACGGGGCGCTCGATTTCGACGGTCGCGGCGACTATATCCGCGTGGACAGACCTGCGGGTTTTGACTTTGCCCCGGGTTCGTTCGCCGTCTCCGCCTGGATCTACCCGAGAGAAACCGCCGGTCAGTACCACGCGATTCTTGAATACGATCGCAACAGCAGCAATGGGAACCGCTTCGGTCTGTGGCTCGACGCCGACGGCCGCGTCCACTTCCGCGTCGGCCAGAACACCTGGCAGTCGGTAGATGCCTTGAGAGCGAACCAATGGTATCATGTGGCCGCCACGTTCGAGACGGGAACCCGAGCGATGAAGATCTACATCGATGGCGTGCTCGAAGCGACGGCCACGAATCAGAAGGGATTCGTCACGCCGACGCAGGCGACGCTGATCATCGGCGCCCGCGGCACCGC
>JBDKRX010000197.1:0-15819 GCA_039683175.1 Phycisphaerales bacterium
GCAAGGATCTGGCACGCGGCAAGAGGAACGCCGCAACTATAGCAGCTTGTTCCAGCGTCCCCATCAACCATACTTACGGCACGCGCCTACTGCTGCACCGGTTTGGCCAGGGTTTCGCCTATGTACACACGGTAGTCCTTGATCCTGCCGCCGACTGTGTTGTTGCCCGGTCGGGGCGTGTAGCGGAAGCCGCTGATCGCGACTGGCTGACCCATGTCAATGACCAGGCGGTGCGGATGGTCCGGCTGGGCCTGGCTCCACTCCGTGTGCCAGAAATCGGCGGTCTGGCCGTTGATCGCGTTGAGCGCCGAACCGTCTTCGCTGATCCGTTCCTCGCTGTCCACGTAGGCAATGGTCCAGACGGTGTGCGGGATGGACTGCCCATCTGCGCCGAGAAGGTCGAGTTCCGCAACTGCGGCAAAGGGCTTGCCGTCAATGGCGCTGAGCGTTTCCAGGCAGAATTGGCGGCCTTGCACCGGTTTGTCGAATCGCACTTCCTGGGCCGCGGAGCCGGAGCGGAAACCGCCGACACGGACCGGCTGCACACCTTCAATCGTCAGGACGGACTGCTGAACCTTCTTGACGAAATCGAGCTGGGGACGGAGTTGGTCGAGGATCGGCTTCTCCAGGCCGGCCAGCGCCGGCTCCGTCGGCCCGAGCAGGTCCAGCACGATCACTTCGTTGCGGCCTTGCCTAAGCCATGGGCCCGGCACATACATGGTCTGCGTCGGTCCGATGTTCCAGAATCGGCCCATGCACCGCCCGTTGACCCAGAGGACGCCCTTGCCCCACGTGCTCACGTCCAGAAACGTGTCCGCAGGCTTGGCCACCTCGAACGTCCCCCGCCAGAATGCGGGGCCGGTGGCCCTGCCCTGCTTGTATCGCAGGCCCGCGAGCATGGGCTCATCCAGAGGTAGGCGATACACCTGCCAATCGCTCGGCTCGACCTCGGCGCCGGTTGCAGTCTTGAGGACCACCGGGCCATGCAGACCCTTGCGATCGTGCACCTCGGGCCCGAAGTTGATGTGGCCCATCGCTTCGATCAGGATATCGAGCCTCGCCGCGGCCTGGCGGGCCGGCACTTGCACGCGGTACTGACGAGAGCGGCGGTCCATGGTCCCGACGAGCTTGCCATCCAAGAAGACCCACGCGAAGTCGCGGGCCTCCCTGACGCTGAACTGGGCCGCAGGGCCGGCCGGCACCGTCGTGCGGTACAGGATGCAGCCTCGACCCTGGTCATAGGCCTCCATGTTGCGAGGGGCCTTGTCGGAGAGGGGCGCGGGCAGGTTGTGGAAGATCCCGGCGGATTCCGTCAGCTCGAAGCGGGCGACCGTCGTCACGGGATTCGCCGCCGGCGGATCGGGGATTGTCTCGCCCGGCAGCAGGTGCCTGGCCATCAGGTCGCGCGTGAGCTGGAACTTCTCGCCGACCCAGCCTGCCTCGCTGATGGGCGCATCGTAGTCGTAGCTGGAGGTATCGGGCTTGAACGGCCGATCCGCGCCGGACCACAGGCCGAACGTGGTGCCGCCATGGGCCATGTAGATGCTGAAGGAGGCGTTGTTTTCGAGCATGTACTCCAGGTCCGCGAGGTATTGCGGCGTGTTGCCCAGGTGGTGCGGGAAGCCCCAGGTGTCGAACCAGCCGGGATAGAACTCGCCGCACATGAGCGGTCCTTTGGGCTGGATCTCGCGCAACGCCTTGAACCCGCCCGCGGGATCCTTGCCGAAGTTGACGACGTTGAACAGGTCGTCGCGAAGTCCCTTGCGAAGCGCGTAGGGCGGATTGCACGCGAACAGCGGGACGTCGAAGCCGCCATCGACCAGGGCCTGCTTCATCTCGCCCATGTACTGGACGTCGTCGCCGTAGAAGCCGTATTCGTTCTCCACCTGGACCATGAGGATGGGACCGCCCCGCGTGACCTGCATGGGTCCCAGGACGCGACCGACCTCCTTGAGCCAGCCCTGGCAGGCGGCCATGAAGTCCGGATCGCGGGTTCGCAGCTTGATGTCGGGCTTCTTGAGCAGCCACCAGGGCAGCCCTCCCCCTTCCCACTCGGCGCAGGCGTACGGACCTGGCCGCAGGATCACCCACAGCCCCTCCTGCTGCGCGAGCCGGCAGAACTCCGCGGCGTCCGCCTGGCCCGACCAGTCGTATTGCCCCTGCTCCCACTCGTGCAGGTTCCAGAACAGGTACGCGCACACGGTGTTCAGTCCCATCGCCTTGCAGAGCTTCAGCCGGTGTCCCCAGTACTCGCGGGGCACGCGGGCGAAGTGGATCTCGCCGCAGCGGATTTGCAGGCGCTGGCCGTCCAGGAGGAAGTCCTCGTCGCCGATAGCGAACGTGTGGGTCGCCTTGGGCTGGGCCGCACAGGAACAGACAACGACACAACTCACGATCAGCATGCCAAGCAGAGTCCTGTGTAAGGGATAAAGTCGATCTGTTACCATGTGGACATCTCCATCCTGTCGGGATAGTTCCTGTTCTCCGATCCGGCTTTCAACCGGGTCTTTGGCCGGCATTATACCGGCGCCTTCATGGACCGGCAATCCATCGCGCTCGTAGTGTGCCCGTAAGGGCATATCCGGCTCGTGACTCGTGCCCCGTCGTTCGTGGCTCGGGTCACCGGTCACGAGACACGGATCACGGGAAGCTAAAGCCTCACGGCGTCACTACGAACGAAGAGAGTGCGACGCGATAGGGGGTTCAGTTTCACTTGAATCGGGCCCTTCGATTCCGGTATGATGGCGACAGAATGAAAGCGAAGGGAACTATCATGACCGAGCATCGGACACTCAAGCTGACCTGCCTGTGCACCGCGATCCTCGTGACAGGCATCGCGGCCGCCGGCACCGCCCAGTTTGCAGGCGGGACCGGCGAGCCGAACGCCCCCTACCAGATCGCCACCCGCGAGCAGCTCATCGCCCTCGGCAACGACCCGAACCTCTGGGACAGACACTTCATCCTCACGAGTGACCTGGACATGAAAGGCGCCGATCCCAACGCCATGCACCCCATCGGCGGCGTAGAAGGACGGTCATTCTGCGGCGTGTTCGACGGCAGGGGTCACAGGGTCTCGGGACTCCGCATACTGCGTCAGAACGACCCCTGGGTTGGGCTCTTCGGGCAAGTCGGAGGTGAAGGCATTGACGTGTCCGAGGGCACCCCGAAGGGGCACATTCGGAATCTGCATTTGAGAGACATCGTCGTGCATGGCGGCAACGTCGTCGGAGGTCTGGCCGGACAGCTCGGCGCCGGTACAATCACCGGCTGCTCCGTGACGGGGGCAATCAAGGGGAACGAGTTGGTTGGCGGTCTTGTGGGGTGGGCATGTGGCGAGATCGAGTCCTGCTCGACTGCGGTGGAGGCAGACGGTAACCTGAACGTGGGTGGCCTCATCGGCGATGCCGACGCGAGTGTCACTCATTGCGCCAGCTCAGGAAATGTGCGTGGACACCAGCGAGTGGGAGGCCTGATCGGGACGATGGGGTTCTCCCCAAACACCGGCATGTGGCAGAGCAGTTCCCCAGAGACAAAGGAGTGTAGGAGAGTCTCTCGATGCTACTCGGATTGTTCGACGACCGGCGTAGAAGATGTGGGCGGCCTAATCGCAGATGTCGTGGGTGGCGGTGAGATCCAGGATTGTTATGCCCTCGGGCCGGTTCATGGTTCGACGAAGGTCGGCGGACTCATTGGGATGGCGTGGCGATGCTGCATCGTGCGGTGTTATTCCGCGGGCCAAGTCACAGGGCAGGAGCACACAGGCGGCCTTGTCGGTGAGAATGAATCCGTCCGGAACCCCGAGAAGCTGGCCGGGTATCCGCCATGCCAATTCGTCGTAGAAGAGATCAGGGGGTCTCCTTCATCGCCGGACAAGCCCATGTGGCAGCACGTCTACCGCCCCGCTATTCTGTGCTGTTTCTGGGACGCCGAGGCGTCGTCGATGACGCAGGGGCTGGGATCGGGGACGGACGCCCAGGGCGGCATCGTCCGTCTGACCACCGCCGAGATGCGAACTGCGTCTACCTTCCGCAACTTCGGCTGGGACTTCGACGACGTTTGGACGATCCGCGAAGGCCAGGACTATCCCCGGCTGCGGTGGGAACAGGCCGAATCGCGATAGCGTCAGGCACCCTGCGCGAGATCCGCAGGGCGCCTGAGATTTGAGCATCCTACTTCTTGTCCCCCTCGGTGAGGTGCCAATCGATGCCGCAGAGGCCGTGCCAGTGCGCCTCATCGCCGTCGAACGTGTATTCGAAGGGCAGGTTGCCTTTCAACTTCCGGCCGTCCTTCAGCGTGAGTTCGTAGGGGATAGTCGGGAGGTTCTTCTTGCCGTTGACCTGCCCCGGGTTCAGGAACACCTGGCCGAGTTCCACGCTGACAATGGGGTTCTGCTTGAACGTGTTGCAGATCCACGGAACGAGGACATCGAACCAGTGATCGGTCATGTAGTATCCGGCGATGGGAAATTCCGTCCAATGCACCCCCGGCTTGAGATAGTGCTCGTAGTCGGCGGTCTTGATCTTGTCGAAGAGACTCTCGGCAGCCGCGTGGACTTCCTGGGCGTACTCCATCCCGTGCGAGTTGCGGTCCTGGACGATCTGCTTTTTGTTCAGGCCGTCCTTGAGCGTGAGGACGCCCCCATCGCGATCCTGGCCGGGCTTGAGCTCGAACGGTTCTTTCGTCACGTTCTTGAACAGGACGGAATCGACCTCCACGGAGAATGTCACGAAACCGGGTGTGAGCCTTTCCAACGTGAAGCGGCCCTCCGAGTCCGTCCGGATGCCCCGCTTCGTCTGCACGCCGTCGGCAAAGGCCAGAGTACATAGGGCGGTCCCTCCAGCGAAGGGGTTGCCCTTGTCATCCAAAAGTCGGCCGCGAAACCGGGCACAGGGAAGCATCGTGATCCGCAGACTATCGAGGACCTCCCCCGCCTTCGGTCGGACCTGCTTCGCAGTCTCGGCGACGAGCGAGCCCGAACGATCAAAGCCGCGGATGTACTGCATTTCCCCGGGATACAGGTAGAGGACAGCCCAGCCCTCCTTGTCGGACCGGGTCCCCTCGGTCCAGCCGCCATCGCCGCTGGGCGACCACGTGGCGCTTGCGGAAATGCCCGCCAGCGGATTGCCGTCGGCGTCGAGGTATTGCACCCTCAGCTCGGCAAGATCGGGCAGAGCGATCTGCACGTCGCCCAGCGACTTGCCCGGCTGGATCTCGATCTCGGTCCGGCCGATGCCGCGATCACCCCGCAGATTGTGGGGCAGGTAGGCCGTGAGGCTGTGCTTGCCCGGCGAGACGAAGGGAAAGTGGAAGTTGCCGTCGGCGTCGGCCTCGACCATGTTGCCCCAACTGGTGTCCAGCCTTACGAGCAGCCCGCCAAGACCGTACGTATGATGCGGTGCCACGAGCCGACCGGAAACCGTCGTATTGGCGCCGATGGTCAGGTCGGGACCCGTCACAGTTTGCCCGTCCTTGGCCAGGATCTTGTATGTCGGCGCGTTCGCCAGCGGCATCTGCGGATCAAGACGCGCGTGAACGTTGCACTGGCCCCATTGATCTATGTACCTGCCGTTCTTTCTCTTGTAGAAATCGACAATGCTCGGTTCGCCCGGCACACCCTGGAGAACGTAGTTGCCTTCGCTGTCGGTGAGCACCTTGTCAATCGCCAGACCACAGGGATACTCTCGGACCGACACCTCGCAATTGGCCAGCCCCTTGCCGTCCGGACCGACGATCCTGCCCTTGATGCTGCCGCCGCGAGCGAGAGTCAAGGTCCCCATGTCGCTCTTCTGAAGGTGGTCCCAGAACAACGAGGTCCCATAGCCCTGCTTCGTGACATTGAGCCAGCGTCCCCGGCCCTTGCTGATCCACAGCTCGAACTTGCCATCCTGGTCCGTCTTCGTCTGACCGGTCGAGCCGAAGAAATCCCAGTCGCCGTTCTCGCCGCCCTGGAGCCGGACAACGGCGTCTTGCGCCGGGCGAGCGTCCTGATCCACGACCAGGCCGGAAATCCGCTGGCCCTTGTCCAGTGCGAAATCGAAGTCGTCGTACTTCGCGTTGTCGGGGGTCACGTCCCGCTTCGCGTACTGCGGCAGGGTCTCATACCCGGGCGCCCCGACATAGACGCACAAGCCGTCCTCTCCCTTGTGCGGGCCGGACATGGTGAGGCCAGTGACGAACTGCAACGAGTAGCGTCCTTGCCCGTCCGTCTTCGTCTCCGAATACGGGGCTTTCTCGAACAACTCCGGTCCCTGGTGCTTCCAGAGGACAATGTGCCCCCGCACCAGGGCATTGGCGATGGGCCGGCCCGTGCTCTTGTCGGTCACCTTGCCCGAAACGGAGACGGTGACGGGATCGGCCTTCAGGGAGAACTGCAGGTCCACTCCATTCTTTCGGCCGGCGTCCGCTCCGCAGAGGACCGCCGGACAGAACATCAGGATACACGCCAAAGTGTTGATAGACTTTCTGCGCCACATCATGATCTCACCTCGCCTTTCAGAAAAAGAGTTCTACTTGAAAACCCCAAGCCCCTCGATCTCGCCGGCAATTGTAACCGCCGTGCGATTCAACATTCTCGTGCTCTCCACCGGCTCGGGCCAGATTCGCTCGATCTTCGCCTCGGAGGGCAGGTGAAACTGCAGCAGCGTCACGGCATCGGCTGCATCCGCCGGAATCCGGAGCCGAGTCGTGCCCTTGGCGTCGGTCTGGAAGATCCCCTTCACGTCGTGCAACTCCAGAATCAGTCTTGCCTCCTGCGTCGTGTCGGGGTCCAGCGAGGACGCATCGACCCACAAATCAAGTCCCTGGGCATCAACGGGAATCTCGCGTCCCTCCAGCGTGAACAGCCTCGCCCCGGAGGCAGGCGATATCAGACTCAGCGAGCGTCGTCCGTTGCCCGCGTCGTGGAGGTCTTCAACGCGGAGGATCGTCCAGATCGCCGCAGTGCCGCCATCTGTGCACTGGACGATGGCGGACGCCCCTTCCTTCTTGTTCAGCCGCCCGGCCAGTTCTCCGTTTCTGCGGATCAGACGAAGCATCTCATTCAGTTCGAGATTCGCCAGGCGTTTTTCCGGGGACTGTCCTTCTTCGGCGATCCCCTCCGTGCGGGCCGGCAATCGAACCTTCTGCCCGCCGGACTCGAATTCGACCAGGCCGGACATGACGCCCACCCTGGTCTTGCGCGTCCCGTCGGGTTTGGTACTCAGTTGCACGTCAAAGACGGTCCCCAGGGTAGTGATCAGTGAGCCAGGCGTCTCGATCATCAGCCTTCTGCCGCCGCGCTGCTTGGCCGCCTCAATGCTCACGGTTCCCGCCTGGAGCCTTGCGGCCGGACCCCGCCTTCCCCCGATGAGCTGCAGAGTCGTGCGGGGCGCCAGGGTGAGCCTGCTGCCGTCCCGGAGCAGGACCTCAGCTTTGCTGCCCGACAGGGTCCTGATCGAACAACCGGCGGGAATCGGCTCGCTGCTCGTGACGGTTCTCGATCCCCCGGCGTCCACCAACTCGGCCGCTCCATAAAGGGGCTGGAACTGGCCCGCGTTCTGCGTCCGATGCGTCCCCACGGACCACACGACTGCCAGGACCGCCGCGACACCGGCGGCCGCGTACACGCTTCGGAGGACCCACCTTCTGCGGATGGCCGAGCGTTCCGTGCGAACCTCCGTACGCACAGCCTCCAGAAGGCGCGTCTGGAAACCCGAATCCTCCTGTCGAGCAGCCTTCAGCAGCCTTCGGAGATTCTCATCAAAGATGTCGTGAGGAGATTCAGATTCCATCGGTGCACCCACTCTCACGTGCTCGGTTGCGATTGGTCTTTTTGAGGAACATCGTTTTGAAGGCGTTTCTGGACCGGGACAGCAATGACTCGACCGCCTTTTCCGACTGCCCGAGCAGCCGGGCAATCTCAGCGACCCGGCAATTGTCCATATATTTCATGGTCAATACCTTCCTGTTCCGGCTGGGCAATTCCATCAAGGCCTCATGGACCAGCAGTTGCGTCTCCTTGTGGGCGAGGACCTCGTCGGGCAGCTCGGCATCATCCAGTCCTTCGATAGCGTCGCACACGATCTCGGACTCCGCCTCCGGGCGAGCCGGGTAGGCAGACAGCGTTGTGTGCGCCTCGTTCCTGGCGACGGCCTTGAGCCATGCGAACAGGCGTCCCCGCGACGGATCGAAGCTCCGGATCGATTTCACGCATCGGACGAAAGCCCTCTGGACCACTTCTTCCGCCAGTTCGCGACTGCACATGAACTGCAACTGGACGAAGGTCAACAAGGGTAGGGAATACTCGTGGCAGAATGCCTCCCACGCCCCGTCATCCATCCTGACCAGCCGACGGACAAGAGCCTTCTCTTCTGTTTGGTCCATGGACACGCTCGAAACAACGGTACGGCTTTCACTACCTATACAGCCGGACGCGAGAAGATCCTTCGCACTATTCTTCGACGATCTCGTCACTGGACAGCGGTGGGCGCTGCGGCTGCCAGTATACGTCGCCAACTTCCAGGATTCGAGTTTTCCGCCGAAATCACCCAAAAAGGATGAAGCGGTAACACAACGGTAACACGCGGGGACGAAGATTCGTTTGCGTACAGCGTGTTGCGTACCGCGCTGCGCGAAGCGGTGACTGACGACGTGCGACGCACAACGAACTCGGAAAGGAGCCTGATTATGAGAGGAACCACGAAATTACTGATCGTGGCGGCGTTGCTGGCGGCGGTGCTCGCCCCGGCGGCGCAGGCCAAAACCGCAGCGGAACTGCTCCGCGAGGGGCTCTATGTCGAGGAGGTGGAAGGCGATCTCGACAAGGCGGTCGGGATCTACCAGCAAGTCATCGAGGACACCTCGGCGCCGAAGAACCTCGTCGCCCAGGCGCTATATCGCCAGGGCTCCATCTACCTCAAGCAGAAGCGGGAGATGGACGCCAAGACGGTCTTCACGAAGCTCGTGGACAACTACAGCGACCAGACCGAGATGGTCGAGAAGGTCAAACCCCTCTTGGACGAGTTGGGCAACTCCGATCCGGCCGGCCTGATGCCGCCGGAGACCATCTTCTACATCGAGATCGGCAGTCCCGGGCAACAGGTCGAGACGATCTTCAAGATGCTCAAGGACACGCCGGTCGAGGAGGCGATGGCCAACCTGAACAAGGGTTCCGGCTGGGAAGGCGGCGGTCCGGCGGCGATCATCCGCGGTTTGCTGAACCCCTCCATGCTGGCTGAGTTCAAGAAGATTCGCGGCATCGGCATCGGCATCATGGACATCACCCAGGAAAACCCGCCGGCCATGATCGTCCTGTACCCCGGCAAAAGCGACGCGTTGATGGGCGTGCTTCGCATGGCGTTGAGCAGCTTCGGCCAGGCGGCCCCTGCCGTCGACGGCATGAGCGTCGTGACCTGCGCGGAGGGCGCCGCGACCATCGCATTCGACGACACGGTCGTGATTGCATCCTCCCGCCCGGAGATGCTCCAGCAGGCGATCCTGCGGCACAAGGGCAAGCTCGGCCAACCGTCGCTGGCCTCCGCCAACAAATCCTTCACAAGCATCAGCAAGCAGGCCCGCCAGCAGAACGCGGTGACCGTGTGGCTGAACGTCGACGAAACCTATGGACGGCTCCTCAAGGTGTTTCCGGCCGACGACATCCCCGAGGAGGTCCAGGTCGCCAACGGCTTCGTCGATTTCCAGAACGTGGACGATTTCCTGGCCTCGTTCTCGCTGCGGGAAACCGGCGTGGCCCTCGATGCGAACATGAACTTCAAGGACGGCAGCAAGTCCATGTTCTACAACCTGATTCGCACCCCGAACCTCAACAAGAACAGGCTCAAGGCCATCCCGGCGGAGGCGGTGGCTTTGATTAGTCTGACGCTGGGCGGCGCCGACTCGGCCCAGGCCCAGGCCATCGGCGCCAAGATCATGGAGGCGACCGGACAAGACCTCGGCCCCCAGATTTTCGGCAATATCGAGCAGATCACGCTGTTCGCGGCTCCCTCCAAGGACACGGTGACGACGCAGGGTTGGCCGATGCCCCCGGTGTTGCACTCGATCGGCCTGGCGGTGACCTGCAAGAATCCCGAACAGGTGCACCAGCTCCTGGGGACCCTGCTCCTGATGTCGCAGGCGCTTCCCCAGGGCACCCAGGAGGCCCCGGCGATCCCGGCCACCGGCCGCTTCGACGTGGCGCTGGCCAACGATATGAAGGTCTGCGGCTACACGGACCAGGCGAGCAAGACCCTCGTCCTGGCGCTCAATCCGCAGGTGGTCGACACCTCCGTCGCGGCCATGAAGCAGAACAGCTCCGTGGTCAGTGGGGGCAAGCTCCAGGACGCTCTGGCGACCTTGTCGCCTGCGACCAGCAAGCTCGTTCTCATCAACGCCGCCGGGGCGATCCGGATCGCGTCGCAGAACGTGCCGTTCCCGTCGGACGAGGTGGCCGCGGAGGCCCGCCCGTTGCTGGAGGAACTGGCCAACGCCGCCGAGAAGACGACTCTTCGTCTGCAAACGAGTGAGCAGGACAACAGCTTCAGCGTCCGGCTGAGCGTGAGCGATCTGCCGCCCATCAGCCAGATTGTCGGACCGGCCACGCGCCTGGCCCAGGTCCTGGAGAGCGCCCACGGCGAGGCGGGGGACAGCAGCGAGACGGCCGGCAAGGCAGTGTCCATCCTCCGGACGAACCGCTCTCCCGAGATCGACGGCAAAGCGGACGCCCTCTGGGCGGATGTGGAATCGAACAAGATCGCCAACGTGGCCTATTCCCCTGCCTCCGACGAGACGGACTTCTCCGCCGGCTTCAAGGCGATGTACGACAACGAGGCGCTCTACCTGCTGGTCGACGTCGCAGACGAGAAACTGGTCAACGATTCTGACGAGTTCTGGCTGGACGACACCGTGGAGGTCTTCCTCGACGCAGACAACAGCAAGTCCGATTCCTATGAGGACAACGACTACCAGTATAACTTCTCATGGGACGGCTCGTCGCCGAGCATGGGCGAGACGAAGCACGACAAGACCGAAGGCGTCAAGTATGCTTTCGCCAAGACCGACGCCGGCTACCGGCTTGAGGTCAGGCTGCCCTGGTCCACGGTGGACGCCGATCCGCAGACCACCAGCCAGATTGGGCTCGACGTACACGTCAATGACGACGACGACGGCGGCGACCGCGATACGAAGCTCATGTGGTGTACGACGGAAGACAACGCCTGGCAGAACCCCGCCGCCCTCGGGACCGGCGAGTTGGCGAGACTGGTGGCGTGGTGGAAGCTGGATGAGAAAGAAGGCAGGACCGCCGCAGACAGCTCGGGCAACGGCTACGACGCCACGGTCCAGGGAAACCCCGACTGGCAGCCCTCCGGCGGCAAGGTCGGCGGCGCAATCGCACTGGGCGGCGACGGCGATTTCCTCGACAACGACGACGAATCGGCCTTTGACTTCATGGGCGGCGTCACGGTGGCCGCGTGGATCAAGGTGAGCGCCTTCGACAAGCCCTGGCAGGCCATCGTCACCAAGGGCGACACGGCATGGCGAATCCAGCGGAACAACGAAACCAGCACGCTCGAATTCGCCTGCTCGGGCCTGAACGTCGCCAGCGGCAGTCAATACGGAAGCCTGTACGGAACCAGGGACATCCGCCAAGGGGAATGGCATCACGCCGCAGGTGTCTACGACGGCAAACGCATGTTCTTGTACGTGGACGGCGAGATCGACGCCTCGCAGGAGGCATCGGGCGTCATCGGACAGAATGATTCCGCCCTCCAGATCGGATCGAACACCGAGATGGGGGACCGCTTCTTCAACGGATTGATCGACGACGTGCGCGTCTACAATTACGGATTGTCCGAGGCACAAGTGAAGGAGCTGTACAAGACCCGATAACCAGACCACCCTTCTCCAAAGGGGACAAGCGCGGAGGCCGGAGTTCAGTCCGGCCTTTCGCGTTTGTACCTCGAACCGAGGTCTCACGACGCAAATCGTCCAGCGGAAATCGGACGGTGTGGTATAATTGCCGGCCAATGGTGGAACGCCGGGGTCTCCACTGACGGGCCTTGAAGTTCGAGAGAACGGATGCGATCACTGACGAAAGCTATGCGCGGCATCAATCCTGGATACGGCCAGTTCCGCTGGGTCGTCCTGCTGCTGGCGGTGGCGGTGATCCTGCCGACTCTGTGCCTGCTGTGGTTCATGGGCGAGGCGGTCAAGAGCGAGCGCCTGGCCGTGCGGCAACGTCTGACGACGGCCTACAAGGACCGGCTTGCCAAGGCGACGACGCAGATCGAACACGAATGGATCGAGCGGTGCCGCGTCCTGGAGGAACGATCCACAGGCCATCCCTATCCCCAATTCATCTCGGCCGCCGGGCGATCAGGCCACGCAGGCCTGCTCGTTTTCGATCTCGCCGGCCGGCGCTTGTACCCTGCCCTCTCCGCGGACGCCGGGACGCCGGCCGGGTCATTCGAGGGTTTCGCCGACGCGGTGGAGATGGAAGTCAACCAGGAGTACGAGCAGGCAGTCGACCGCTACGAGCAATACGCCCAGATCAGCGACAATGCGGACCGTCTGGCCGCCTGGATCGGCAAAGCCCGCGCGCTCGTCAGGCTCGGCCGACTCGATCAGGCCATCGTCGAATGCCGGCGCGCCGCCTCCAGCCCGCTGCTCCGGACGGGCGATTCCCGATGCCTGGCGATGATCGCCAACGCACGACTGCTCCTGCTGGGCTGGACAAAAGAACAACCCGCCCACACCCGGCTTCGCGAGGAGACCTTCCGCGACCTGCTCGCAATCCTGTACAGCGTCAACGACGCGGGATTCGCACTGCGGGCCGATGAAAACCTGTTCCTTGCCCGCAAGGCCATCGAGATCGGCCAGGAGAGCAATCTGCCGACCGGCGATGAGACCCTCTTCCCAGGGACGATTCTGCCGCAACTCGTGGACGCAGAAGAACGCTCCATCAGTCTCGCTGAGCAGTTCCCGACGCTGGACGCATTCACCGACTGGGGGGTGGGCAAGCTCCGGCCCGTCCAGATCGACGGCAACGACTTCTACGGCATGATCCACCCATCGAGCAGCAGGATGTGCGTCGCGCTGCTTTCCGGCGAGAGTATCTCCCAGGCGCTCGCGGACTACGCCGACTTCGAGGACGCCAACGTCGAGTACCGCATCGTGGACGCCTCCGGCCGGCGGATCGCCGGCATCGAGGAGACGATTCGCGAGCCCTTCGCCACCGAGCGGGTCGGCCAGGCCTTCCCCGGCTGGAAGATCCTGCTGTTCTTCAAAGGCGGCGAGGTCTTCGAGCGGGCCGCGAGGCAACGGATCGCCATCTACACGTGGACCGGCCTGCTCGTCATCGTCCTGATTCTCGGCTCCGGGGCCGTGGCCGCCAAGAGCATCGGCAAGCAGGTCCGGCTCAACAAGCTCAAGAACGATTTCATCGCGACCGTCACACACGAACTGAAGACCCCTCTGGCCTCGATGCGCATCCTGGTCGATACACTGCTCGAAGGCAACTATCGCAATCCGCAGCAGGTCATGGAGTACCTGCAACTCGTTTCGAAGGAAAACGAGCGGCTCAGCCGGCTCATCGACAACTTCCTGACCTTCTCGCGAATGGAGCGGAACAAGCAGGCGTTCCAGATGCGGGAGGTCAGCCCGGTGAGCATCGCTCGCACGGCGGCCGAGGCGGTCAAGACCAAGCTGGGCCGGGGCAATTGCCAGTTCGAGACCCAGATTCCCGACGAGCTGCCCATGATCCGGGCCGACCACGACGCAATGGTCACAGTCCTCGTCAACCTGCTGGACAACGCCTATAAATACTCCGCCGATGAGAAGTGGATCAGACTGAGCGTCGCAAGTGAGGACGGCACGATCTGTTTCAGTGTCTCCGATCGCGGCCTCGGCATCCCTCGCCGGGCCCTCAAAAAGATCTTCCGGCGGTTCTACCAGGTGGATCGCAGTCTCTCCCGCCGGGCCGAGGGCTGCGGCCTGGGCCTGAGCATCGCGAAGTTCATCCTCGACGCCCACCAGGGCAAGATCGCAGTGGAGAGCAAGCCCGGCCAGGGCAGCACGTTCACAGTCAGAATCCCCATGGTTTCACGGACTTCATCGAAATGAGACAGATGAAAGCGAGGAACATCCAATGACGAGCAGCGCAGGAAATGGACTCAGAGTCGGACAGGTTATCCTGGGAACACTGCTGGCGTGTGGCCCGGCGTGGGCGGCCGAGAAGCTTCAATTCAACCTCCATGACTCCTGGGGCCGGGAGGTTCGCAGCCAGGACTACCAGGGCCGGCCGATCTTTCTCGAGTTCGGCGCCTGCTGGTGAGGCGGTTGCCAACAAGAGGCTCGCCGTGTCGGCGAGTTGGCAGCCCGGTGCAAGGACGCCGGCATCCAGGTGATTCGCGTGATCTCGGGGGACCACGA
Source organism: Phycisphaerales bacterium (assembly GCA_039683175.1). GTDB lineage: Bacteria > Planctomycetota > Phycisphaerae > Sedimentisphaerales > Anaerobacaceae > PLanc-01. The sequence continues at coordinate 14,404 of JBDKRX010000197.1, forward strand.
GCGAACCGCTACCGATTTCCAGAAGCACTATCGCCTCCCCATGGTCCACCTCATGGACACCGACCTGTCGCTTCAGCAGGCATACAACCGCGACGGGTGGCCGTTCCTGATGGTCGTGGACCCCAATGGCGAGGTTGTCCACAAGGCAAACAACCTGGTCGATAACGAGGCCAGGATCCTGCAATTGCTCGAAACCTTGAAGGCAACGCCCGATGCAGCCCCCATCCGATCTGTTGGGGGAATAGACTACTCAGCCGAGACTCTCCGCCGCAGTGGCGACATGGACGAGCCAAAAGTCCAGGAGCGATACTCGTCCATGGCGACGGACGCCGGCGGCCGCATGTTCCTTGTCTTCACCTCGACCCGTGGTGGCAGCAGCGACGTGTACCTGCGCACCTGGGACGGCGGCGTCTGGTCCGCCGACCGCCCGCTGGCCGCATCACAGGCGGACGAATACGACGCCACTGTCATCGTCTCGCCTGGGAATCAGGCGTGGTTCTGCTGGACCGGCAATGCCGGTTCGGACAAATACGATATCTTCGTGACGAGCATGGACAGACTGGAGGCGGGTCAATCTCCCGTCCAGGTCACGCAGTCCGACGACGACGCCATGTACGGCCGGCTGGCATGCGACGCCAACGGCAATGTCTGGATCACCTACTACAGGTGGCAGAAGAATGCGCAGGGGGTCTCTCGCGACAAGGAGATCTTCGTCCGCCGACTCAAGGACGGCGTGCTGTCCAAGGAGATCCAGGTCAGCCCGATGGATGTACCGTCTTATGAAGACCACACCGATCCCGCGGTGGCGATCGTCGGCGACAAGACGCTGATCTGCTGGAGCTGGGATTTCCACCAGCCCAAGGGCTACACCCGTGACGCCGAGTCGCCCACGATCTTCCTCAGCGCCATCGGCGACGATCTCAGGCCGTCCAGGCCGTTCCACGCCAGCGGACGTGACATCGATATGGTCCCGACGCTGGCCACCCAGGGCAATGCAGCCTGGTGCGCGTGGGATAGCCTCGTACATCGCGGCAACACAGTCAGTAAGGCTCTTTTCGTCCGTCGCGTGGACGCCGGGCAATGTCAAGGCGAGCCAATGGCCGTCGCCTCAGGCCTCGAACACATTTGCAGTCCCTGCTTCGCCGTCGGACCGGGAGATCGGGCGGCGCTGATCTGGTGCCAGAAAGAACGAGGCAAGCCCTGGGAACTCCGCCGGTCGGACTATGCCGACCTCGGACGATGGTCCGAGGCCCATTCCCTCATCGTGGAAGGCAATCCGCGGTACTGCTCCAGGGCGAACGCATCTTAACTGCTGATGGGAGCAGGACGTAGCCGATGATTCGGAGAGGATGTGCTATGGAGGGCACACGGATCGAAGTCTTGGCAGGAGGCGATGGATGGCTGGGTCAATCTGGG
>JBDKRX010000198.1:0-20103 GCA_039683175.1 Phycisphaerales bacterium
CCGTTCCTCTTCCACCAGGGTGACGATATACTTCTTCTTCATGGTAGGTCTCCTTACCTGGGTACAACTATCCCATCGGCAAAGAGACCTGAAGATATTCATCAAATAACGCGTAACGCAGCACTAGCCTGCCTCGCTGCCAGTGGTTGCTCAACCATCAAGAAGAGCATCGCCGTCACCTCAACGCCCTCGGGCGCCCGCGTTATGGTCACCACGGATACGGGAAAGGGCGCAGGCGATTATGGGCAGACCCCGTTCACAAAGAAGTTTGTCTTTGGCAAGAAGCCGAAGGCAGGTCCGTCCGTATACAACCTGGAGTTCACAGCGGACGGCTATCTGCCGAAGAAGGTCAGTATCACCAAGGATTTTCTCGGGCGAACGCTCGACGTGACGTTGCCTCACGAAGTACGAAGAAACGTGAAGATCACCTCGGTGCCAACCGGAGCGAGCATACATGTCACTGCGGACCGAAACGGCCCCACTGCCTTCCTGATCGGTCAGACGCCGTTTGACCACACGTTCGTCTTTGACACAAGACCCAATGTGGGCCCCTCGATGTTCAACGTCGAGTTCACCGCGGAGGGCTATGAACCCAATGTCGTGACCGTCAGGATGGATTACAGCGAACCGGGACTCCATGTGGTGCTCAACAGGGAGGTGGTCAAAGAGATACAGAAGCGGGTGCTCGTCGTCTCGGAAGAGAAAGGCTACACGCTGGAGATAAGAAAGGTGCGGGCGTGGATCGAAGACATCGAGCGAGAGGGGATGGCAGCCTCGTCCATAGTGCGACTCGCGGGCAACCAGTCCGTGCTGGGAATGGCGATCTCGCCGGACAGCACGAAGCTGTACTTCTCGATCGCCGAACCGTTTGAGGACGACAAGGGCCAGGAAAGACTGGTGGCGAACCTGCGGGCCGTGAACACAGCGGGAGGCGGGATAACACAGATAACCAGCGGGCAATGGCTCGATACGTACCCGTCATGCAGCGCGGATGGAAAGCACCTGTTCTTCAACTCGAACAGGATGCAGACCGACACGCCGGATATCTTCCGGATCTCATCTGAAAAGACCCTGGGTGGCGTCGCGGTCATCCGTCAGACGGTAGAGGGAGCCAACTATCAGCCATCGGTCGGAAAAGACGGGGTCATCTCCTTCACGTACAAGCCGAAGTATCGCGGCAGATTCTCCGGAACGGAACACATCTGGACGTTGGGCGGCACGGCCAATTATCCTACCCAACTGAGAGAAGGGTCAATGTCTTCGATATCCCCGGACAGCAGGGAAATAGCGTTCATTGGGGAGGATCAACAGCTTTGGAGGATGCCGGTGACAGGGCAAACCCCGGTGCAACTGACGACCGAGGCGGTCCAGAAGGAAGGCAAGAAGAACCCGACTTGGAGCCCGGATGGGAGATTCATCCTATTCTCGTCGGACGTTGGGAGGGACTCTCGCGACGTTCCAAACTACGATATCTGGATGATATCGAGTGACGGAGGATTGGCAACACAGCTCACAACCAACGGGTCCGATGACGACTACGCGGTGGTTTCGCCGGACCAAGCGTACATCTATTTCGTCTCCAACCGAGGGTTCAAGGAAGGAATCTGGCGCATTCCATTCCCGGAATCAGCGGAGACACTGAGCCCACAGAGTCTGGAGACACGATGACCGGCGTACAATGACAGGATCGAGATTCCTATGTGAACCCGTATCTCGGTCATTCTCCGTAGTCGTACGGCTGCTTGCCTTGTTTGAGGCGGACTTCGTGCTGCATCTGACGGAGGATCTGCGTGACCTGGTCCGCAAGCTGCTCGTTGGTCATTGTCGCGACCTGCTCCGGCGCCAGGGGTTTGCCGAACTGGACGAAGATCGAGCCGGGCGAAAAGAGCTTCTTGTGTCGGGGCCAGCATTCGAATGCGCCGTCGATCAGGACGGGCACGACCGTCGCCTTCGACCGGCGGCACAGCAGGCCGAAGCCCGGTTTGAATGGAGCGATCCGCCCATCCGGCGTCCGCGTACCTTCGGGATAGAGGCACACCGCGGCGCCCTGGCGAAGACGGTCGATGACGAGCCGCATCACGGAGATGTCCGCCTTGTCCCGGCTCAGCGGGATGGCGTTCACCGAAGCGATCAGCCGGCCGAAGAACCAGTGCTTGAAGAGCGTGTCGCGGGCCATGTAGGTCACATGCCGCTTCACGGCGACGCCGCAGAAGACCGGGTCCAGGAAGCTCTGGTGATTGCCCGCCAGGATGAAGGGGCCCGTGCAGGGGAGATTCTCACGGCCGTAGGCCCGGTAGCGAAAGAAGACCTCGCAAAAGACCCGGCACATGAACCGGGCGAGCCAGTACCAGGCGGCCGGCGAGCGAGGCACCTGGAGAGACTCATGGGGCCTGTCCTTACCGCCTGTTCGCTCGGCACTCTGCTCTGGCGGCTTGGCGGGCGTGAGAACCGCCGGACCCAGACGTTCCTCGGCACAGCGGCAGATCCGCTCGACGGACTCCTCGATGCTTAGACCCGTGGAGTCCATCCTCACGGCATCCTCGGCCGGCTTGAGGGGCCCTACCGCTCGGCTTTCGTCGCTTCTATCGCGGGCCTCGATGGCCCGCCGGATCTCTTCGAGGTTGACGTCGGCGCCCTTGGCCTGGAGTTCTTCCGCCCGCCGTCTGGCCCGCTCAGCGGCATCCGCGGTCAGGAAGAACTTGAGGCGCGCATCGGGGAACACGACCGTCCCCTGGTCGCGGCCCTCGGTTACGATCTTGTCGTGCCGGGAGGCAAACGCCCGTTGCATCGCGACGAGCTGTTCGCGGACACGCGGCGCCGCCGCGATGTGGCGGACCTTGGCAGTCAGATCAGGGTCCCGGATCAGCTCGGTGACATCGTCGCCATCGATCCGCACGAGCATCTTGCCGCCGACGGCCTCGAAATCGAAGCGGTGTCCCTGCACGACCCGGACCAGCCGGTCTTCATCGGTCAGGTCGGTCCCGTCGCGGACCGCGGCAAGGGTAATTGCCCGATACATGGCGCCGGTGTCGAGAAACGTAGCGCCGAGTCTCTCGGCCAGCCGCTTCGCCATCGTGCTCTTGCCGCTGCCGGCCGGGCCATCGATTGTGATGATCAGTTCCGCCATCGAGTTTACCGGGCCTCTACCGTCTCTCCGGCAAGGTTGCTGCTCTCAACCGCCATGCACTCGCCGCACGCCTCGCTCCTGCGAGGTTCTCCAACCTTCACCACGACGATGCTCGTATCATCCACCTGCCGGGCCAGACCGACGAACCGTCTGCGGTAGGCCAGCACGTTGCGTACGACGTGGTCGGCGGGGCAATCGACAAACCGCCGGGCGGCCTCCAACATGCGGTCGCGGCCCCAGAGATCGTTGCTGAAATCCATCGCGTCGATGAGACCATCCGTGTAGAAGAGCAGGCAGTCGCCGTCGCGCAGCTCAATCGTCTCGATCTCATACTTCGCGTGGGGGTCTACGCCGAGCACGAGCCCCCCGGCAGCCAGATCCTCCATGCGGCCGTCTCGAATCAGCACGGCGGGCTCATGACCGCAGTTGCAGTAGGTCATGGTCCTCTCCGCCGCGTCGATCGTCGCGTAATACAGCGTGATGAATTCACCCTCGCGACACTCCATGCAGGCCATCTTGTTGAAGTTCTCGATGGCGTTCCGCGTGCGAACCGCGCTCCTCATGCCGCTGTTAAGATCGCCGCTCAGCGGGCCGACGTCGCGGAGCACCTCTCGGAATCCCTCGGTGTACGCCTGGACGGCGCCGCGGAACCAGCTCATCATAATCGCCGCCGGAACGCCCTTGCCGATGACATCGGCAATCGTGATCACCAGGCGGTCCTTGTTGATCGGCAGAAAGTCATAAAAGTCTCCGCCCACGTCGAAGCACGGGATGTAGGTCGCGGCGATGTCCAATCCCTTGATCTGCGGGGCCTTCTCCGGGATCATCCGGCGCTGGATGAGCCCCGCCAGACGCATCTGCTCGCTGAACCGCTGGGCCTGAATCGCTTCGGTATAGAGTTTGGCGTTGGTAATCGCCACCGCGCACTGGGAGGCCACCGCACGGGCGACGGCGATATCGCTTTCCGTGAAGGCGTCCGGCCGGGGGCTGTACATGCGCAGAACCCCGATAGACTTGTTTCGGAATTGCATCGCCACCGTCAACTGGCTGACGAGCCCCTCGGTCAACGTCGCCTGCTTGTACTGGATGCGGTCATCGACTCGCATATCGTTGATGACGATCGCTTCGCCGGCGAAGGCGGCCCTGATGACCGCGTCGTCCTTCGTGACGGGTCCCTTGTTGCGGTAGTCCTCGCTGAGCCCGTAGGTGCTGCGCATCCGCAAGTCGTGGGTTTCCTCATCAAGCAGGCGGATCGAACAGGCCTTGGCGCCGATGGTCTTCACGGCGGCCTCGGCCAGCTTGTCGAGCACCTCCTGCAAAGAGAATTCGCCGGCCACCAGCGTGCTGAGCTGGTAGATCTGTTCGTTTATCTCAGTTTGTCTTTCTGCACTCTGCATAGCTACCATACGACCGTTCAAGAATTCGGGGGCATTATAAACAACCCGGCGGGATTGGGGAATGGCAATTTCCCATGGCGGAAGTGGGCCTATCCTTACTCGGCAGTGCGTCCGGACTGCACGGGTGCGGGGAGGACGGCCTCGTCCCAGGCTCAGAAGGGCCCAGGCAGACGCACGACATCTCCCTGGGCGGGAAGCGAGAACGCCCGATAAACATCGTCGTCCCAATCCCACTGGAGCCATTTCAGGGACGGCTCCTCCAGGGGCACATCGAACTCGAAGGCCGCCTCCACGGGGAATCCGCGACTATCGACCTCCAAAACCTCCACCTGCATTCGCGGCAGTGAGATGCGATCTCCGGCGCGAAGCGGGTGTTCCCTGCTGCGGACATCCGCGAGATACCTGTAGAAGAACACGAAGTCCATCCGCTTGCCGCGTTGGCAATCCAGCAGACTGTCGGAGACCGATCGAACGGTGAGCCGTCGGGGCCCGGTCCGCATCACATCCACCGTGTTGAAGCCCGGAGCCAGGATGCGCACCCCGAGAGGCAGCGGCTGCCCTTCCCAGGCCCGACGGAAGGGATCGTACAGGAACGAGACCGGGTTCGGCGCATTGACAACGATCAGGTCCCGCCCCTCCAGGGTCCCGGCCGGCCCGAGGTCCTGGGTCTCGGCCATCTTCTCCTGCATCTTCGCGGTCACTCGCGGCGCCGTGATGCGTCCGCCCGCGGCAACCAGCACATGGGCTATCAGAAACACTACGAAAACCGTCCTGCAGACGTGCCACCTCCAACGACGAGATGGCACCCACCGATCGACCGTCCACCAGCCCACGACATACTCGGCCACGACGCCAAAGGCCCCGACTGCGATGAAGAGCATGGCCCGGCCCATCGGGACTGTCGCACAGATGGGCAGCACGGCAACGTACATGCCGATCAACCAGAACCTCGCCCGCCGGTTCGTCCGCAGCATAGGCGTCAGAACCACAGGAAACAGAACTGTGAAGGCCGCCAGCAAGACCCAGAGAAGCAACTTGCTGACCGGTGGAAGCCAACCGTAGAGATCGACAGGTACGCCGGTCCACAACCCTCCGAGGAAAAACGGCCCTCGGAGCACGACCGCCACTGCATAGCCGAGGGGCTCGCGAACCGGATCGAAGTAGAAGCCACCTCCGTTGGCACCGTACCCCTGGAGGTTGTAGGCCAGCCGCCACAAGATGACGACGCCGACTGCCGGGGCCAGCGAAAGGGCCCGCTGCCGGAGGCGCCCCTGCCCAAGCGAAATCTCATAGGCGAACAGATATGCGAAGGTCGCGACTCCCCCCTCGGTGGCCAGGACCGAGGCCAGCACACATACCGGTGCGATCACGACGCCGGGTCGCCAGTGCTCCCTTCGAGAACGGTCGTGGGCGATGAGGGCCATCACCCCGAAGAACAGCGAAACCAGGATATTGCGGTTGGCTATCCACATGGTGGGGAAGTAACCGTTGTCGTCGAGCAGATACAAGAGAGCCGCCAGAGCGGCAATCCAACGGATGCGGGAGGTTGAGGAACCGGCCTGCGTCTCTGAGGACCCGATGGAGGCGATCCGCCGATACAGGACGGAGACACCCGCCACGGCCACCGCAAACCAGATGATACTGTGAAGATGCATCATCAAGGAGGATTGGGCAAAGAACCGATAGTCCAACCAGTGGGTTAGGGACGCCATCGGCCGCCAGAAGGCCACGCGGAAACCGTCATACGTCCACCAAGGCAAAGCCCCGTAGGTCTTCAGAGATTGCAGGTTCTCCTCGGGATGGACGGCGACGAACAGGTGCGACATCGCATACCCCAGCCGGCCCGATTCCTCCGGCATCAGCCCTTTCTCCAACAGGCTGTCCGCAGCGGGGGAAGGCCCGGCGAGAATCGAACGATGGATGAAATCGTCATTGAGAAAGCCGGTCCTCAGGGCAGGCAGCGAAAGGACGACCGCGCCCAACGAGACGACCAGCACAACGATAGTTTCCGATTTACGATTCGACATTCACGACTTACAATTCACAGGGTGTATAGTCCCCCTCGGCGGACCCGAGGCACGCTGCGGAAATCAAATAGTAAGGAGTCGACAGAGAATCGTCAATGCGAATACCGGCTGGCGGCAATTAGTCAGAAAACAACACATGGAACAGACGGCAAGACACATCATCTTTCGCGGGCGAGTCCAGGGTGTGGGGTTCCGCTACACAACGCACAGCGTCGCCCGCCAGTACAAGGTCGCCGGCTTCGTCCGCAACCAGCCCGACGGCTCGGTCGAAATGCACGTCCAGGGCGACGCCACGGAGATCGACAATTTCGTCGCCGACGTGCAGGCGGAGTTCGCCGGCCATGTCCGCGACACGCAAATCGAGCCGGCGGTCTTCAGCTCCCACTACACGGACTTCCGAATCGTCCTGTAGCAGCGGAATTCCCCGCCGCCGCGGAAGCACGAAACTCGAATATCGAAATCCGAAACAGAAGGACCTACACCACGAAGAGCACGAAGGGCGCGAAGGGGGATTCGGCTGGGTACCTTCGTGGTTCAAAACCTCTTCCTCTCTCTGCGTCTCCGCGTCTCTGCGTGAGTGAATCGGGGTTGCGGCCGAAAGCCGAACGAGGCAAGAACAAGAACCAACGGACCAGAAAACAGCGGATGGCCGAAAGAAACGCAAAAGGCGACAAGGAGATTCTCCGGCACGCCTTTTCTCTTGCTTCCCTCGACTCATTTCGTGATACTTGATGAAGTTGCGAAGAAGTGGTTCGCGGTTCCGGCTTGTCGGACGAGTCTGGCGAGGTCGAGATGAGTTGGATCGTTGTGCCAGTCTGAATCAGTAGATACTGGCTCTGCGGCCTATTGTATTACAGCTATAATACCAATACGAGTGCGAACGCCGACAATCATGGGAGACGTGAGGATGGTGCGTGGTGCCCATCCTACGGGACCCGGCAGTTCCTCAGAGGAGAAGCCTCATGAACGGAGAATCCCACAAGGAACAGAGCGCCACGGCGGAAACCTATCTGCAGTTGGCCCGCCTTGCACACGACGCATTTGACCGAAGGCGTAGCTTTGAATGGAAGATGCACTTTGGGCTTTGGGGCGGCATAGGGATTGTCATCTACGCAGTCACTGAACATAAGATCACCATATTCGATAGTCACGCAGTGACTTATGTGATTGCTGCCATATTATGGGTGCTCTATTGTGTGCATTTCATTATGGTTTATCGAGGTCATTGTCAGGACAAGAGCTGGAAACACTATTATATGAAGAGGGCAGAAGGCAAGAACGCTGATCCACCTCGGCCATCCAGACTCTCGGCGAGGAGCCAATTCTTGCTCTGGATAGTACCATACCTCCTGTTCACTGCATGTCTCCTATTCTCCGCGACGTACGTCCTGTTGACGCCCGCGCACCAACCGCGACACAGTGGTGCGCAACAGCCCGACTCTGTTGGGGATTCCTCTGACACAGGGGGAGGAGGTGGGGCCAGCTATACCCATCAGGAATGAGTTTCGGTAGACTGTTCAAGTTCTTATTGGACTGTAGGCGAAATATCTGGGAACTCGCCAAGGTCGGCCCTTATTCTGATCTTTAACGCATATCACGACGCACGACAGCGTCCACTTCAGTGTTCCCGACACAAGACGGTTACTATTTCCGGCATCTGCCCGTTCTGGCGAGCCTCAGCGTTGGCGGGAGGGCTTTCGCTTCTTGGAGCGGACAGAAGGTAAAGCTCGGACTGAATACACCGCCTGAAGGCGGTACACCGAGAAGCGGGTTCACCACCGAGGCACTGAGGTCACAGAGAAGACGACTCCAGGCAATGGAGTCGAGCGACTATTACCTCGCTTTGATCCGCGTTCATCAGCGTTCATCCGCGGTTGAGAAGCAGTTGTCAGTTCTCCGTTGGCGGTTCCCGGCTCACGACAAGCCGGAAACCTCTGTCTCCGCCGGCGCCGCCCGGTTCGACAGGACAACGCGAAAGCGTCCTACAACTCGTATGATAGTTCCAGTAGCTGCCGCCCTTCATGACCATTTTGTCGCCGACCTTGTCGGTTGTCCACTCGCGGACATTTCCGCTCATGTCATAACAACCAACAGGACTCGTGACATCAAAACTGCCCACCTCGATTGGCGCGTATCCGCTCGGCACATCCCGGTCATAGCAGATGCTCGTGCTGCCCGCGAACTCCAAGGGCCGAATCTCGTCCGTCGCGAATCCGTAGGCATAGAAGTGCTGTTTCTCACGATCCCAGCCCGCAGCCTTTTCCCACTGAGCTTCACTTGGCACGGCGTACTTTTTGCCGGTCTCACGGCTCATCCATTTGGCATAGGCCTGGGCCGTATAGTAGCTGACGTAGACAACCGGATAGTTTTCTCTGCCGGCTTCAACAGAATAGGTCACCTTGCCATCCGCTTCCTTCTTCTCAATCTGCATCTCGGGATGATAGGCTTGGCCGGCCTCGTTGCTGCTATTGAGATATTCGCAGAACATAGCGTTGGTCACTTCATGTTTCTGGATAGCATACGTGTCGAGATGGATCTTCTTCCCATCACGATTCACGTACGTGCCCGCCTGCACTTCAACCAGCTCTCTGCAATCATTCTTGAACACCACCTTGGGCGTCTTGCCAACGATCTTCTTTGCGGGTTCGGCCTGATGTCCAAGATCGATCTTCTTGGCCTTGGCAATAGGCTCGATCATCGGTATCGCGACGGCATTCGTATCGACCTCAAGTACGACCAGCGTATCGATTGGCTGGTGATGCTCCTTGGCGACAGTAATCGCGACCCCGTCCTCATCCTGCACAAAACAGCACTCCCCACCGGTCATCACGCTGGCGCCGACGATTCTCGCAGGCAGCTTCCCGAGTCGCACCGTGTCACCGTCAAACTCGGTAATATGCACGTAGATTTTGTTGCCCTTGCACGTGCTCACTCCGAATCGTCCAGGCTTGAAGGGCCCACCCCTGGTTCCGTAGATGCTGTCTCCATATTGCTTCAACCATTGCCCCATCTTCTTGACGACGGCAACCTGCGTGGCCTCAAAACGACCGTCAGGCCTGGGCCCCATGTTCAAAAGCAGATTCCCATCACCGCCGGCCGTGCCAAGCAGAAGCTTCATGCATTCTTCATAGCTCTTCGTCTTGTCATTGCCGCCCCACGTCCACTGCGTCCCGATCGTAATACAACTCTCCCAAGGCCGACCTCGATTGAATCCGCCCACAGTCTGCTCAGGTGTCCCCATGTTGCCCTCCACTCCAAGCCGGTTGTTGATCAGCGCGTCGGGCTGCCATTTCTTGATCTTGTCGACGATCTCCTGGGCATGCCAGTCTTCCGCAGTGCCCCTCAAACCATCAAACCAGAATATGTCCACCTTCCCATAGTTCCTGCACAGCTCTTCGATCTGCCCATGAAAGTACTCGATGTACTTCGTGTCGTGATGGGGACCGAGATACTCCGGATGGTGCCAGTCCGGCGGCGAGTAATAGAAACCCAATCCCACGCCGCCCCGATGACAGGCATCCGCCAGCTCCTTGACAATGTCGCGCCCAAAGGGACTATCTTTCGATGTGATCTTATAATCCGTATACCGGGAGTCAAAATTCACAAACCCGTCATGATGCTTCGTCGTGAAGATAATGTACTTCATCCCCGCATCTTTCATCATCTGCACCCACTCATCCGCGTCAAACTCGACCGGGTTGAACTCCCTGTAGAGCGAATCATACTGCGCTGAAGGCACACTTCTGTCCCACGTCGCATATTCTTCCCCGGTCCTGGGCAGGCCTCTGCACCAACTGATCTCCTTGCCCAATACACTGATAGGTCCCCAGTGCACGAACAACGCAAATTTCGCCTCCTGCCACCACTTCATCGTATCCTCACTGCTCGCCCAGGCGCCTCCGCAATTACAGAGAATCCAAAGAGCGATCAGAAGTGTCTTGATTTGCATACTACCTCCATACGGCACGTTGTTAACAAGAACGAGACCAAGCGGTCTCTGAGTCAGGAGACGCTTTTCAGTTCCATCGACCATTGTAGTGTTGCATCATTTTCGTTCAAGGATCGTCTTGTGTTAAGGAAAGACGGCGGACAGAATCCACCCTACCACTGTCGCCCCGTCTCTGTGCTGCAAAGGCGCGACATCTTGTTTTTTCCGAAAGCATTCTGGTCTCACCGGTTCTTGTGTGCGTGGCGTCGGGACCGCGCCGTACGACCGGGGGCTCTGCCCCCAAGAGACACGGAAGCACTCAAAACCAGACGAGCTTGCACGTTTGGTTGCGGCCGAGCGAAGCGAGGCCGCGCTGCGGGCTCGGGCTCTCTGTGGCAGAGATTCATTCGGGGGGGGTCGTTAGTCCCGGCGGAACCAGGGTTTAGGATACGGCAAATATCAGCGGAGTTTGTTGTATTGTTGTGGAAATCAGCTCGTGGCTATGGTATAATACCCCTGTGTGTCGCCCCGTCGGGGAGCGACAGATCGTGAAGCGCGAATGGCGAATCATCAATTCGGAGGGCTCAGCATGGCGACTGCAGCACAAATCCAGGCCAATCGGTTGAACGCCCGGAAGTCCACGGGTCCGCGGACGGCGGAAGGCAAGGAGAGGGCCTCCCAGAATGCCCTCAAGCATGGGCTGCTGGCGCGGGAGGCGGTCATCCAGGGGGAAGCCCCGGAAGAATTCGAGCACTATCGGGAGGGGATGCTGGCAGAGCTGGCGCCGGCCGGAGCGGTGGAGGCGATGCTGGCCGAGCGGGTCGTGGGGCTCTCCTGGCGGCTACGCCGGGCCGAGCGGCTCCAGAATGCGGCCTTTGCGGCGCTGGATGAGGGGGAACCGGCGCCGCTGCTGGAAGCGCGTCATGAGGAGTGGAAGCAACTCAAGGGCAACGAGTGGGATCGGGGCCTGTCTGGCCTGTTCGACGAGGACACCGCGCTGGGCAAGGTGGTCGTGGCGGACTTCGCGGAGGCGAGGGTGCTGGACCGGCTGCTGATGTACGAACGGCGGATCGAGAGCAGCCTGTACCGGACGATGGCCCAACTGCGTAAAGAGCGAGAAGCGTGCCAAGCACGGGCGGCAACGGCCGCGACGGAAGGAGTCCCACGTCTTGAGGGCAACCTTCCGGCGGGTCAAGAGTCCTTAGCCCCCGCGGAATTGGCTTCGTTTGGCGCCAATGCAATGCCGGAAGGGGCATCAAGTGTGCATGGAGTTTCAAGTTTGAAGTGTCAAGTTTCAAGTGCGGAGGGGCGAGCTTCGGGTAACGGTTCTGACTTCACACTTCGAGCTTCACACTTCAAACCCGCGAAAACATCGTGCGAAACGAACCCAATCGTGGGGAACCAAAGGCTGTTCCTCGGTCCGTTGCCACGCGAAGAGGCAATTCACGGCTCGATCACCGACGGGAAGTGTGGTATAGGTGTGCCCTGGATAGACGGAGCGGCAGGCGGGTAGAGGTCACAGGGCAAATGTCGACTTAGTGAAGAATGGACGGCACATGGCGATCAGAACCACACCACAGGCACAGACGCATCAGCGACGGGTCTTCTTTCGAGCGGTTCTCCTGGCAGCGCTCTTTGCAGGGGGCGCCTTGGGGGAGTCCAGCGATTACTTCGTTATCGAGGTAGTGGATCGTGAGACCGGCCGGGGCGTCCCGCTGGTCGAGCTCAGGACGACGAACAGCATCCGGTACTTCACCGACAGCAACGGAATCGTCGCATTCTTGGAGCCGGGCTTGATGGATGCCGAGGTGTTCTTCTTCGTGGAGAGCCACGGTTATGAGTACCCCCAAGACGGCTTCGGGTACCGCGGGGTCAGACTCCGCACGACCCCAGGCACGACAGCGGTCGTCAAGATCGACCGGATCAACATCGCCGAACGCCTGTACCGCGTCACAGGCCAGGGCATTTACCGCGACAGCATCCTGGTGGGCTGTCCCGTCCCGTTGAAGAACCCGGCCCTCAACGGCCTGGTCATGGGCCAGGATTCGGTGTTCACCTGCCTCTATCGCGGCCGGCTCTTCTGGATGTGGGGCGACACAGGCAGACCGTCGTACCCCCTGGGGAACTTCGGCATGTCCGGCGCCGTCTCGGATCTTCCCGGACGCGGCGGGCTGGACCCGGCTGTCGGCGTCAATCTGGAGTATTTCGTCGGCGAGGACGGCTTCAGCCGGAAGATGGCCCCGCTGAAGGAGCCCGGCCTGGTCTGGCTGGACGGCCTGCTGACGGTCCCCGGCCGGCAAGGCCAGGAGCGAATGATCGCGAAGTTCGCCCGGCTGGCGGGCCTCTCGGAGGTGCTCGAACGCGGACTGATGGTCTTCAACGATGCGACGAATACGTTCGAGCCGATTGTCCGGCCGGGTCTGGAGTTCCTGCCCTATCGGAACACGGGCCATGCGTTCCGTGTCCAGGTGGCGGGCGAACCCTATTATTACTTCACTGCCCCGTCGCCGATGGGCGCGAGGATGCGGGTCCCGGCTCAGTGGGACGACATTATCGACGCCAATCGATATGAGGTCCTGACCGCGCTGGCGCCGCAGGACCGTTCGGAGTCCCGCTGGGTCAAGTTCGGCGACGTGCTGGCCTCGCAGAAGACCGGCAAGACGGCGGTCATCGAAGCCCTGGAGGCGGAGGCCAAGGGCACGAACGTCTACAATGTCGAATCGGGTCAGGCCATCACGCCGCACAACGGAACGGTCTACTTCAACGCTCATCGAGGGCGATGGATCGGCATCTTCGGTCAACTCTTTGGCGAGTCCTCCGCGCTGGGCGAAATCTGGTACGCCGAGGCGGATACGCCGGTCGGACCCTGGGCGTACGCCCGCAAGATCCTGACCCACAACAAGTATTCACTCTACAACCCCAAGCACCATCCGCTTTTCGACCAGGACGACGGCCGCACGATCTACTTCGAAGGCACCTATACATGGACCTTCTCCGGATCGGAAGAGAGGGCCACCCCCCGATACGATTACAACCAGATCATGTACCGCCTGAACCTGAGCGATCCGCGTTTGGCTTTGCCGACGCCGATGTACGAGATCATTGAGGAGGACGGCAGCAGGACGTACCTGCGGGGCAAGGCCGTCGCCCAAGCCGAGAGATGGGACGATGTCGAGTCCGCGGCCTTCTACGCCATCGAGCCCGGCCGAGGCAGTGACCACGCAATCACCGTGTATGCACAGACCCAGCCCGATGGGCGTGTCCGCCTGTCGGCCGGCGATCCCGGGGCGGCGGCGACACCGCTGTTCGTCGCACTGCCGCCGAGCGGGCAGACGACTGCAAATCCATGCATCGTCCCGCTCTATGAGTACTGTCACGCCGATTCCGGGCGGTTCCGCTACTCGACGCGGTCCCAACTGGACGAGCCAGGCTGGAACCGCCTGGAAGAACCTCTATGCCGAGTCTGGAAAACGCCCGCCGGTCCCCTGCTTCTGGACCGCCAGGCCAGACCCGCCGACGCTCTTTGACAACTGAAGACCACTCGGATCCGGGGAGAACTACTTCTCCTCGATCTTGAGCCCGGCTTTCTCCACCGCCGTGAGGGCCCGCTTGTGGCCCTCTTCGTACCCATACCAGGCATCCACGATCTTGCCCTGGCGATCGATGATGTAGTTCAGCGGCACGCCGGTGCATTTGTAGTCCGCGTAGCTCATTCTCTCCGCCTTGTCGGAGGAATCCAGGATCGTGGGGAACGTCGCCTTGTTTTCCCGCATGAATTGGAGCGCGATCTCCTTGTCGTCGGAGCAGTTGAAGCCCAGGATGACGAGGCCCTTGCCGCTGTACTTCTCGTGGAGTGTTTGGAGATGACACATCTCCTCTCGGCAAGCGGGTCAGCCAGCCCTCCAGATGTAGAACCAGACAATCTTGTCGCGGTAGTCCGAGAGCCTGATCTTGCTCCCGTCCACCAGGGCCAGTTCAAAGTCCGGCGCAGTGGTCCCCGGTTTGAGCAGGAGACTATCCGGACTTGGCATCTCCCACTGCTGCCACCCTTCCGGCGGTGCCCAGACGAACTCCTCCGCCGGCATCGGTCCATCGATGGCGATGTCGGACCAGCTCTCGTGCATGATGATGTCGTGCGACACCCGGACAATCTGCTTGAGCTTGCGGGGCAGATGGTCTTTCTTCGACAGCCACAGGTACCAGCTCCGCTGGTGCTTCATGATGCTCACTTCGATGACGTCGCATTCCTCGTCGCCGACCTTTTCCACGCCCATTCCCATGACACCGTCGAGATAGGGTTGAAGCGAGTCCGTGTAGCCGTGGAAGGTGCTCGGATCGAGGATCGGCATGCTCATGCCCGTCCCAAGCCGACCGACTTCGTGGCCGATCGAGTGTCTCGCCAGGGGAGTCGCCTTCTTCATGTAGACGTTCGAGCGGGTCTTGTTGTATTCCTCCTGCTCTTCCACGGAGAAACGCGGCCGGTCGCCCGCCCAGAAAAGCCAAAGGTTGTCACCATCTCCCACGATGGTCCCGGCCAACCGTCCGTCGGCGTGCATCGCCTCCACGCGGAAGTGGTTCGGTTTCTTGAGCCGGACCGTGTAGAAGCAGTGCCCGAGTTCCTGGCCCCGGGCCTCCCAGCGGTATTCGCTCTTGTACGAAAGGCTCTGGGGCTTGCGGATGGCCTCGATCATCTGGTCATAGAGCACCCTCGCCTGGGGCTCGCTCGTGAAGGTCCGGCTCTCGGTCTCCTGCTTCTCCGGCGGCGGCGTCTCCTGGGCCCAGAGCAGGCCGCACGAGCCGACGATCAGAGAGACCCCGAGCCAAACCCCGATTCTTTCACATCTCATGACCGGTCCTTTCCACATCGTTCCGACGATTCTGCCGGCAAACAGCACAAGGGTATCTCTATATGGTATATGACGAGTCCGACGGGAGTTCATTACACCCTGCCCCGTATATTGAGGCCAAATCACCCGCCGGCGCGACGGATGTAGACAGCCAGTTCATCCCCGATGCCCTCCGGTCTCGGCCAGGTCTGGTCTCCGCCAGCCACTGGCGCCGACTCCTGAACCACAGTCTTGCCACTCGCACAGTCGAGCCATCGAAACGAGTATTTCCCCGCTTCCAGGCCTTTGAGACCCACATGCGAGCCAGGTCGGGATGTGTAGACCACAGAGGACCCGCCCGGTCCGGCCAGCACATATTGCGTGCCGGCGTGCGCCAGTTCATCGTGCGGCTCCATGGATGGCAGATCCCCTACCGCCTCAAAGAACCGGACTACCGTGCCGCAGTCCTTCAGATCGCTGACAGGCGTGCTCGCAATATCCATCCCGAGAACCATCACGGACGCCCCGCCCATCGCGCAGGCCCAGCACTTGCGTCTCGATTCGGCGCCCTCGCCCCAGTCGGCGGCCTCGGAGAGGTTCACGCCGTATCGGCCTTTCGCCTCCCGCCGGGCCCGGACCACACCGGCGTGCAGTTGCTCCGCGGTCTTGACGTTGTACTGAATCGCGAATTGGTTGATGCAGGGATCGTCGGCGAACTCGGAGAAATCGAGACCGTCATTCTTGTGTACCGCGATGGAATGGCCGCGATCGTCCTCGGCCCGGATCAGACCTGCGATCCGCCGGACCCGTTCGGTGCTGAGCTTCTCTGCATATTCCTCCGCGACGCACCACACCAAGTGCTCGTGATGCTCGAACCGATTCACGAGGGTGCGCAGGAAGTCCCGCTCGGGGCTGCCGATCTCATCGCCGGTGTTCCAGACGAGGGCATCGTCGTCGTAGATGAAGAAGTAGATGACGATCCCGTGGCGATCCATCTCGGTGAACCATTGCTCCCATTGGTCCAGCACCTTGGCGTTCACGCCCTTGGCGGGGTCGTGGCCAATGAACGGGTTGTGCGTGGCGTCGCCGTCGCCGCCGTGCGAGCGGACCGCCATCAGATAGATGCAGTTGGCGCCGGTGGGTGCGAGTTTCTCGATCAGTTGCATCTGGTCGCCGGCCCGCGTTCCGTCGGGATTCAGCGTTCCCCGATAGAGGAACCCCTCCGGGTCCCCCGGCCCGCACAGGAACAACTGCGAGCGGCCGGACCTGGAAGCCGAGTCCGCAGAGACATCCGCATGTTCCTTCGATTCGACGACCGCGTCGAGAACGAGTCGCAGGGCCTCGTTCTCCTTGTCCCGGCCCTCGATGCGCGTGTCGTTCCAGCTCACGATCAGGTCGAGGCCCGGCAGGACGACCATGGCGCGGATGCCGCCGTGGCCGAAACAGCCAAAGACATCCTTCGGGACATCGGGCCAGTGCCGCTTTCCCTCGCGGTCCACGCCGTTGACCCACCACAGCCAGCTATAGCTGCCCATGTGGTCGGTCTGGTTGTCCGGGACCTGTCGCGAACCCATGCTTCGCTGGCCGGCGATCATCCCGGCGGCCTTTTCGCCCGCTCGCGGGACCGAGTTGGACAGCGGACTGGTCACGGCCATCTTCGCATATTCGGGACTGAGCAGTTGCCTGTCGCCCCATTTGCCGGCGTGAAGGTAGAGCAGGCCGAACCGTGCAAAATCGCGGGGCGAGATCCCCAATCGGCCCGGCCGGTCGTCCTCCCCGAACGCCATGAACGTTGGGTTGTCCTGGCAACCGATCACGTCCGTCAGCAACGGGTGCAGGACCCGCGAATCCACGCTCGCGTGCGTGGCCCCATAGACCTTCGCGGACAGCGTGTCGAAGAACAACGCCATTTGCCAATCGTTATAGGCGAACGCTGTGCCGGGTTCCTCCACAAGGCCGTAACACGAGATCTGATTGGCCATGTGCCGCCAGGTGATGCGAGTGTCCTTGTACCCGAGGCTCGCGTTGATCTGCTTGAGCTGGGGCTCCCACTTGCACACCAGCTCGTCGAAGTTGAAGATCCGCCCGTCCTCGACCGCATTGAACAGGAAGTGGGCATAAACAGGTTTGGCCGCGGAGGCGACATCCATCCGCTCGGCGGGGTCACCCCAGGAGTAGACCATGCAGCCATGCCGGACCACGCAGCCGAACCCGCCCGCAAAGTCACTGAACGCCTTGAGCTTGTCCGCCGAGAGCCCAACCTCCGAGGGCGGCTTGGTCGTCCACTCCCGACCCGGATAGACCTGACCAGCCGCAGACGCGATAGTCCCCATACAGCCAGCCAGCATCGCCAACATCGTCCACACTCTCATGGCGATCCTCCGACCAACAAACTGCAAATCCGAAACTCGAAGCACAAAATCCGAAACAAGCACGAATGACCGAAACCCAAAACTCGAAACGGCCCCTCCGGCCGGCACCAGCGTTTCCGTCATTTGGATTTCTGTCCCTTGGATTTGTTTCGGATTTCGAGATTCGGATTTCGGATTTCCGTCGCGGTCACCGCGACGGTTAGTCTTCTTTCATGACATAATCGTCGTACTCGACCTCGAACCGCAGCTTGTGCCTGGCCTCCTCCGCCGCCAGGGAGAGGAACAGGTCCCGGAGTGCGCCGCTCGGGGCGGCCGAGGCCAGGTCCGTGTACAGCTTGAATGCGGCCTTCTCCTTCTTCATCGCCAGGATGAGCGCCTGGGCGTACTCCATCTGCGCAGTGGGCTTCCCGGCCACGAGATAGTCGGCCAATCCCAGTCCCTGGACCTGCTTCGCTCCGGCCCCAAAGGAGTGCTCGCCCCGTTTGACGGCCTCCAACTTGGCCCGATGTCCCTGTTCTTCCTTGGCGAACTCCTCGAACGCCTGCTTCATCGCCGGCGCCTCCATCCGCGCCGCCAGGGCGATGTAGAACCCGCTCGCCTCGATTTCCCCGGCAATCGCAAAATCCAAAACCTCGTTCACACTCCCGAATGTCTTGCCCATATCAGCCCCAATTCTTGACAGACCCAATTCCACCGTCACCCACTCCCCCGTCCACTCCGCTGCAGGGGATTCTACCGTCAAGCCCCCCAGCCGCAGAAGCCGAAAATGCCGGACGGACTGTCTTATCGCGTTTGTCGCCTTCGGGGTACCGGCGGAGAATGGGTGCAATCCAGGTCAGACTGCCGGTTTCATCGCCGTAGCATGGGCTTCCAGCCCATGAGTCCACGTCCGGAGTGCCGTGTCACACAAACCCAACGCCGGCGAGCGATCCAAACGCGGAAGCCGGCGCGTATGCGGTCCAGGGGGCTTGATATCATGCCAAACCTTCTCCCCTCTCCGCCGGCACCCTACAAAGCGATAAACGCAATCCTTTTGTCTACGCAGGCCAGGGACTCAGAAGGGGATGGATTTCCGTATCGCATGCTTCATCTACGGCGATCCTGTGGGGCGCCGTTTCTCCTGGCAATCCCGTTGACCCGTCGAACATAGCGTGCTATGTTCATATGTTGTTGACTGAAGGAGACATCGGTGTTGGCGATATCAAAGATAGAGCTACATGACAATCCACATAGGCTTGGTTTAGACTCGAATGGGCTCAACAATCTCACTTTCTGTCGGTCGGTTTGAAATCGAATGGGGAAAGAACAGTCTTTTCCGTTCACACGCGAAACTCTTTCTTCCCGGCGATCTGAAACCAGTGGCGTATTATTATGCTCACGATTGTGGCGATGGCATCCGTGAAACGAAGCCCGCCTTTCGAAGAACCCTTCAGAGCGTGCGTAAGAGACTCTCGCTTCTCGGGTATAGCATCGCGAGATGTCAGCAGATTTATGAACAGAACATGGCCCATGCACAGACTTATGAAGGTGTTCATCCAATTTCGTGGCCCGACTTCGTGAAAACGGTCTGCGAGATCGACTTGGCCTGCGCAGATACATCGAGTCTGGATGACGATTGCGACCCTGGCGAATATGCTGCACGTCACGTTCTGGAAGGGACCCCTCTCGAAGAATTGGCCCCAACGGACTGGCTTAGCAAACGCAGCCTTGGGCTCACTCTCGAGAATCTCGATCCATACGTTACCCTTCGTATCTTGGCCGAAGAGCCACGCAACAGAAGGAAGTCCGTTATATGGCGCCACGCAGATGTCCTTGAGGGCGGTTGGATCGAGGAGGCAGATGTAACACATAGCCTTTCCGCAGAGGACAGGTACCTTATAGTCACAGAAGGCAGTTCGGACTCAGCGATTCTGCGCAAGTCACTCGACCTCCTCTTCCCAGACGTCGCAGATTTCTTCGATTTCATCGACATGTCCGAGCATTACCCGTTTACAGGCACTGGAAGCCTCGTCAATTTCTGCATGGGCTTGGCTCGGATAGGGATACAGAACAAAGTCCTCGTAGTCTTCGATAATGATACCGCGGGACGAGAGGCGATGGACAGACTCAAGGATGTTCCTCTGCCTGAACATATGAAGCTGACGACACTTCCGAGTATGGACCGCCTTAGGAGGTTTCGTACCCTCGGTCCAACAGGCTCGATGTGTGAGGACGTAAATGGAACCGCGGCTTCAATCGAACTGTACCTTGACCTGCGCTATGGAGGGCCCAAGAAACCGGCTGTCCGCTGGACCTCTTACAGCGACCGTGTCGGAGCATATCAAGGGGCGCTTGTCCGAAAGGAAGAGTATGCCCGGGCTTTTCTTAAAGGGGCATCCGCAAAGGGATATTCTCTCAAGGGCTTGCGCGCGATTTGGACAGCGTTG
>JBDKRX010000199.1:0-38170 GCA_039683175.1 Phycisphaerales bacterium
ATGCCTCGTATGAAAGTCGGAAACGCACTCAGCGTCGAGCCAACAAACAGATGGATTCGTCATAGCGCTGTCGTAGTAGAATTCAGGTTAAATACGGCAATCGCATTGACTGAGGCAATAAGGCAGAATCAGGAGGCCAGCTATTCGATTCGATGAGTTGCTGGAGGCCGTTGAACACCTGCCTGATGATGAGCAGGCACAGTTTGTTGACGTGGTCCGTCATCGGCTGGCCCAACGTGGGCACCGGCGCATTGCGAAAGAAGTGCGGCAGGCGAGAAGGGAGTTCGCCGAAGGCAAGTGCTTCGCAGCCTCGCTGACCATGAAAGAGACAATGGCTGAGACACAGGTTACATATACGCTCGAATTCGGGGGGAAATTCTACATTATCGAGCGGGTGCCGGCGCGGGTATGCCAGGAGACGGGGGAACAGTTCTTCTCTCCCGAGACGGTAGAACGCATCCAGGCTCTGATCAAGGGAGGGAAAAAGCCCAGCAGAGTCGTCGAGACCCCTGTCTATGAGTACACATAGGCAGGCACGCTGTCATTTCTGAGGTTCTGTTGGCTGTTCCTGAATCTGTGCCTTGGCCGGGCCTTTGATGGGGATGTCGAGGAGCTTGCCTTTCTCCTGGGCCCAGCGGTTCTCTCTATAGTTGAAGGGGATTGCGGTGAGGCGAGTCTCGGTGATTCGGACGACCGTGAACTCGCCTGCGGATTTCGGCTCGGGGGAGGGGCACTGGAGGAAGTTGACCCCGCGGTATTGGCTCACCACGGCCTTGTGGTAGTGGCCGCCCAGGACGAGAATCACGTTCGCGTCGCCGAAGGCGTCCACCAATTCGTCCCTGTTGGTGATCGCGTCGAAGCACAGATGCGTGGCCACGACCACAGGCTTGCCCTTGGGGGTTTTCGCGAGGGTCTTTTGCAGGTAGTCGAGAGCGGCCTTCGAGATGGGTTGGGCGGGATTGTTCAGCGTCTCGTCGTACTCGGAGAACAGGGCGATGAACGTCACGCCGTGTTTCTCGAAGGTGTAACGGAGCGCCCCGTGGCGTTGGATGAGCCAGTTGAGGACGGTGTCGCTGGGGGACAGGCCGCCGATGTCGTGATTGCCCGCGAGGTCGTAGCTGGGGGATTTCAGCCGCTTGGTGATGAGCTGCTCGTAGGTGTTCTTCGCGGCGACGGTGGGCCACTCGGTGATGTCGCCGAGCCCGAAGACGAAGGTAGGCTTGGCGACTACACCGCCGATGGCCTCGGGATCTGGCTTGCCCGATAGCGAATTCATCGCGTCGATGGCGGGGATCAGGTGTTCGCCGTTGCCGTCCGTCTGCACGTGTTGATCCGACCAGGCGAAGAACGTGAGGGCATTCTCCCGAGCGTTGTCAGCTCCAGCCGCCAATGCCGACAAAGCCAACCAGGCCACAAACGCACTTGGGACAACGCGATTCTGAATCGGTGCCATACGGTTCCTCCTGTCTCTCAGAAGACTGTCGATGTCGCTCGTCAACCCAGGACGACATCCTCGGGCGTACATCCAATCAGGGCAAGCGGATTACTGAAGCACACTCGCACCAGGTCGTCCGGATCGAGCAATCCCAGATCGCGCAAGTAGTCCACGCACTGCGGCATCGTCGCTGAGGATCCGGCCAGATAGCCTGTGGCGGGATTATAGAGCCTCCCATTCTCCTCCAGTACGACGTTGGCCCCCATCGATTTGTACCGGCCCGGCGGCATCCCCGCCAGCGGTGATGCGTCGCTCACTACGATGCAGCGCTGCGGGCCTTTGACCCGGAGGATCGTCTTGATGAGGGCAGGGGGCAGGTGGTGTCCATCGGTGATCAGCGTGGCCCAGAGACTGTCGTTCGCCAGACCGGCCCAGATGGGATTGCGATGCCTTTCCAGCATGGCCGGTACGGCGTTTCCCAGGTGCGTGAGAGCCTTGGCGCCGGCCTGAACCAGCCGGTCCATGTCCTGGTCCGTGGCCATATGATGGCCGAGCGAGACCGCGATCCCCCGGCTCGTCGCATGGCGTGACAATTCGACTGCCCCTTCCTGATCGGCCGCGATCGTCAGAAGCCGGACCTTGCCGTTCGCCAGATGGATGAGTTCGTCGAGATAGCCGGGATCGGGGTTCCTGACCCATTCCGCCGTGTGCGCCCCGCGGGCCCCATCCTGGCGGGAGATGAAGGGCCCTTCCAGGTGGATACCGAGGACCCGGCCTCGGAACTCGTCCTTGTCGACCGTTTCCGCGATGAGAGGCAGGTTCCGCTCATAGATGTCAGCTGGGCTCGTGATCAGGGTCGGCAAAAAGGCCGTCGTGCCTCCCGCCAGCAACTGCCGGCAGGCCCTCGCGAAATCCGCCGCGGTCAGATCGCCGCCGGAGAAGTCCACGCCCTTGTAGCCGTTGACCTGGAGATCGACCAGGCCGGGGATCTTTCCGGTCTGGGCTCGTCGTTCATCGGCGATCTGTCCCATGGCGAGGATATCCTTCGGATTCACGATTCATCGGCCAGCAGCGACGCCGAGTGCTCGTCGAGGAAGAGAGTGCAGTTCCCGTGTTGTTGCAGGATGGAGGCGGGGCACTCCGGTGTCACCGGTCCTTCCAGGGCGGTTTTCACGGCTCGCGCCTTCCGCATGTCCGGCACGGTGACCACGAGTTGCTTGCTCTTGAGGATCTGCCGGATGCTCATGGAGATCGCCTGCGTGGGGATCTCGCTCATTGATTTGAACCAGCCTTCGCCAAGCTGCTGTTTGCGGCACTGCTCGTCGAGCCGGACGGTGAGGTATGCCTCCTGAGTCTCGAAATCGGCGGGGGGGTCGTTGAAGGCCAGATGGCCGTTCTCGCCGATGCCGATGCAGGCGACGTCGATAGGGTAGGCCTTGATCAGGACCCCGAGCCGACGACATTCCTCGATAGGGTCCTCTGCATCGCCCTTGACGAAGTACGCGGCCCGCAAGGGGGCGACCTCGTCGACGAAGCGTTCCTTGAGGTATCGCCGGAAGCTGGCGGGATGATCGGCCCCGAGGCCGATGTACTCGTCCAGATGGAACATGACGACTTTGAGCCAGTCGATCCCCTGGCTGGCGACGAGTTGTTCGAGCATCTCGAACTGGCTGGCCCCGGTCGCGAGGATGATGTTGGCCTGGCCGTTGTTGCGAATGGCGCTGCGGATCGCCTGGGCGGCACAGTTGGCTGCCGCGACGCCTACCTCTTTCTTGGTCTGATAGATGTACTTGTTCACCTTTGCCATTTACTATTTCCCATTGACTACTTACTATTTTCCTATGTCTGATTGTGGCTCGGCTCAAACGACACACTACACGGTAAACCGTGAATCGTAAATAGGAAATCGGGAGGTGTCATGAGGTCTCTGACTGCGTTGGCCGTTCTGCACATCGCCATGCTGTGTCTCTGTGGTCTGGCGTATGCTTCGCAACAGTCCTCCCTCCTGTCCACGCTCGACGCTCATCACCCTCGATTGATGTTGAAAGACGCCGACATAGGCTGGCTGCGGGCCTCGTACTCGGAGGACCCGGCCCTGCAGAAGTGCGTGCTGGACGTGAGAAAGGACGCCAACGATTGCCTGGACAGGCCGCCACTGGTCTATCGGCTGGAGGGGCCTCGATTGCTGAGCGTCAGCCGCGATTGCCTGCGGCGGATCTACTCGCTGGCCATGGCCTATCGGTGGACGGGCGAAGAGCGGTACGCCGCCAGGGCGAGGGAGAACCTGTTGCAGGTCTGTGCCTTCAAGGACTGGAATCCATCGCACTTCCTCGACACCGCCGAGATGTCCCATGCGGTGGGGGTCGGATACGATTGGCTCTATGACTACCTCGATCCGGCAACTCGGGACCTGATCCGGGCCGCCCTGATCGAGAAGGGACTCAAACCGGGCCTGGAGATCTACGCGAAGGACGGCTGGTGGGTCCGAAGCGAGCACAACTGGAACCAAGTCTGCAACGGAGGCATGATCGTTGGGGCACTGGCCATTGCGGAGACCGATCCGAACTATGCCGAGCGGATTGTCCCCGCCGCGATCAAGTCCCTGCCGCTGGCGATCAAGAGCTATGGGCCGGACGGCGCCTGGGGCGAGGGCCCTGGCTACTGGAGCTACGCGACGCACTACACTGCCTACGGCCTGACGGCCCTCGACACGGCACTGGGCAGCACCTTTGGCCTGATCGAAGTTGACGGCCTGTGGAAGGCGGGTTCGTTCCCCGTCTACACCACGGGCCCCACGGGCTTGTACCTGAATTTCGCGGACGTCGGAGAACGAAGCTCCCGCAGGCCGATGCCCTGCATGTTCTGGCTGGCCCGCACCTTTCACAACCCGCTCTATGCGTACTCGGAGCACGAGCAAATTGCCGAGCGATCCGCCAGTGCGGCCCATCTGGTGTGGTATTCCGCGAGGCCGCCGGCCCGGGCGATCCGCAAGCAGCTCGATGCCTACTTCCGAGGGCCCGTCGAGGTGGTCACCCTGCGAAGCGCGCGGAACGATCCGAATGCCTTGTTCGCAGGCATCAAGGCAGGCTACAACCAGGTCAATCACGGGCATCTGGATCTGGGCAACTTCGAGATGGATGCCCTCGGCGTCCGCTGGGCGCGCGACTTGGGCTCGGAGAACTACAACCTGCCGGGCTACTGGGCCGGCGGGCGGGGCGGCCAACGATGGACGTACTATCGGCTCAATTCGGCCAGTCACAACGTGGTCACGCTCGGCGGCCGGGACCAGGACCCCCTTGCGAAATCATCCATTGCGAAGGCTGAGATCAACGGATCGCGGCCGGTCGTTGTGGTTGAATTGACGGATGCCTACGATGATCTCGCGACGTCCGCCCGCCGTGGCCTGACGATGATCGAGGACAGGCGGGCCGTGCTTGTCCAGGATGAGTTCGAGATCAAGACGCCGTGCGAATTGGCATGGGGCATGACGACCGACGCCGACATCGAGATCAAGGAGACGACGGTCGCGGTGCTCAAGCTCAATGGGCGGGAATTGACCGCCCGGTTGTTGAGCCCGCAAAACGGTGGTTTGACAATGGAATCGGCCGAGCAGGAGCCGCCGCAGCGTAAGAACGAGGGCGTCAGGCGGCTCATGGTCAAGCTGCCCCAGGCAAGCGGCAATACGTGTGTCGCGGTGCTCCTCTCGCCGCGGTGGGGCGATGGGAAAGTTGTCGAGACGGCCGAGATCAAGCCGTTGGCGAATTGGTGATCTGTGCTTGTTGGGAAGGGGTGTGGTATGCGAAGTGCGTGGAAGTCCGTGGCTGTGATCGTGGTGCTGCTGTCGTGTTCGGCGCAGGCGGCCGTCGAGGAGCCGCAACTGTGCGTCGGGAACTACCAGACGGAAGAACAGGCGAAGGAGCAGCTCTCGCGATTCGCCGCGACGTATTCGACGCAGGCCGAGTGGCAGCAGAGGGCGCAGCGGATTCGCGAGGGGATTCTTCGCGGGGCGGAGTTGCTGCCGTTGCCGAAGAAATGCCCCTTGAACCCCATCATCCACAGCAAACGAGAGCACGACGGCTACAGCATCGAGAACGCGGCCTTTGAGAGCCTGCCGGGCGTGTTTGTCACGGGGAATCTGTACAGGCCGACGAAGGGGAAGGGGCCCTTCGCGGGTGTGCTCTGTCCGCACGGCCATTGGAGCGACCCCAATGACGAAGGTCGATTCCGGGCGGACATGCAGAGGCGATGCGCCACGTTCGCGCGCATGGGAGCGGTTGTCTTCGCATACGACATGGTCGGGTATGGCGATTGGCGAGAGGCTGGTTGGAAGCACGACCGCCCGAAGGTGCTCAAACTGCAACTGTGGAACAGCATCCGCGCAGTGGACTTCCTCACGTCGCTGAAAGAGGTCGATCCTAAACGGATTGCGGTCACGGGCGCCTCAGGCGGCGGGACCCAGAGCTTCATGCTGACGGCGGTCGATGACCGCGTCGCGGTTTCGATCCCGGTGGTCATGGTCTCGGCGCACTTCTTCGGCGGGTGCGTCTGCGAAAGCGGCATGCCCGTGCACAAAGCCAAGGGCCACGAGACGAGCAATGTAGAGATCGCCGCCGCGGCGGCCCCGCGCCCGCTGATGCTCATCTCCGACGGCAAGGACTGGACCAAGAACACGCCCCAGGTCGAGTATCCGTACATCCGCAACGTCTACGGACTGTTCGGCGCCGCGGACAAAGTCGAGTACCTGCACCTGCCCGAGGAAGGCCACGACTACGGCCGCTCGAAACGCGTCGGCGCGTACAAGTTTCTCTCGAAGCATCTGGGCTTGTGTCTGGCGGATGTGATCGACGACAGCGGCTCCATCAGCGAGGATTTCGTCGTGATCGAGCCCAAGGCCAGTCTGTACGTCTTCGACAAAGACCACCCGAGACCCGCTTGCGCGGTCGATCCCAAGACGGAGGAACTGCCCTGGAATTGAAATCGCCGAGATCGCGACGACACCTGTCGGTAGAGTGCCCATGAGGACACAGAAGGAATAATGCTTCGCGGCGTCACGACAAATGCACTACCCTCGGTCCGGGTTCTTGAGGTCTTCGGCTTTGGGAAGGTCCTTGATGGAGTTGAGTCCGAAGACTTCGAGGAATTTCTTTGTGGTGCCGTAGAGCATGGGGCGACCGAGGATTTCCGCCCGGCCTGCGATCTTGACGAGGCCCTTGTACATGAGACTGCGGATCACCTCGCCGACCGCGACGCCGCGAATGGCTTCGATATCAGCCCGGATGATCGGCTGTTTGTAGGCGATGATGGCCAGGGTTTCCATCGCGGCGGGGCTGAGCTTGTTGTCGCTGCGGACGCGCACCATCTTCGTGAGCCATGAATTGTAGATCGGCTGGGTCAGCATCTGGTACCCGCCGGCGATCTGCTCGATGCGGAAGGCATTGCCGTGGGCCTCGTATCGGGCATTGAGGCTCTCGACGCTTTCGCGGACCTGCTTGGCTGTCGTTTCGACGATCCCCGCCAGCCGGCTCTCCTGGAGCGGCTCATCGCTTGCGAAGAGAATCGCCTCAATTACCGATTCGACGGTGGGGGACTCGGTGGAGACTGGAGGCTGGAGGTCAGAGGCCGGAGGAACACAGTCCTCTGTCCCTTCCGGGGACTGCTCGCTATCGGTCGGTGTCTGTTCGCCATCCTGAGGCTCCGCGGCGTCGATCCTCTCGACCAATGCCTCGTCCACTTGTGCAACGGACGCCGAAGCCTGCGTTGGTACCCCGTCGGAAGATTGTGCAACGCCCTCCTCGGGCGGCACGTCCTCCACTGGTGTTCCCGTCGGCTCGAAGACCGGCTCTTCCGTATTGGCCGACTCAATCTCCTGCTGCACAGGTTCCTCTGCGACCGCCTCGACAACAGCCGTTTCTTGTTCGGTCACGACCAACTGCTCGGGGGGCATGCAGTCTTTCTCGTTCGCCATCTCTTTGGTTTCGTCTGTCATAGCGCAAGTTTGGAGTC
Organism: Phycisphaerales bacterium; assembly: GCA_039683175.1. Lineage (GTDB taxonomy): Bacteria > Planctomycetota > Phycisphaerae > Sedimentisphaerales > Anaerobacaceae > PLanc-01. The sequence continues at coordinate 7,439 of JBDKRX010000199.1, forward strand.
TCAAGCGTGACGTGTCAAGCTCGGACCTCCGACTCTGACTTCAAACTTCGACCTTCACACTTCAAACATTCTTCCAGGTAAACGGGTCGGCGTCCTTCGTGCTGACCCTGACATTCAGGTTGCCCGCCAGCTCCTTGACCTGCCTGGCCACTCTCGTGAGGATGAATCGCTCCGACACCGTATGGCTCAGGCAGACGCAGGTTAAACCTGCCTCCTGGGCCGCCAGAGCCTGATGGTGCTTCAACTCACCAGTCAGGTACAGGTCCGCGCCGCCGGCGATGACGAGATTGAGGATCTCGCCGCACGTGCCGGCACAGACCGCCGCTTTTCGCACAAGCCGTTTGGGATCACCCACAAGGCCGACGGCCTTGGCCCCGGTCCGGCGTTTCACCTGCTCAATGATCCGGCTCAGTCGCATGGGCTTGGCCAGCGAGCCCATTCTACCCAGTCCGAACCGGCTTGCATAATCGAAAAGCTTGATCACGTCAAAGGCCGGCATCTCGTAGGGATGGGCCTTCTTCATCGCTTCCACGACAGCTTCGATGCGGGCGGCCGGTACGATTGTCTCGAATCGGTATTCCCGGACCTTCTCGAACTTGCCCTGCTCGCCGATGGCCGGGCGGGCGCCCTCCAGCGGCAGGAACGTGCCGGTCCCGTCGGTGTGGAAGCCGCAACTGCGATAGTTGCCGATCCACCCGGCGCCGGCCTCGAAGACCGCGTTGGATACCTGGGCCAGCGCATCGACCGGGACGAAGACGACGAGCTTGTACGCCTCCTGTGGCGAGTACTCCACGTAGTCGCCGATTGGCTTGGGGTCCTCAATGCCCACGATCTGAGCCAGGCCGTCGTTGACCCCGCCTTTGACGGCGTCCAGCGCCGTGTGGATGCAGAAGACCGCTATCCCAGCGCGGATCAGCTCGTAGACGGTCCTGGACTTGTCGTCGGGCCGGATTCGCTTGAGCCCGTCCCAGATCACCGGGTGATAGGCCAGGATCAGGTCCGTCTTGAGAGCTTTTGCTTCCGCGACGACTGCCTGCGTGGTGTCGATGGTCAAGAGGATGTTCTTGATCGGCCGCTCGGGATCGCCGATGAGCAGCCCGACGTTGTCCCACGACTGGGCCAGGCCCAGGGGGGTGATCTTCTCCACGACAGCCGCGATATCCTTAGCTTTCATTCCTGCACTCCCGTTCCACTGCCTGCACGAAGCCCTCGCGGAGCTTCTGGGTGATGGGGCCAACCTTACCCTCGCCGACCGGATGTTGCTCCACGTTGGTCACCGGCAGCACCTCCATGATGACGTTTGTCAGGAAGACCTCGTCGGCTTCGAGCAGGTCGGCAATGTACAGGTCCTTCTCGATCATTTCAACGGATTGCTCCTTCGCCAGTTGCAGCACGGCCTTTCTTGCGATGCCCGGAAGCACGGGCGTCTGCGCCAACGGCGTGTGCAGAACGGAGTCCTTCACGAGGAAGACATTGCTGACGCAGCCCTCCGCCAGCCGGTTGTCGGTCGTGAACCACAGCGCTTCGGCGGCACGCTTGAGATGAGCCAGATTCAGGGCCAGCAGACGCGGGTAGTAGCTGGTCGTCTTGTGGCCGCACATCGGGTCCGCGGGGTTCTGACGAAATGGGCACAGCACGGCGAGCACGCCGGTCTTGTAGTAGTCGGATGGATAGGGTCCGAACTCCGTCGCAGTGATGAGCAACGTCGGTCTTCGCTGTTCCTCCGATTCCGCCGGTGGACCGCCGGTCAGGGTCAGCCGCAGACGTGCGTCCTTCAGTCCGTTGGCCTCCAGCACCTGATCGAGGGCCTTTCGAAGATATGGCTTGTCGAAGGAGTGAGCGATCGACAGCGTCGCGGCGCTGAGGAGGAGGCGGTCCAGGTGATCTTCCACGCGGAAGACGATCCCGTTACGGCTGCGCAGGGTCTCGAACAGACCGGCGCCATACAGAAAGCCGCTGTCGGCAACCGAAACGCCGGCCTTCTCGGCATCGACCAATTCATTGTTTAGAAAAACCTTGCTGGGCATTGTTCCACACGTCGTTCACGAAGATCGATACAGCGACGCCGTCTCCTGGACGCCCTTGATTCCTGCGAGCAGCGATCGTGCTTTCACCCGTGTCTCTTCCCACTCCGCCTGCGGGTCCGAATCGGCGACAATCCCGCCTCCGGCTTGCACGAACGCACTGTCGCCCGTGATGATAATCGTTCGGATGGCGATGTTCAAGCACACGGTGCGATCGAGACCGATGAAGCCTATCACGCCGGTGTAGACGCCTCGGGCCGTTGGTTCGAGCTCTTCGATGATTTCCATGGCCCGAATCTTGGGGGCGCCGGTGATGGACCCTCCTGGGAACATGGCCCTGAGGAGATCGCTGAATGTGATATCGTCTCTCAGTTGTCCCGCGATGGCCGCGACGGCATGGTACACGGTCGGGTGCGCCTCGATAGTTCTCGGCTGAATCACCCGGCGGGTGCCCGGCTTGCAGATCTTCGCCACGTCGTTGCGCTCCAGGTCGATGATCATATTCAGCTCCGCCTGCTCCTTCTCGCTGGTCAGCAGATCGTGAAGCTGCTGGGCGTTGAACCGGGATGCATCCGGGCGAGAGTCGTCCATTCGCGGACGCGTCCCTTTGATCGGCTTCGTCTGGATCAGACCATCATGGACCGTGACGAACATTTCGGGCGATGCGCTGACGATTTGGAAGCCGCCGGCGTCGATGTAGGCGGCGTACCCGCAGGGATTGTGGCGGTTCTGCCAGTGGAAGAGCCGAACGGGCCGGCCCCGGAAGGGGACCTCCATGCGATGCGAGAAGTTGACCTGGTAGACTTCTCCATTGCGAATGTACTCCTTGATCTGCGCCACTGCGTTCTGGTAGTCCTGCGGGGACATGTTCCGACGGATTCCGGCGAGTTCGGTATCCTCCATGTCCATGCGGACGGGCTCTTCCACGTGGATCTGTTTCGATTGATACAGGCAACGTTCGAGGGAGGCCATCTTGTCCTGCGGACGTTCCGGATCGCCCGGTAGCTCCAGCGCGACGATCCAGAAGATGTCTGCGCGATGGTCGTAAGCGATGAAACGGTCGTAGAAACACAGCCGGATCAGGGGCAAGCGAAGGTCGTCCACGGCTCTCTCGGGCAGTCGCTCGATGCATCGACCCAACTCGTAGCCGAAATACCCGATCCAGCCTCCGCAGAACATGCCGGACGGCAAAAGGCCCATTCGATAGGGATCGGCGCACTCATCCGCGAGTCTGTATCGGTTCAGAGTATTCTGGAGTTGCAGGAAGGCGTCCGTTTGTTCCGCTGTGAATTCGAAGACATCTCTCGGCTCGGCCGCCCAGTAGCTGAATCCGCCGCTATCGACTACGGCCGGATTTGCCCCCAGAATGGAGGCCGATTGGCGCCCTGCGAAAAACTCGCTCATGGCGTCCAAGGTGACCGCGGCCCGAATCTTGCGGCAATGGAGCCTGCACGGGATGGGTCCGTCATCAACCAAGCGGCTTCTCTCTGTCGATGGTGTAGAGCCACCATCGCACTTTGCTCTGACTCTTCGATCTTGCCTGACGCTCGAAGCAGAGCGTCATCTGGGGGCCCTGCTCGGTGGCGATCTTGAACCAGTGCTTGCGGAGGTACATCTCGCCGCTGCCGTGCCGGCAAGGGCCATCCTCTTTCCAGACCTGCAAGACGGTTGCGATGGTGTACTCGGTGTCTCTCCACACGAATCGCTGCGGCAGTCCCGGCTCGCCCCGGGTCATTCCCGCCGTGTCGAACGTTCCCGAAACCGGCTTGATGGGCTCACTGACGAATTCCTCGGCCATCGGCTCGAAGTTCCTCCATGATTGCGGCGCCGGCGGATGTCCCGATTCGCTCGGCCCCTGCGCCGAGCATCGCAATCGCCTGTTGAGCGGTCTTGATCCCGCCGGAGGCCTTGATCTTGCACCTGGGGGCGGTCTGCTTCATCAGGGCGACGTCTTCGACGGTGGCCCCGCCGGCGGGGTGGAAGCCCGTGCTGGTCTTGAGGAAATCGACGCCCGCCTGTTCCGCGATCCGGCACGCGAAGACCTTCTGCTCGGTCTTCAAGGCCGCCGATTCGATGATGACCTTTAGCAGGACAGCGGGGCGCATCGTCCGGCACGCTCTGAGCACGGACATCAGTTGATGCAGCAGGTACTTCGCATCGCCTTCGATGATCGCCGGAAGGTCTGCGACCACGTCGATCTCGTCCGCGCCGGCGTAGATCGCGTCCTGCGTCTGTGCGACTTTGACCTTCGTCGTATCGGCGCCGAGCGGAAAACTGACGACTGCTGCCACGGAAACCGCCGTCCCCTGAAGCCGGTCCGCCGCCGTTGACACCCATCGCGTATTCACGCACACCGCATGAAAACCATGCGTCACAGCCTCCTCGCACAGCCGCAGAATTTCAGCCTGCGTGGCCTCCGCTCTCAGGAGCGTGTGATCGATCCGTCGTGCTATGTCGTTGCCTGTCATCTGCAATTCATGAATCAAACGATCAAATCTCTCTCGATGGCATCATACTACGCCAATGCCTGCACGGCCGCAAGCTTCCACTGGTCCTGGGGGAACCGATGGGTGCATGATCGTCATTGCGACCTCCGTCGGCTGTGCAACCCTGCTGTTTGGAGTTCCGCCTTCAGGCGGGTCAAAAAGTCCGAACCGCCCTGAGAACCCCGGAGTCTCAGCAGAGGCGGCGGCTGCGCCGCAGGACCGTGAAACCCGCCTGAAGGCGGAACTCCGAGCGGACCTCGTCCGCCATGCTGTCCCGACAATAGTGCGCGGATCAGTTTGCGTAGCGATTCTGGAGGAATTCCACTGCTTCGGCTACGCTGGTGAATACCTTGCTGGCGGTTTGGGTGACGAAGACGGAGGGGTGCTGCTGGGGGGCCGTCCAGATTACGTAGACCTCTTTGGCGGCCTCGTGGGCGTGCTGGAGCTCCCGCTCGACGCCGCTGGAGATGGCGGCCCGACCGTCGGGCAAGGCGGGCACGAAGCTGACGATCATGTCCGCTTGGTCGATCAGGAGAAAGTCGCGGGCGTAGATCTGGCTGTTGATGTCGTGCTCGATCTGCAGGACCTCGTCTACGTCCAGGCAGGCCCGGCGATTCGAGATGGCGACTTCGACCTGCTTGAGACCTTGCTCCCGGGCCGCCCGGGCGACCGCGGGCAGATGGGCTTCCTCCAGGTCGCCGGGGTCGAAGCAGATGAGAAACTGCTTCATCCGCCTGCGGAACTCCGCGATTTCCTGGGTGACGGTCTCCAATCGGGCCACGGCGGTCATGGGGAAGCTCAGATAGGCTCTCTTGAGGTCCCGTTCGAACGCCATGCGATAGAAGGTGTCCACGGTCTGTTCCGTGCTGCCCAGGGACAGGCAGTAGAAGGGCACTTTGTCGTTGATGCCCTTGCAGAGCATCTCGGTGCTGATGATCTCTTCTTCCCGCCAGACGATGAGGTCCTTGAGGCTGTGCTCGACCGCGTGCTGCTCCAGGAGCCGCTGGTGCATGGCCACGACGCCGTCGATCAGGCAGACGTACATGTCGGCATTGAGCTGGCGCATCTGGTCGAAGTCCACCGCCGGGAACAGCCCGTGCCGCCAGCGAAAGGTGGCGTGGGTGTTGACGATCAGGTTCGGGACCTCGCTCGCGGCCGCGATGATGTCCTTGAACACGCTGCGTCGAAGAGAGTCGAGCCGCTTCAGGGAGATGTCGAGGATCTTGCCCGGCGGGATGTCCGGCGCCTCCGCATACATCATGTCCCCGACGCTGCGGAGCTGCACCTGCTTTCCGTTCTGTCCGGCGAATCGGCAGACCGCCTCCAGATAGCTCTTCTTGTTGAGACCCACCATTCCTGTGACGACGATTATCATTTTGCAGAGCTCTGGTTCGCTATTTTGCCGCCGGGGCGCCCGCCTGGGGCGACAGACGCAGATTCTTCAGACGCTCCTGCCGGTCGTGCTCCATGAGGGCAGCCACAAGATCGCCCATGCCCCCTGCGATGATCTTGTCGAGGTTGTACAGCGACAGGCCGATCCGGTGGTCGGTGACCCGGTTCTGAGGGAAGTTGTAGGTTCGGATCTTCTCGGAGCGGTCGCCCGAGCCGATCATGGTCTTGCGTTGCGAGTCCCGCTCGGCCCTGCGTTTGCCCTCGTAGAGCTCGTAGACCCGACTTCGGAGGATTCGCCAGGCCTTGGCGCGGTTCTTGTGCTGGCTGGCCTCCTCTCGCATGTTGACGGTGATACCGGTCGGGACGTGTTCGAGACGGATGGCACTGCTGACCTTGTTGACGTTCTGTCCGCCCGGTCCGCCGGCCCGACAGACGTTCTCGATCACATCGGCGGGATTGATCTGGATATCCACTTCCTCCGGCTCGGGCAGCACGGCCACCGTGGCGGCCGACGTGTGGATTCGCCCCTGGGCCTCCGTCTCGGGCACCCGCTGGACGCGATGTCCGCCGCCTTCATAGCCCAACTCCGCCCAGACGCCTTCCCCCTTGATGTTGAAAATGATTTCGCGGAGGCCGCCTTTTTCCGAAGGGCTGAAATCGAGCTGCTCGACCCGCCAGCGGCGGTCCGCCGCATACCGGCAGTACATCTCGTAGAGGTCCCGCGCGAACAGGGCCGCCTCCTCGCCGCCGGTGCCCGCGCGGATTTCCATGATGACCGAGCCAATCTGCAGGTCGTCGGACATGACCAGGGTGTTCTCGATCTCCGACAGCAACTGGTCCTTGCGGGCCGCGAGTTGCTCCACCTCCTCTTCGGCCATGGCGCGAAGATCGGGTTCGGCGGCAGCATCGTCGGCGATCTGCCGAGCGCCCTGTGCGTCTTCGGTGGCCTTCTTGTACTCACGGTACTTCAGGACGAGGGCCCGGGTCTTGCCGCGTTCCTTGGAGAGCGCGACGAGCTTCGCCGGCTCCTTGGCAATGGCCGGATCGGAGATCTGCTGCTCGATCTGCTCGTATCTCGCTTCCATCTCGTCGAGCAGGGTCAACAGATGATCGTGTTCGTTGCGCATGAGTACCACGCGAAGGCAGAATCAGCCACGACGGTTGTCCCCGGCGGCATTGGCCGAGCCGCTGAGGCATAACAAAAGCCCCTGTCCCCGCGGGTGCAGGAGCAGGAGCTTGATCGACGACAGGGGCGCAGCTATTGCTGTCCTTCTTTGGCCTTCTTCATGTACGAGGTGCCATACTTCTTCTGGAATCGCTCGATGCGGCCGGCCGTGTCCATGAACCTCTGCTTGCCCGTATAGAACGGGTGGCACATCGAACAGGTTTCCGCGTGGATCTCGTCGGCGGTGCTGCGGGTCTCGAACGTATTGCCACAGCCGCAACGGACCATGACCTTGTTGTACTTAGGATGTATTTTTTCCTTCATTGCTGTGACTCCAAAACAATCCCGAAACAGCATATTTTATCGCCCGGGCCATGGATTTCAACAGGAATTTTTCCGTTTTTGGCCTTTTATCGTCCTGAAGTGGAACTCCTTGTGTGCCGAATTATCGTAGGATACAATACGTCCTGTCCCGCCAAAGACGGATTCTAAGACATATTTCTGATTTGGGAGTGCACAGATGACTGGAAGATATGCGATCCGAGGGGTTTACGGCCGAAGGGGGGGAGCCCTGATGTTGAGCCTGCGGTTTCTGCTGGTTTGCACACTGATCGCCGTCCTGACGGGATGTCGGAGCGAGGCAACCAAGGAAGAGACTCCGGCGTTGCCGGCAGGGACCGATGTTGTCCAGGCGGCCGAAACGCAGCCCGCCGTATCGGACGCCAACGGGCCCGGGGCGAAGATCACGGTGGAGAAACCCGTCCTCGATCTGGGCGACATCGGCACGGATAGCAAGGTCTCCGGCAAGTTCTCCTTCACCAGCAGCGGAACAGACACGCTGAAAATCGTGAAAGTCCATAGCTGCTGCGGAGTTACGATCCGCGGCGTGGAGGCGGGACAGGAGTACGCTCCCGGCAAGACAGGCGTTCTGGAGTTCGACTATGTGACCGGATCGACCCCGCTTTCCGACGTGAAACGCGAGCTGCGTTTTCAGACGAACGACCCCGACCAGAAATTCGTGTCGCTGACGATCAAAGCCAACATCGTCCGGCGGGTGGATGTGGATCCGAAGAGGCTCAGACTGTTCCTCAAGCAGGAAAACGCCGGTTGTGGGGATATCACGGTCCGCAGCCTTGATGGCAAGGCGTTCTCGATCCGCAGTTTCAGGGCCACGGCCAATTCGATCTCGGCGGATTTCGATCCCAATGCCACGGCCACCGAGTTTGTCCTCAATCTCAAGGCGGATATGGAGAAGCTGCAGAAGAACGTCCGTGGGGTGATCAGCATCGACTTGACGCATCCAGAGTGCGGCAATGTCCGTGTGCCGTTCGATGTCCTGCCTGAGTTCACGGTCAACCCGGTCCATCTGATGTTGTTCAACATGCGGCCCGGACAGCCCATGCCGCGGGATGTCTGGGTCTTGAGCAACTACCGCGACGATTTCGAAGTCGAGTCGGTGTCGTCTCAAAAGGGCTATGTCACGCTCGTGGAGAAGAAGAAGGTGGGCAACCGTTACTTGTTGCGGATCGAGGTTGTTCCCCCGGCACAAGACAGTGAAAAGGACGTCGCGTCTGCCTCTTCACAGGGTCAGAACGCCTCGCCGGCTGACACACAGAACGCGAATACCATGACAGCCGACATGCTGGAGGTGAAGATCAAGGATGGGGATACGCTGTCGATCCCGATCCGAGGGTTCTACCTGGTGGAGTAGCTCGACGTGTCGCAAGCCCGTGGAATCGCCAGCGACAGGCACATCCCCTCAGAACGGAGAGCGGCTGTAACTCTCTGTTTGGCAAGTGTTTGCATGCTTGTCGCCTGCCTGTCGTGTCCATCTGAGACAGTCCGGCCGGCTGCGCCGTCGCCGCGAGAAGGCGACTCCGATCTGGTCATATTCCTGACGGGAAATGAATTGGGCTCGTTACGGCCCTGCGGTTGTTCGGGCGGCCAGCTTGGCGGTCTGGAGAAGCGGCCTGCGGTCTTCAATACTGTGGCTGCCTCCCGTCGAATAACCATCGACACGGGAATGCTCGCCGCCGATGACCGCGAGCAGGATCTCATCAAATTCCGCATCATGTTTGAGTCGCTGGGTCTCCTGCGATACGACATGGTCTGCCTGACGGACCAGGATCAGGCAATCGCCGGGCAGGTGGGCCTTTTGGCGGGTCCGCAGCGGACGTTTGCCGTCCTCAGGGATGGCGTCAATGGCTCCGGCGTGTTCACGAAGCGGTTCCCGGATCTCGGCATCACCGTTCGCGCCGCATCGTTCGACCCCCGGCTCGGTTCGACCGAACTGGTGGCGAAGCTCTTCCCTGGAGCGAACGAGGTTTCGACCATAGACATCCTGATCCTTCGCCAGAGCGACAGCGACCTGCTCAGGGATATCATAGACAAGTGCAGGGGTATTGATTGCGTCATCTGTCCGCCGGACGCAGACGAGCCCCACCTCCTGAGCGCCCCGGGCGTGAAGCCGTTGATTGTGACGGTAGGTCGGTTCGGGCGCCACATAGGCCGGCTTCGAGTGGCGGTTCCGGCGGCCCAGGGGGAGCCCAGCCTGCAATTCGATGCCATTCCCGTCACGGCGGACCTCCCGGATGACCCGGTCCTCGCTCGACTCTACAGGCAGTATCAGCAGTTGGTGAGTGAAGCGAACCTGTTGGAGAGCTATCCGCGGGTCCCCTTGCCCGACGACCTCGCCTTCACAGGCTCCGAGGATTGCAGGCGGTGCCACGAGTACGAATACGACGAATGGAGCGTGAAGGCCCACGCCGACGCCCTGAATGTGCTCAAGAAGGTGGGTTCGGATCGCGATCCCGAGTGTGTGATCTGCCATGTGGTGGGGATGGAGTATGAAGGCGGCTACGTTACAGAGGAAACGAGCCGACATCTGAAGGACGTGGGATGCGAGGCCTGCCATGGACCGGGTTCGGAGCATGCCCAGACGGACGGCGTGAAGCTCACAAGGCCGCCCCAACGGAACTGCTTGGACTGCCACACGCCGGAAAAGAGCACCGGATACGCCGGTCACGAAGACGAATACCTGCAGAAAATCGTACATTGGAGGGAACCTGCCGCCACCGGCAATGTCAAAGACTGAGGTAGAAGTGTGAAGTTTGAAGTGTGAAGTCGCAAGTACGACGTTGGCTTGCCGCTTTCTTCGAACTTGACACTTCAAACTTGAAACTGGGTCCCATGATCAAGACATTGCGTATAACAGGGGTGGCAGCGGTGGCTTTTGCAGGCGTGGTTCTGGCCTCCGTCCTCGGGCAGGTCTCCTTGCTCCATGTGGAGGGGCCGGGTGACGAAAAGATGGCGAGGATTCTCGCCTCAGCCGGCGCCGTGGACCGTTTTCGGGAACTGCACGCCGGCAGCGAGCAGGCTAATCAGGATACGACCCCGCCGCTCGTGAAGCAGGCGGAGCTGTTCAAGGATATTATCGACCCCAAGGCTCCGACCCCTGTGGCGTCGGACCAGGAATCTGCCCCTCCTGTCCGCCCCGGACTGCCGGTTAAACCCGTGCCCACGTCGCAGACATTCACCCTGTTGGGAACGGCCTATTCGCTTTCGGATCCGAGTTCTTCGTTCGCATACATCCGTTCCGTGGACAACACGTGCCAATGGGTCGCCTGCGGCAGCGAAATCGGCCATCTCGTCATCAAAGAGGTGAGAGAGAGTTCCATTGTCTGTTGGGACGGCAGTCGTGAGAGCGAGCTTGCCATAGAGGCTGTTCCGGATCGGGCCAGTCTGCTGGAGGGCGATGGCGAAACCCCGGCGTCTGTCACGTCGGAAATGCCCCAGCCTGTTGAGGTGAAGGCCATCCGGCCCGCATCCAACCGATCGCCTCGCTTACCCGGCAACCGGCAGGTCCCTCCGTCGGTGCATGCCGCACCCAGGCTGTCTACCGGCGAACAGCGGTCGCTGGACGATCTCGCAAGCAGGCTCAAAGATCTCCACGGCGCCTCTGGCGAGGGCCCGGTTGCCGATGCGAATCGGGCTGCGACCATCGACAAGCTGATGTCCGAATTCAAATCCTCGCGGGTTGGTCCGGAGGAAACCAGGAATCTGGAGAACCTGGGCAACGACCCGAGCACCGAGAAACAACGAGCGAGAGAGGAACAGAAGCGTGAGTTCATCAGACGACTTAACTCCGGTCGCCCCTTGAAGGATTAGTCGCGTCTTCTTCCCGGGCTCGCTCGCCGAATCATTTTGATGCGGATTCCGATCGATTCGTGTCCTGGGCTTGTCATCCTGAGTCGCAGCCGAAGGATCCCGCTTGGGACCAGGAGGTTTCTCTCGCTCCCGGCCCGTGTCTTTCACTCCGCGATGCTCCGTTCAGGATGACAAATGTAGCGTACCGGTTCCCTCGGATCTGTGTGAATTCCCCCCTGCGAAATCGTCTTTCGTTGGTCTTATCCCTTATCGGACCGGTCAGATTGCCCTGACTGCAACCGACACAGGCCGCAGATGCGGCGCAACGCTCACGGCCCACGCCTGCCAGGCGATTGCCAGTGCTGGCAGCGGTGTTTTTTGTGGGCGCAGCGGGAACTTTTCCCGTCCCATTCTGTCTGACTAATCAGATGGTGCCGTATACCTGGTTCGCCTGCTCCGCGGATGGAGTAGGCGGTTCCGCCGTGCCGAGGCTGCGGCAATTCCATCGATTAGAAGTATTGCACCGTGGCTGTTGTCGAAGTAATGGAGCAGGGTCACTTGGATACGAGGTACGAAACGATGGAAAGGCATGCCCCCCAAAAGGAACAATGTCAATCGCTTTTCGCGGCTGTGCTGGGTGTTCTGTTGTTGTTTGGCGGACCTTTGTTTGCCCTGGAGGGCAACCCCCCGGGCGCCCTGTGCCACAAGATCGTTCCTGTGAACAACATCACGCCTGAGCGAGGCAGGGATTTCCTGACCCAACTCAAGATCGGCACGACCGTATCCAGACTCGCCGGCACCAATGCCCTGGTTGTGACGGGAGACGAAGTCGCGGTGCAGAAGGCCCTGGCTGTTCTGGAACTTGTGGATACGCGGATCGAGTTCGATGTCAGAGAAGTTGGGCCCGCCTGGCCGGGGATGGCGTCCAACGCCCAGATCGCCGACGCCGTCGGCGGAATCTGCATCGGGTCGTTTGCCAACCCGCCCAGGGACAAGAACAAGATGAGAGCCATCATCGATGTCCATGATGGAAATGTCGTGATCGTCGCACCGGCGATTCAACTGCAGGATATCCGGGTTGCCCTTGAGCTCGGTCCGGCGGTCGCCAGAGAGCGGAGAGCCACAGCCAATCCGGCCAATGCGGTGGGCACTTTCCCCATTCCTGCGACTGCCATGCTGGAGTCGTCGTTGAACGGATCGCCCAGGAAGCCTGTCATCTCAAAGGAAATCCAAGCGCAACTGGATGAGATGCGTCGCCAGGCCAATGCGATCGAGGAACTGCGCCGGGCGAACGGGCAGCCGGGCGAGAATCCCACCTCGACTCCGATGTCCGACAACTCGACCCCTGGCGGCGACATGCCTGAGGAACTGTCCGATCCCAATGGAACCGACCCGAATCTGCCCGCCGCACTGCAGCAGGTCGGCGCAGCGCCCGATGCGAATGCGCCGTCCGAGGACTTCATCGAGCCCCCGGCTGCCGTGCCTGAGGCCGAGCCGGCGGCAGCGGAGCCGACTGCCGAGAGCGCGGACCTCGAGCCGCAACAGACGGTCTCTCCCGACTCGGATCGAATCACCGAGCCGAAGATCGAGCCGAAACTCATGTCGGACACGGCCGCAACGGGGGCTGCTACGCCGATGAAACCTTCGGCGTTGTCCCCCGCATCGCCCTATGAGCCGGCCGAGTTTCCCAATGGGGAAGAGATCATCAATCTGAATCTGCCCGAGAAACTGGCGGTGATCGACCTGCTGGATCTCGCGGGAAAGCACCTCAATCTCAGCTATTTGTACGATCCCGCGAAAGTCAGCGGAGAGGTGACTCTGAAGCTCAACGGAACGCTCAAAGGGCAGATGAAGAAGAAGGATCTGTACCTGTTGCTGGAGGCGACGTTGCAGGAAAAGGACCTCGTCATGACCCGGCACAAGGGCAACATCATTCGGGTTATGCTGAAGTCGGAGGCGGTGAAACTGGACCCCGAGCTGGTGACGACGGCGAGGACCTCGGTCCAGGCCGGGAATGCGGTGATCCAGCAGGTATTTGATCTCAAACACATCGATTGTGCCAGCGCCGAGAACCTGATCAAGGGCATGGACCTTGCGATCAACACCACGCCGGTGACCGAGAGCAAGAAACTGATCGTTACGGCGTACGCGCACCGGATGGCGAGGATCGAGCAGTTGCTCCAACTGGTGGATCAGCCCGGCGTCCCGAGAAAGTACCGAGACCGCCAGCTTCGCTATACGATGGCCAAGCCACTCGTGGAAAAGGTCAAGGCGCTGGCCGAGCAACTGGAGAATGTGACGGTGACCGTGGGAACGCCGGAAACGGCGCAGGCCGTCCCGGCTCAAATGGCGGGCGAGTCGGATGTCGCGTATCGCACGCGACTGGCTTCGTTGCGGGCTGCGCAGAACACCGCCCGCGCCGCGGCGGCCGCACGGGGGCAGCCGGCTCAGGAGACCAAGACCGGCGTGTATCTTGATGCCGATGAGCGGACCAACCGCGTTCTGATGATCGGCGAGGAGGAGCAGTTGGCCACGGTTGAGGAGCTGGTCGCCGCCCTGGACATCGCCCAGCAGGACCTGCAGGCCCTGCAGCTCTATCGCATCAAGCATGTGGACGCCGAGGAAGTGGCCCGCAAGCTCCAGGAGCTGGGCATCATCCGCAAGGTGCCCGAGACCTCCACTTCGCAGCGGTCCTCGCAGACCTCTTCGCGGATCACAAGCCCAACCGCGGCTGCCGCCAGGGCGGCACAACAAGCTGCGGCGACGGCCGATGCCGCGGCGACAGCCGGAACGGAACTGACGGAGGAAGGACTCGTGAGCGAGCCGCAGGTCGTGGTGGTCGAGTCGAACAACTCGCTCCTGGTGAACGGCACGCCCGAGCAGCATGCGAAGATCTCCTCCATCATCGAGTACGTCGACAGCGAGATGGATCTGGAGGAGATCCCGTACAAGATCTACCCGCTGGAGAATTCTTCGCCGGACCATCTGGCTACAATCCTTACCAGCCTGCTCGAGGAGTCGGAGCAACAGACCCAGGACAAGGACGGCAAGATCGAGACCGTGATCACGAAGCGGCAGGAAGAGATCGCGATCGTGCCCGATCCCAACACCTATTCGCTGATCGTGTACGCGAGCAAGAAGAACCAGGAGTGGATTCAGACCCTGGTCAAGCAGTTGGACAAGCGCCGGCCGCAGGTGCTGATCGATGTGACGCTCGTCGAGGTCAGCAAGACGGATGCGTTCACCTACGATCTGAACCTGATCGAGAGCATCCCGAACCTGACGGGCACCTCGGGCGTGATCGACGCCATCACCACGCCGGCGGATCTTGCGGCCGCCGGACGCAGTCAGTTCGCCGATCTGCAGTCGGACAGCGGGGCGTTCACCGGCTACTACGGGGACAAGCACATCAATGCCTTGCTCACCGCCATGCAGTCGAAGAAATACGGGCGAGTCTTGGCCAAGCCGAAGATCCTGGTCAACGACAATGAGACCGGTGATATCTCGACGACCGAGACCACCTACGTGAAGAAGACGTCATCGATCCCCTATACCACCGGCACCGCAGGGACGCAGAGCGACATCGTCACGACCTCTGTGGACTACCAGAACTACGACGCCGGGATCGAGTTGAGCATCACGCCGCACATTAGCGAAGGCGATTTGCTCCGTCTGGACATTACGTTGGGGCGGTCGGACTTCCGTGATGCGCAGGAGGCCGGGGCGCCCCCGGACACGATCGGCAGCGATCTGAAGACCGCGGTGACCGTGCCCGACGGCAGCACGATCATCCTCGGCGGCATGGTGAAGTTGAATCAGAGCAAGGGCGGCTCGAAGGTGCCGATCCTCGGCGATCTTCCCCTGGTCGGCGGCCTGTTCCGCAGCATCAACAACTCGGATATCGAGAGCAAGCTGTACGTGTTCGTCAAGGCGGAAGTGATTCGTCCCGAGGAGGGGATCGCGCAAGGCATGAAGGACCTGGTGGAAATATCCGATAGAAACCGGATGGCCTTTGAGAAGCACGAGTCCGAGTTTCAGGGGTATCAGGATTGGCCGGGCATCAAGCCAAAACCCGTCGATCCGCCAAAGGTGCTCGACGCCCAATAATGAATGGAAGATTCCGCTTGATGGACCCGACGATCGTATGAAGGATTTGCTCGTACAGACTGCCAGGAGAACGGGACTGCTCGATGCCGAGCAACTGACCCGATACCTCGACGAGAACAAAGGCCGCGGCCGGCTGGACGAGGTCCTGCTCACGTGCCCGTACTACACGGAGGACGTGGTCCTCAAGCTGTTCGCCGAGGCGCTCCGCTGGGACTATCTCTCGGAGATATCGGACCAGCAGGTGCCGGCGGAGTTTATTCAGAATGTCCCTGCGACGTACGCGCAGCACCACCATCTGATCGGGGTCCGCTCCGAGCAGGAGGGCGGCGAGCTGACGGTTGTGCTCTCCCGGCCGCTCGACACGAACGCGCTGGACAACGTTTCGAAGCTGACCCGTCTGCCGGTCAGGCCGGCGTTGTCCACACGGGCGACCATCACCGCGGTGATCGACACCGCCTATCAGCAGCGCAGCACGGTGATTGAGGAGGTGGCGGAGGAACTGGATTCGCAGAACCTCGACCAGTTGGTCGACGAGGTCTCGGCCTCCGACGACCTGCTCGACGTGGTGAACCGCCCGCCGGTGATCCGTCTGGTGAACGATATCCTGTTCCGGGCCCTCCAGATGCGGGCCAGCGATGTCCACGTCCATCCGTACGAGGCGAAGATCCAGATCCGCTACCGCGTCGATGGCATCCTGTACGACATGCTGAGCCTCAATCGCAACGTCCTGCCGCTGATCATCTCGCGTATCAAGGTCATGGCGGGCATGGACATCGCCGAGCGAAGAATGCCGCAGGACGGACGCTCGACCGTCCGCCTGGGCCAGCGCGAGGTCGATTTGCGTGTGAGCACTGTGCCGACCAGCTTCGGCGAACGCTGCGTGCTGCGTATTCTCGACAAGAGCTCGGGCGTCTACGGCCTGGACGAGCTGGGCCTGTGGCCCGACGACCTCAAGAAGCTCGACTCGCTTCTGAACCGCGCGCACGGCGTGATCTTCGTCACCGGGCCCACCGGCAGCGGCAAGAGCACCAGCCTCTACGCCTACCTGAACCGGATCAACTCGGCGGAGAAGAACGTCATCACGATCGAAGACCCCATCGAATACCAGCTCGAAGGGATCAGCCAGATCCAAGTGGCCAGCAAGAAGGGCATGAACTTCGCCACCTCCCTGCGACACGTACTTCGTCAGGACCCCGACGTGATCATGGTCGGCGAAGTCCGCGACGTAGAGACGGCCCGTATGGCGATCCA
This sequence comes from Phycisphaerales bacterium, assembly GCA_039683175.1. Classification (GTDB taxonomy): domain Bacteria; phylum Planctomycetota; class Phycisphaerae; order Sedimentisphaerales; family Anaerobacaceae; genus PLanc-01. Next base: position 24,010 of record JBDKRX010000199.1, read on the forward strand.
GTCGTCGCTGACCGGTCACTTGGTCTTCAGCACCCTGCACACGAACGACGCGGCCGGCGCGATCAGCCGATTGCTGGACCTTGGAGTCGAGCCGTACCTGGTCAGTTCCTCGCTGATCGCCATTGTGGCCCAGCGGCTCGTGCGGCGGATCTGCCCGGATTGCCGCAAGCCCTCGCAGCCGACGGCCCAGGAACTCAGCGAACTCGGCCTGGGATCGCCCGAGGAGAACAAAGACGCCCAGTTCTTCGTCGGCGAAGGCTGCGAGCGGTGTTTCAAGACGGGCTATCGCGGCCGGACCGGGATCTATGAAGTCATGCTCATCAGCGATAGGATACAGGAGTTGATCTATCGTCGGGAAACTGCCGGCACGGTCAAGAAGGTTGCCCTGGAGGCGGGGATGCAGACGCTCCGTATGGACGGGGCGCGCAAGGTACTCGCCGGAGTCACTTCGGTTGCGGAGGTGCTCCGGGTGACGCAGGCGGATGTGTAATGAGTAGGTTTCTGGAAAAAAGCAGGCCTAATCCTCCATTTTTCAGAAACCGGCAGATAGTGACTCGGAACTACGGATGGCTTTATGCCGAGATATGAGTACATAGCGATCGCGGGCAACGGCCGGAAGATCAAGGGCACGATCAACGCCGAAAGCCCGTTTGCCGCCCGCAAGCAGTTGCGGACGCGCAGTGTGCATCCGTCCTCTATCACGGAGGTGACCAGCGCCGAGGAGAGCAAGAGAGTCTTGTTCTCTGCCTTTCGTCGAACCAGCAAGTCCCAGCTCATCGACTTCGCCAGGCAACTCTCCACGCTTCTGAACTCGGGGATCAAACTTACCGAGGCCCTGTCCGTCCTGACGCTCCAGACCTCCGACCAGCGGTTCAAGACCGCGCTGACGGAGATCCGCGACCGCGTCGTAACCGGAGAGTCGTTCACGGACGCCTTGAAGGACTATGACAAGTACTTCGATGTGATCTTCGTGGCCATGGTTCGCGTCGGCGAGGTCACGGGCAGCCTGGGCGAGAGCCTCAAGACCATTGCCGCCTTCATGGAGAAACGCCAGCGCGTGGAATCCAAGGTGCTCACGGCGATGATCTATCCCATCGTCCTGGTGGTCTTCTGCCTGGCGGCCATCGTGATCCTGACGACGAAAGTGATTCCAACGATCGGCGCGCAGATCGAGCGAGCAGGACGGGAACTGCCGTGGATCACGCAGCAGATGATGGGTTTCAGCAACATCCTGACCAGTTGGCGAGTGTTCGTATTGATCGGGGGTTTTATCGCCCTGGTGCTGGTCGCCCGGCGTTTCTTCAAGACCGATCGAGGCGCCTACCTGCGGGACAAGTTCCTGCTTTCTCTCCCTGTCTTCGGGCCGCTCATCCGGCAGCGTGTCGTGGCGAGATTCGCCTCGACGCTCTCCACGCTGATTGGTTCCGGCCTGTCGATGGCCGAGTCGCTCCGCGTGGTGGCCGAGACGACGGGCAACAGCTTGATGAGGCGGGCGATCCAGCAGGCCCGGGAGCGAATCCTGGCCGGCGCCGACATCGCGACGCCTCTGCGCGACAGCGGCGTGATCGATCCCGCGATCTCTCATATGGTGGCCGTCGGAGAGAAGAGCGGCGAATTGGAGGTCATGCTCAAGAACATCAGCGAGAACCTGGAGGGCTCGACGGATGTTGTCATTGAACGTTTGAGTGCGGCGGTCGAGCCGCTTATCATCATCTTTATGGCGGCGGTCGTCGGCGTGATTGCCTATGCGACGATCCTGCCGATCCTGGAAATTTCAGCGTCGGTCCGTTAGGTTTTTGATTGGAGAAGAAGGATCATGAGGGACAATAGGAACAGACAACTGGCTCGTGGTTTCACCATGGTCGAGCTCATGGCGGTGTTAATCATCCTTGGCCTCCTGGCTGCCGTCGTCGTACGGAACTTTGTCGGCCGGGTGGATGACGCGAGGGTCAAGATTACCAAGGCGAGCCTGCGGGAACTGCACACCGCCGTGACGGAGTTCCACATGGACACCGGCGTATGGCCCGATGAATCCGAGGGCCTCATGGTTCTCATTCAAGAGCCTGCGGGGGTCTCCGGCTACCGAACCGGCGGATATCTCGAAACGACTGACATCCCGAAGGATGGTTGGGCACGCGACTTCATCTATGAGCTGAACCCCGAATCCGGCAAGAAGTTCGTGATCAAGAGCCTTGGGGCGGACGGCCAGGAGGGCGGCGAAGGCTATGACCTGGATCTGTACAGCACAGACGCCGAATAATCATTCGTGCGATCACAAGCCTGACGTGCCCTCGTTGCAGTTTGCGGGGCGTGCTCCGCGAGCAGATCGCGTCGGGGCCGGCGCGTTCACACTTGTCGAACTCCTCGTGGTAATGTCCCTCGTTTCGCTGCTGGTCGTGCTGGCGCAGACGAGTCTGTTCGGAACGCTTGGCCGCCACAGCTTCAGAGCGCAGGTGCAGGGTTTCATCTCCACGGTCCAGATGGCCGCGTCGGCGGCTGCGGAGAACGGCCGCCGATACGAAGTGATCATCGACCCGACGGAACAGAGCTACCTGCTGCGGGAGATCACGTCTTCCGATCTGTCCGATGTCCTGGAAGAGGAGATCATCGCGCAGGGCTCCTTCGGACGCAACTGCCGGCTTTCGTACGTCGAGTTCGACGATGGCGACTACACGAACGACGAGCGGGCCAAATTCCGCATCGGACGCGGGGGCTGGACCTACGGCGGCAAGGTCGTGTTCCTCGATGAGAGTGAGCAATCCTATACCGTGATGGTCAGCCGGCTGAACCCGATTGTCGAGCTGATCGAGGGCGATCCGGTGCTGATGAAGCCCAAAGGAAAGGATGAAGTCCCATTCCTGTAGTCGATCCCGGTTTCTGAATGTGCGGCGTGAATGAGCGATAGAATGGACAACATGGCGGTTATCGAGCGAGCGGGAACGCGGCCTGAGTCGGCGGGATTCACTCTCGTCGAGGTCGTGACGGCGCTGGCCATCCTCGGGCTTGTCAGTTCGAGTGTGCTGCTCGTCGTCGACCGCTGCGTATCCTCTGCAGCGGATTCCTCGCTGCGCATGGAGGCCTTCGAACTGGCCCGTGAGAACATGGAGCAGGCTCTCATCCGCGACTCCGTGGAAGAGAGCGTGGACTACGGCCGGAGCGAGAAATACGCCGACGTCACCTGGCAGACGGTGATCGAGGCGTTCCCCGAACCCGTCAATGGGCAGATGTGGATTCGCGCCGTCTGTTCCGCTGAGTACAAGGATTCCCAGGACGAGACCCAGAAGGTCGAGCTGGTGCACTGGATCGCGGCGCTGACCGACCAGCAGGCTTCGCAGATCATGGATGACGAGGACCTGGAGCGGCTGGAGGCGGACCAGGCGATCCCGACTGCCGAGCAGGCCGCCGAATATGCAGGCGTCGATGCTCAGACGCTCGCGCAGTGGGTCGAGAACGGGCTGCTGACGGCCGAGGACGGCCGATTCATCAAGTACAACATCGACCTGTTCACGGAGAACCAGGGCAATCCTTCCGTCGAGGAGAAAGCCAAACAGGTCAAATCGCTCGAGGAACTGGCCATGGCCCTGCGGACAATACAGAAGGGGGCGAGCCAGTCGGGCGAATCGCAGGGCTCCGGCATCGACCCCTTGACGGGGGTGTCCTACGAAGAGCTGGAGAAGATGGATGTCGGCGAAGTCATCGAGCTGCTCAGACAAAAGAAACAGCAATAGGCCGGCCCTGCGGGGTCGGGCATAGGAACGCATTGCGTGAGAAAAGGCCGCAGAGTTCTGGAAAATGGAGGATTAGGCCTGTATTCTTCAAGGAAATCTTGTTCCTCGATTTCCTTGAAGAACCGACTTGGGTTGTCCTGTGTCCAGACGCTGCGGTTTGGGAAGGAAAAATCGAGGCGAGAGATTTTTCCTTCCCAAAGTAGGCCCAATCCTCCATTTTCCAGAACTCTGATCGAAAGCAGGAATTGGAGACATCAACAGGGATTCTCGCTGGGCGAGATGCTCGCGACGGTGATCATCGGGTCGATGGTTCTCGTCGCGATCCTGAGCATCTATGGTCGGGTGAATCAGGCGGCCAACGCCGTGCTCGCGAAGATCGAGAGTCCTGCTCTCGCCTCGGAAGTGCTCCAACTCATCGCCAGGGACCTGGACCGGACCCTCGGGGCGGACGACGTGCTCGTTCAGATCCGCAACGGTTTCGACAACGGCTTTGCGAGGGCGGAACTGGTCCTGCGCCGCGTGTACCACGACAAGGACAACAAAGAACAGGTCCTGGATGAGATCACCTGGCGGGCGGGCTACGACAGCGCCGGGGACACGCCCGGCCTGGTCATCTATCGCAGTCGCGAGGGGACGGGCCTGGAAGACCGGCTGCTCGAAGACCAGCGTGAGGATTGGGAGAAGAACTATCCGCTCGTGCCGATCTGTCGCGGCGTGACGTTCTTCCAGATCCAGGCCGTCAAGGGCGAGGAGCTTGTGGACACGTGGCCGCTCTCGAAGGCTCCGGCGGGTGTGAAGGTCACGCTCGCCTTTGCGGAATCGTATGAAACCGTGCGCGGCACGCGCGACGTCCCCGACGAGGAGAAGATCAGCCGGACCCTCGTCATCAACGCGATGCGAAAGATCAGATTCGCGATGGATTCGGCCGAGGATGCGAATCAAACCGATGCGAATCAAACCGACGCGAATCAACCTGACGCGAATGAGCCGGCTGTGAAGGAGCCGGTGTCTGAAACGCAGAAAGCGTCGCAGCAGAAGAGCCAGGCCCCGGAGCGGACTCAAACGAAGCGGACGCCGGCCGTCCGGAGATCGGTGAACAATGGACGAACATCGACACAACCGAAACGCAAGTGACCGGCGGGATCGCCATGGCGTGATCCTGCTGATCACGCTGGTGATTCTCGTCATCCTGGCGACGCTGGGGTACACGCTCAGCGTCCGGGTGGCGGCGCGCCGGCATCGGGATCAGTACATCATCGATTACGGCATCGCCAGTCACGCGTGCGCCTCGGGGATGAAGTATGCCCTGGCGTCGGCGGCCACACTGGAGTTCAATCTGATCAGCCGGCCCAACGAGCCCGATTTTTCCGACGTATTCGCCCTGAACGAGGTGGAGTACCAGAAGCTCCTGCTCCAGATGGAGCAGTCCCTGGCCGGCCAGAGGCTCACGGACGCCAATGAACGGGAAAGCGCTGCGGACAGCAATGACGCCTCGTTCCGTGACGCCAATGAGGTGGATACACAGTCTTCTGCGAGCAGCACGCTGGCGGAGATTCCCGGCCCGTATGGCCCGCCTTGGCCGCTGGTGACGGAGCCGGTCGAGCTGGAAATCGGATCGGCCAAAGTGACGATTGAGGTCGAGGATGAGAACGCCAAGTACCCACTGGGCTGGGCCCTGCTGGCGGACGACAAACTGCGGGATCGCGCCGGCGCCGGCTGGACGAACTTCTGCGAGTGGATGGGGTATTCGTCGCAGGAGATCTCGGAGATGAACAAGGATCTGGCAGGGATCGGCGGGACCAAGCCGTTCAAGATGGAATTCAAGCCGGAGACGGTGCAGGCCGAGGCACCGGCGCCCACGAAGAGTCGGATCACTCGGACCACTTCCGGCAGTGCGGCCGCCCGCCGGACGGTCGGGAAAAAGCCCATCTCCGTCCAGGAGCAGGTCCAGAAGCAGAACACGGAGTTCTCCAAGCTGTTCCACAGCTCGATGCTGAATGCGGCGATGCTGAGCCGGCCGAGCCTCGAGAGCGACAGCCGTAAGGAATCCGCCATGAAGTATCTCGGGCTCTGGGCCACGCGGCACGTCAATATCAACACCGCGCCCCGGCACGTCCTGGAAGCGGCGATGTCGTTCGGCAGCGTCATCCACGCGCCCAAGATCGCCGAGGCGATCATCCAACAGCGGAAGATCACGCCGATAGCCGACGTCAACGAGGTCCGGAAAGCCGTCCTGGGCTACTCGGACGCCATTGATGAGGCTCGGGACTTCCTGGTGACGACCAGCACGGTTTTCACCATCCGCGTGACCGCGGTCAGCGGCGCCGCGAAGGCGACCGCCGTCGCGGCGATCAGCAAGGAGGGCGGCAAGGTCCAGCAGATTGCGGTGATTTGCGACTGACCGCCAATTACTGAATGCCCGTCGGGCTTTTGTCGAAAGACCAAGGGCCTGAGTGCTATTTTTGGAGAGCTTGAATCGTGCAATCTGGAAACCAGTTGGGAATCTACCTGAGAAAAGACCGGGCGACGGTCGTGTGCCTTGCCAGCCAGGGCCGCGAACGGAAGCTGCTCGACTGTTTCTCGGTCCGCGTGGAGGCCAACGAGTCCGACCCGAAGGTCCTATACGGTCGGATCGCCGGCGCCTGTGACGAGCGAAAGACCCGGTTCGCGGAAGCGGCGGTTGCCCTGGACTGCGGCGCAGTCATGCAGCACACGGTGCACAGCGAGTTCAGCGACGCAAGGAAGGTGGCGGCGACCGTGCGTTTCGACACGGAGGAGACATTGGCGACGGATGTGACGGATCTCGCGGTGTCGTTCCGAATTGCGTCAAGCGATGAAGAGGGCGCCGGTCTCGATGTCTTCACAGTCCCGCGGGCCGACCTGACGGACGTCATCCAATCGCTGCAAAGCACGGGGATCGACCCGGTGGCAATCGACCCGGATGTCTGCTGTCTGTCCCGGTACCTGGCGGAGTACGCCGAGACGCAGGAGGATGCGGAAAGCAGCACCCTGTACGCGGCGCTCTCGGATTGCCGGGGCTATCTGGTTGTGCTGTCCGGAGAGCGAACGCCCCTGACCTATCGGACGTTTCTGATCGGGGCATCCCAGGACAAGACGTCGCTCCTGGCGCGGGAAGCCATGGTCACCACCGCCCTGGTGGCGACGCATCCGGTAGGGCGGCTTCGCGTATGCAGCGTCGGCGGGGATCTTCCTCGGGAGTCGATCGGCGAGAGGACCGGTTTCTCCGTGGAACCGTGCGATCTGGCGGCCATGGCGGGTGTCGAGCCGGGGGATATTTCCGATTGCTCGTCTGCTGTCGATTTTGCTCTGGCCTACGGGGCAGCCCTCGGCCTGACGGACAAGGTCAACAGCGTGAATCTCCGGAACGACCACATGCCGTTTCTGGGCAAGAAGATGCGGCAGCAGAAGGCCGTCCGATTCCTCAGCGTCTCGGTCACGATTCTCCTGTTGGCGGTAGGGGTATTCTTCCATTCCCAGTTGCTGCGAGAGAATCGCCACCGGGCGGACCTGCGGGCCAAGTTTGAGCCGGACTATCTGGCTGTTATGCCGGGCAAGACCAAGCTCCCGGAGACCATGAAGATAGCCGTGGACGACCTAAAGGGGGCCCTGAGAACTCTCAAGGCCGAGAAGACGGGCATCGGTGCAGATCAGGATTCGGTCTCGGCGAAGCTGACGTTGGTTCTCAGCGCGTTGAATGCCTGCGCCGAAAAGACGGGTCTCAACGTCAAATCAGTCACGATCAGTTCGACAATCATCACCGTGGACGGGACGACATCCGGTCACCACAATGCTGCCAATGTGCTGATGCCTGCGATGGAGAAAGGGGGGGTGCAGGTTCTCTCACACCGGATTGACCCGGAGGACGACCACGACAAATTCTCGTTGACCCTGGAACCCAGGAAACAAACGCAAGGGAGGTAGATATGCGAGACGTTCACCGAAATCCGGTAGTCTATTATGTCCTGATTCCCCTGATGATCGGCGTATGGCCATTGTTGGTTTGGGCGGTGTACCTGCCGGCTGCTGAGCGCGACCGTGAGAACGATTACCGTCTGCTGCTCGACGGCCAGACGAACATCCTGGAGATCCTGGAGATAGACCCGCAACGGACCAGCCGGGCGGACCCGAATCACGTGGGCGGCGAGTTTGCCTATGCCAGGGCGGTGGACCGGGAGGCGAACTTCTGCGGCATCCTGCCCAGCAATAAGAACGTCAGTGCCCAGAACATCGTCCAGGTGAGTGGCAAGGAACGTCAGGACGCCAGGGTTGAGCTCAAGGACGTGAGCATCGTTCAGGCTGCCAGGTTCCTTTCAGGCATGCAATCCACGTGGGTGAACCTCAACTGCGACAAACTTGAGCTGACCAGGAAGAAGGGGATGCCGGACCAGTGGAAGGTGGATTTGCACTTCATCTACTACTATTAGGCCACGCAGCCAGCCAATTCCCAGGAATCGCGTCCTGCCGAGATACCCGTAATTAACACCGTCCGATGGGGGGATATCACTATATATAGTAGGTCGCCCATCTTCCGCGATGCAGCGGCTCTGGAGCCGCACATGGGGGAATCTGGGTCGCCTTCCTCTTTCGCCCTGTCGCCATAGCAGCCACGAGGATGCTTTTCGCAGGCTGCATTTTCCACAAAAAGTCGGCTTCTTATCCCAGAACTTCGCTAAAGTTTTCAAAACGAGTATGTCGATATCAGTGTTGACATGAGCGTGATCGGGAATTGCTGAATACACAACATGTAGTAGTGATTGGGTTCCGCTCGCCGGGATCGAGTGGTCTGGGCAGGGCAAGGTTTTTGGCAGGATAATGCGCAATGCGGGAACACGGTTCCAGCGGTTTTGCAGATGAACGCCGGCAATGGGTGAATCCTCTCGATATGGATCTCTCTCAGGATAGGGATATGGTCATGGAACAGATCATCGAGAACATAAACAACACCCCCCTGGGGCAGGTGCTGAAGAGGATTGCCTCTTTGCCCGAAGTCCGTCGTCAAAAGGTACTCCATCTGCGCCGGCAGATCACCGAGGGCAAATACGACTTGGCGGACCGGCTGGACATCGCACTTGACAAGGTCTTGGAGGACCTGATCGCCTGACATTGAGCAGGTATCGATCTGGCGCGTGTGGGCGTCACATCGAGAGGGGTTGGATCAAGGGGGAAATCTGTTGATTCGCCCGATAATCCATGTCTCCTACCGAATCACTTCGGGCACTTCGTCGTCCGGTTCGTCCAGTTCCAGGGGTATGTACCCCGGTTGCCTGGATTTCTCCAGTTCCTGCTCGTAGGCGGTGACCACCTGCCTCTGTATCCGTTGCCTGCACGCGAGGTTGATGGGATGAGCGACATCCGCGTGCAGCTTGGCCTTGCCCTTGGCGTCCTGCTTGATGCGGCTGCCTCGGAGGGCTCTTCCGCAGCCATTGCAGTACCTGGCCTTGAGGTGGTTCTTGACGCCGCAGACCTCGCAGTGGTCGCTCATCTTCCGTGATGGCATCGCCACGAAGTACCCATCTGTTCCCTTGATCACCTTGATGTCGCGGACGACGAATTCATCATCGAACGTCATGGAACAGAACGCCTTGAGCCGGTCCTCGACACCAGGAACCAGCCTGACTCGAACCTCCGTAATCCTCATCTCTGCGCCTCGCTTCAAACCTCACCATCTGTTGTTCCTCACGACAACACTTCTGCAATCCGTCCTCTCGGCGATGGTGTCCCGCAGTGCGTCAAGCCGGTGCGAGTCCGTGTCGTCGGTCATGCAGAACATGGCCGAGCCACTGCCGCTGAGGCACACGGACCCCATGCCAAGCGTTTGGATGGCTTCCTTCAGGTCTCCAAGTTCCTCGTACAGGCGAAAGCAACTGGCTTCGAGCATATTTGCGCACATCCGCGCCAACAAATCAATCCTGTTTTTCTCAAGGTGCGTCGCGATCTGGACGCTGAGTTGCCGGTAGAGGGTCGCGTCGTGACGATAGTGCGCGTAGACCTCTTTTGTGGAGGAGTTTACGCTCGGCAGAATCAGGATTGCGGCGAAATCGAATCCGCCGGACAGTTCGGAAATCTTCTCGCCTCGTCCGGTGCAGTAGGCCAGTGGGCCGTTCAGGAAGAACGCGACGTCGCTCCCGAGCCGGGAGGCCAGATCCATGAGTTGGGGTTTGGATAGTCCCAGGTTCAGATAGGCGTTCAGACCGATCAGTGTCGCAGCGGCGTCGCTGCTTCCGGAACCCAGGCCCGAGCCGGCGGGGATGTTCTTGGTCAGCGTCAGATGCACGCTGTCGCTTCTGCCACAGGCGCCCAGGATCGACTCCGCGGCCCGGTAGACCAGGTTCGTCCGGTCGTCCGGCGCCCAACAGGGGCCCTCGCAGGCGAACTCGATGCCGGCCTGCCCCGGCCGGATCGAGATCTCGTCAAACCAGTCCACCTTGGCCATCACCGTTTCGATCTCGTGAAAGCCGTCGGGCCGCCTGCCGGCGATCAGCAGACTGAGGTTGATCTTGGCGGGGGCTCGGACCAGCAGGGCGTCGCCCGAACGTTCGAATTGTCGCATGTCACTCATGAATCATTTGCATCCAGAGAGCAGGGGGGCTTCATCCCCCGTTCAGTTTCCGACCGCTGCGCAGTCGTGTATTGACATTATACTCACCGCCTCGTATCTTCAATAGCTTCTTGAAATGAACGAGGTCTGAATGAACGAACTGGCCAAGGAATCTGGCTGTGCGGATCGGGTCCCGTGGTGGCACTGGCACCGGCGGCTCTATGATTGGGTGATTCACTTTGCGAATACCCGCTACGGCGTGGTCGCATTGTCTATCCTGAGTTTCGCGGAATCGAGTTTCTTCCCCATCCCTCCCGACGTTCTGCTGGCGCCATTGGCCTTGGGATCGCCCCGCAAGTGGCTGCGATTCGCCTTGGCGTGCTCCATCGCATCCATCCTGGGCGGGATTCTGGGCTACGGGATCGGGGCCTTTCTCTGGGGGGCGATCGGCCCATGGGTCTTTGCCCATCTTGGGTCCGTCGGCCTGACGCCGGAGAATTTCGCCAAATTCCAGGGCTGGTACGCGAAATACGATTTCTGGGTGGTCTTCACCTGTGGTTTCACGCCGCTGCCCTACAAGGTCTGCACGATCTCCGCCGGGGTGGCAGGCATCAACTTTCCGGGTTTTGTCATCGCCTCGGCGCTGAGCCGGTCCGCCCGGTTCTTCATGGTCGCGGGCCTGATGGGCTGGAAGGGCGAAGCGATCCGGCCGGTCATCGAGAAGTACTTCAACTGGTTCTCGCTGGCCTTCGTCGCGCTCTTGATCGGTGGGTTCCTCGTGATAAAATGGCTGCATTGAGCAGATTGCCGGGTCTGAAAGATGGAGGAGTAGGTCTGATCCTCCATTTCTCAGAGCCGTAGGAAGGTCACTGCCATGGATGAGGCACAGAAGAGCACGCTGTTGCGAGTTGCCCGGGACACCGTCAAGGCCGTAGTCTGCGGCACGCCCAAGCCGGAGTTGCCACATGATGATCCCGCGTTGAATGCTCCCTGCGGGTGTTTTGTCACGTTGAAGACCCACGGCCGGCTCAGAGGCTGCATCGGGCAGTTCACCTCCGACCGTCCGTTGGTCGAGACGGTCGCGGAGATGGCGGAATCCTCTGTCGCCAGGGACCCGCGTTTCTCGGGTCGCCGGATCACACCCCGGGAACTGGACGATCTGGAGGTCGAGATCTCCGTGCTGTCCCCGCTCCAGCGGGCGGAAGATCCCCTGAGCCTCGAACTCGGGGTACATGGCATCTACATCAAACGCGGCTACGCCTCCGGCTGTTTCCTCCCCCAGGTTGCCACCGAGACCGGCTGGACCCGAGAGGAATTCCTCTCGTATTGCTGTTTCCACAAGGCAGGCCTGCCGGCGGATGCCTGGAAGGACCCCGAAACCGAGGTCTACCTCTTCACCGCAGAGGTCTTTGAGGCCCCTGCTGGGAGCCTCTGAGATACATCGGTCGGAAAAACCATCCCTTCATAGCCTCCAATTTGCTATACTTTTGATGGATCTCGGTCCGCCGTTCCGCGAGGAACCGGTTGTGTTCTCGCACATTAACGTACAATGGGGTGATTGAGAAGGATGGAAACAGGGAGGAGGGTATATGGCTCGGACGTGCGTATCCGTTGCCATCGTGATGGTCTTGGGGCTGGCAGGCTGCACCTCGTCGGATGGGCCCGATGTGCTGTTGTCGGGCACCGCCGATTCGGGGCAGGCCGCGGTCATGGTGAAGGAACGTCTGCAAAGCGAGAATCTGCCTGCGCTGTGGTCGGTCGAGCCCTGGAACAACGAATACGCCCCCGGCCTGAAGCTCACCACCGATCACTACGAGATCTTCTCCACCGTCCAGCAGCCGCTGATCTTGCGAATGGTTCCCGGCTTCGTCGAGTCGGCCTACCGAGGCTACAACGACCAGCTCGCCCAGCCCATCGAGACCTCCAGCAAGTTCACGATCTACCTGTTCGCCGATCGTGAACAATGGGAGGATTTCACATATCGCTTCGCGGGGGATCAGGCCTCGCTGTTCTGCAAGATCCAGACGGGCGCCTACTATCTCAATGGCGCGTGCGTCGTCTACGACATCGGCCCCAAGCGGACGCTGGCCGCCCTCGGGCATGAGGGCTGGCACCAGTTCAACAGCCGGCACTTCAAGTACCGCCTGCCGAGCTGGCTGGACGAAGGGGTCGCCATGCTCTTCGAGGCGAGTGTCTACGAGCAGGGCTTCTTCCGCTTCGATCCGGCCACGAATGTCCAGCGGCTCGGGGCCCTCCAGCAGACGCTCGGCAACGCGAAGCAAATCTCCCTGCACGACCTGATCGCGACCAGTCCGGGCGAAGTGCTCGCAACGGACCAGACCGAGACGGTCATGGCGTTCTACAGTCAGTCATACGCGCTTATCCGCTTCCTTCGCGAAGCGGGCTACGGTAAACGACTGGATGTCTACCGCCGGTTGATGCAGGATGGGCTCATGGGATACTGGCCGCTCGACGAGTCGGACGGCGCGACCGCCGCGGACCGCAATCTGCCGCGAACGATTCCGTGGAATCGCACGGTCGGGTTGCAGCTCTTCGAGCACTACGTCGGCCACGATATGGAGCAGCTCGACCGCGAGTACCTGGCCTTCTGCCGCCGGATTGTCAGCGGCCTGTCCTTCGTGCCGGTCGAAGGCGACGACCGGTATGCAGCGAAGTGACTCATGCGTCCTCGGTGCGCCGGGAACGCACTCACAGCGAAACTCGAAGCGCGAAACCCGAAATCCGAAACAAATATGAATGACCGAAATCCGAATTCTGGAAACGGCGTCTCCCGGCCTGCGTCAGCGTCTGGAGAATTCGAGTTCTGGATTTGTTTCGGATTTGTCGGCGCCTGATCCTCGATGTAGAATGCCCGCACGTGATCTGAGTGGGTATGTCTTTGTGTTCTGGTGATCGTGCTATGCAGATTGTTCTGGCTTCGACCTCCCCGCGGCGCAGGCAACTCCTCACGGAGGCCGGCTACGCGTTTCTCGCTGTTTCGCCCAAGATCGATGAATCCGCGATCCGCCGCACCGCTGCGACCATACGCGGATACGCCGAGGAACTGGCGATGGCGAAGGCCCGAAGCGTCGCCCCCGATTTCCCCGATGCCCTGGTCATCGGCGCCGACACGCTGTGCGACCTCGATGGCGAGGTGATCGGCAAGGCGGCCGACAAGGAGGCTGCCGAGCGAATCACAAGGAAGCTCTTCAGCAAACCCCACCTGGTCATCACCGGCCTGGCCCTGATCCGGCTCAGCAGAAGCATCGAGATCATCCGTTCCGATGTCACCACAGTCTACCCCCGCCAGCTCACGGAGTCGCAGATCGCCGCGCACGTCGCAGGCGGAGCATGGGAGGGAAAGGCCGGCGCGTACGCCATCCAGGAGGTAGGCGACGCCTTCGTCGAGCGGATCGAAGGCAGCTTCACCAACGTGATGGGCATGCCGATGGAGCTCCTCGGTCGACTGCTGGATGACCTGAACCAACAATGACCTACTCGTGGCTTTCTCTGGCACAGGTGGTACAGACGTGTTTTCAGAGGCGATCAGGGGTATTGTCTTTTGCGATACAAGAGTCAACCCGTATCTGGTACAATCCCCACCATGCAAGAGAATAGGACACTGAAGGATCTGACCACACGCATGCGGGAGGCGGTGGCGCACTATTGGAGAACCCGGTCGGCGCAGCGTCACAAGCAGCAGCAAACGGGCAAGCTCGATCAGGGCTCACGGGGCGCCGTCACAGGCGGCGCACAGATGGACGGCTTCATCCGCCTGTTCACCGATCTGATCTGCGATGCGGGGATCGCGCGGGAGTGTCTCCATTGTGAAAAGTCGCTTGAACTGCCCGGGTTCTTTCGGCCCACCAAGGAG
>JBDKRX010000200.1:0-7156 GCA_039683175.1 Phycisphaerales bacterium
ACGGACTCCTTTCCGATCTGATTACCTTCGTCAGTAATTCACGTCGGCAGGAGTCTGCCTATCTCATCAGGATTCCTCCTCTCTTGTCTCCTCATCTCCTCTGCAAAAACGGCAGAAGTCGAGCTTAACCCACGCGCAACAATGCGGTATAATATGGGTCATATGAGCGACACTCAAGGAGGAAAGGCCTATGTCGCATTATCGGCGTGCAGATGATCCCGGTGGTTGCTACTTCTTCACCGTCGTGACCTATCATCGCCGGCCCTTTCTGGCGGACAACTTGGCGCGTAGGTGTCTGCGTCATGCCTGGTGCATGGCGCGAGAGCACAGACGATTTGAGGTAGTCGCCCTGTGCGTCGTGCCGGAATACCTTGCCAGACCCGGGTGAACCCGATGATCCCAATAGTATGCTCAAGACCGTGTATGTTGAAACATCGATCGTTAACTACGTGACGGTGCAGCCGAGCCGGGACGTGCGCGCCGCCGCATGGCAGCAGATCACGACCCAATGGTGGCAGCAAGAACGCACGAAGTATGAACTGTGCACGTCGGCACTCGTCATGGAGGAAGCCGCGCAAGGGGACCCCGACGCGGCACGAAGACGCCTGCAAGTCTCGGAGGACCTGTGCAAACCCGCTGTCGACGAGGAATCATCCAATGTATAGAGACGAGATCATTGCCGAGGTCTGGCGGAACCATGATGCTTATGTTGCCCAACACCAGCACGATCTCAAGAAGATCGTGGAAGACCTGCGCCGATGGGAAAAGGAACACCCTTCCCAGGTCGTGGACCACCGACGCGAGCGACGATGATGCGCATCGCAGGGCGAACAAGCGGCGTGCGTGGAGCGCAGAACCGCCGGAGAAGGGACGTACAAGTAGATCTGCCCAACCCGCGCGTGACTCTATGCCGCACGGCGGTCGCGTCTACTTGCCGGGGCTTGGGGCGGCGGCTTGCCAGTTCGTTGGGTCGTTGCCGGAGGCTTCGGGGTCGGGGGCGATCCGCTGGAGGGCGCTGCCTTGGCCGTCCGGACCGGCCGGCCAGGGGGCTGCGTCGGCGTAGATCACTTCGTCCACAATCACCCATGAAATCGGAGCGGCTGGATTGTCGCCGGGGAGGGACTTCTCCAGGGCCACTCGCTCGCCTCGATTCGACAGGTTGCCAATCCAGGGGCCAACGATCTGCACAAGGGGCATGAGCGGATCCATTTCGTAGGCCGCGAGGAAGGCGTCGAGACGCGAGGTCTCCACGGTCGGGTCGAAACCGACGACCACGAGCCGGCCACCTGCCAGAATGAACGTACCGGCGGGGAAGGCGTAGTCCACCGCCCCGTCGAATCGCCAGGCCACAGTTCCATCGCCGAGCCAGACCGTCTCGCTCAGTGGATTGTACAGCTCAATGTACTCCTCGTTGGGATCGACCGGGTGATACATCAGCTCGTCGATCACGAGATGGGGGACCGGATTCACGTTCGCGGCGCCGGGCGAGGGCATCAGGCGGAACCAGTAGTCGCCACCGTCCGGGTATCGGCCGAACGAGACATCCGGCTCCTGGGCCTTGAACTGGATGGCATCTGCAATGCGATCCTCGGCCGTGCCCGGCAGGTACGAGAGGAGAAGCTCCTCGCCATCCCGGCTCAAGCCGAAGGTGGTGACGTCGTCCAACGTTGCGTAGCCGTGCGCCGGGATCGATCCGGCCGGGATGGGCCACTTCGTCGGGTCGGCGACATCGTCACTCAGGTACCAGCCGGCCAAGTCAACCGTCGCAGCCGTCGGGTTGTACAGCTCGATCCAGTCGCTGCCTTGCGTTCCATCGGCTACGAACTCATTGATCTGCAGCACCGCTTCGGGAGCCGTATCGTCCTGGCCCGGCGAGCCGGCGATGTATGTGCTCGCCCGCCAGTTGCCGGGGTAATTCAGCGAGCCTTCAGGCTCGCCGGGCAAGGCCGAATCCAGCGGGACGAGCGAGTGCCCGCCGCCATCGGCCGAGAGGGGCCAGCCGCGACCGTCGCCGTATTCGAACTCGGCAATCGTTCCATTCCACTTGTCGACCAGCGAGACGCTCTCGCCGTCGTTGGCCAGCTTGCCCACGTACTCGCCCGCAATAATGCCCGAGAGGGCCGAGCCGTAACGAGAGAGGAACGCCTGTTTGTTCTTGACGACGAGGACGAATCGGCCGGGCCCGAGGCTCTGGACCTCGCCGGCCGCAAAATTGAACGTCACACCGCCGTCGAAGGAGACACTGGTCAGGTCGAGCGTCTCGTCACCCGTGTTTTTGAGCTCGATGAACTCGAATTCGTTGTTGTCCATGCCGGCGTCCATCGCGGGCGGGTTGTACATCAGTTCGGTGATACGCAGGTCCGCGAGGAGTCCCGCCGCGACGGGCTCGCCGGCGGTGAACTGCACGGGATTGGACCATCTGCTCCATCGGCCGGTGTTGTCCTTCATCCGGCAGCGAACGCGATAGGTCCGCCCGGAACGGACGGCCGTCGCGGGAATCCGGATATCGCTGCTGAACGTCGGGATCTCGTCGCTCTCCCAGGCAGCGTCGATCTCGTACCTGCCGGGCTCTCTGCGCACGACGGGAGACGTCGGGGTCTGGCCGGGCTGCTCGGCGTCGTCCGACTTTTCCCCGAGCAGACGAGCGTCGATGTAGCAGTCGGAACTGCCGGAGATCGAGGAGTTCAGGACCTGGATCGCGATGACGTTCCTGCCCTGGACAAGCCAGGCGTCGGGGTCGCCCAGGTCGTATGTGACGAACTCGTTGTTCTCGATGGACGTGGAGGCGGTGGCGGTGCAGGCGACATTCTCGGCGGCGACGTTGTCCTGATAGGCGAGGACGCCGTTGATCCACACGTTGACGCCGTCGTCGTACTTGACGTCAAGGATCAACTGGTCGAAGGCGTCGAGGCCGGCCACGTCGAAGGTTCTGCGGAGATAGACCGAGGTGTAATTGTACCGCATGTCCGCCAGACTCGTGGTGAGGAAGGCCTCGCCGTAGCCGATGGCGGCCTGGCCCGAGAGCCAGGAGGAGTCGTCGAAGCCAAGTTGTCGCCAGGCGCCTTGCGTAGCGGAGGGTTCCTGCACGCCTTTGAAGTACCTCCACGTGGCGCCCTCGGGCACGACGACGATAGCGGTGCCGCCGTCCTGTGTCGCGGCTTGCGAGCCCGCCGCGACCTCGGCAATCCGCCACTTCATCGCCCCGAACGTGTCGGCGCCCTGTGGGTCGGCGAAGGCGGAAGTGGTGAAGGTCAGTGCGTTGACCGGGAATCCCGCGGGGGCGGTAGTCGCAACCACAGGCGTGTTCGGGATGGCCTGGTCGGCGGCCTTGCCGCTGAGATAGCTGACCCGCTCGACCACGTATTCCTTCATCACCTGGACCATGCCCTCGAAGCTTCGCTCGTAGCCGCGATTCGCGGCCTCCTCGTAGAAGCGGCCCTGGCCCGCCTTGAAATCGGCCGGCTGGTCGATGTACGCGGGGTAGGCGGCGTTCCCGAGCGCCCAATGGTAGTCCCACATGCAGCGATCGGCGTCAACCATCGAGAGTCCGCCGGCGGGGTCGTCGATGATCGCGGCGTACTCGTCGATCAACTGGTTGGTCTGATCGACGTTGAACAACAGGTCGATGACCTCGCGGAGGCGGTTCTTGTTCTCGATATCGATGGAGCTGTAATTGAGCACGCCGCCCCGGCGGAAAGGATCGCTCGGGTCGTCGCTGCCATAGTAGGTTGTCCAGGTGAGGTCGACATCCCACGGAAGCTGCCACCATTGGTTTGTCTCCGGGTGGTGATAGAGGAACCAGTTCTTGCCCGTGATATCGCCGTGGTGGATGGCCTGGTAGATCGCGTAATAGTCATAATAGACGTCCAGATTGACGTTCTGCCGCCACCACGATTCGTTGCCGTAACGTCCGACGAACTGATAGAGGTCCGACAGGTCGGAGGGCTGTGTGGGCCCCTGGTTGTTCAATTCATTATTTCCGTCGTCCATCTTGACCAGATTTCCATCGGGCAGGCCGTGCTCGTCGAGGAATTGGCCGTCCATCTGCTCGATGGTCATGTACAGGCCCCAGAAGTCGCCGTCGTATTGCGTGCCCCCGCTCGTGATCGGCGAATGGGCGGCGTTCAACGTGCCGTCCTCAAAGAGTTCGTCGATGATCCGAAAGTGTACGTAGTTCGTCTTCGACGCCGGACACCCCGCCAGGTTGAACAGTCGGAACGAGAGGGCCTCGAACATTCCCTGCTCGCCGCGCTGCCCAAAGCTGCCCTGCTGAATGCAGGCCGAGAAGTTCAGCTTGTCCCACCTCGTATCGTATGGATTGCCGTAATCGTCGCAGGCCTGGAAGTAGTGCCCCCGCTGAAAATCGACCTTCCACATCGACTTACCCATCGCATATCGCCACACTCCGCCTCTGGCGCGATAGCGGATATGGTCGTAGACCTCGCCGTCGTAGACCAAGGTCCCGTACCAGAGGTAGTCGCTCCCGCCGTATTTCGACCGCCAGGTGCAGTCTTCCACGTCGCTCTTCTTGCTGATGAGATGATAGACGGGCAGGCTCTGCATGACCTCGGCGGGGAACTCGATCACCGGCGTGACGCCGGGCTGCACGGCTCCGCGCCAGGCCGGCACGCCGTCGTACACGAAGTATGCGAAGTTCGGTTGCGGGTCGTCCGAGTACGGCGCGACCGTGGACGCGTTCAGGCCATCGGCCACCACGATCCAGTAGCGAACGAGGTTGCGATGCACCTGCACGTTCGCAGGGATCTGCACGCTATACACGGCATCGCCGGCCCGGGCGTCGCCCGCGAGCCCATCATCGCGCATCGCAACGCCGACCCACCCCACGCCGTACTGGGAATCGGTCCGTGCGACGTAGGCCCCAGGCGCCACGACCTGATAGTACAGTGTAACGCCGGCAACGCCGTCATCGTCGGTGATCTTGGCCGTGACGGTCACCACCTCGCCACTCCTGGGCTGTTTCGGCGAGTGCCTCACCTGCCGAACGTGCGGCGGAAGGTTCTCGACCAGCACGCCGGCGTTGGCCTCCGTCGGCGTGGGATACGCCGATTTCCAACTGCCGCCCAGGTTGTTGTCAGATCGGGGGTTCATCAACTGCAGCGAAGGCCCCCTTCCCGGCGAGACCTCCGGCACCGGATCGCCGACCGTTGGCCACGGGAACCCGAGCTGATAATCGACCTCATCGACGATCGCCCCCGAGGCATCGCACAGGACCACGCGCTCGCCATCGCCGTCCAGCGCCCCGCCGTACGGGCCAAGGACCCGATCATCCGGCAGCGTAATCCGCTCCGTCCCGAACTTGACCTTCAACTGCTCACGGTCCTGCGCGACGACGAGATACCCGCCGGCCGCCAGCGTCGTTCCATTCGGAAAGGTGTAGAACACGCCCTCGACGAATGACCAGCCCGAAAGGTCCGCGTCCTGTGTCCCCCAGTTGTGCAGCTCGACAAATTCCACAAGCTCGGTCTTGAGATCGGGGTTCGTGTGCAGCTCATTGATGACGACCTCGGCCCCGGCCGCGTTCACGAACAGCCAGACCATCGACGCAACAATCACCGCCCGTGGGTATCGATTCCATGCGTGCACGTTTCGTCCTCTTCCATTCCGAGACTACTTGCCTTGTGCTGGGCCGCATGAGGTGCGCCGCGACCCAGGCGGACGCGGAACCGCCCCCGCGCCGCCACTATCATTCTATCCGATCCAGCACCCGCAAGTCAAGGTCGGCCGGCCCGCCGGGACCATCCCCCAAGTCCTTTTCCCCACACGAGTTATTCACCCCAGAGCCCGCTGAACGCCGCAGCGGCCTCATCGGCCGGTGATTGAGCCAGATTCCCCTTGCAGATCGCAGATGCCTTTGTAGCATGAACACGGGCAGAGGACCATGAGCGCGCTGAAGATCATGCGGGCAATGCCGATGACACAGGATGACCTTATCACAGAGAGGACAACACCATGTGGGAGTTTCTGAACGCACAACATTGGCAGGACGGGTTGCTGTTTCTGGGGTTTATGGCGGGCGCCGTAGGTTTGGCTCTGATATGCCACCATGTGGTCTTCCGAGTGCTGGCCGTGTTTGCCAGGCGTACGCCTACGGCCGTCGACGAGCTGGTCATCAAGCACTTCCGTCGCCCCGTCCGCTGGATCGTGGTGGTGGTCGCTGTGCGGCTGAGTCTGGACACCCTGGAACTACCTCCAGGACTGGAGAACCTTATCAAGACGGTCTTTGGGATTGCCATCATTGCGCTGATCTCCGGGCTGCTGATCCGGGCCACATTCCTGATCAACGACGTTATCCTTCTGCATTTCAAGGTCGATGTCAAAGACAACCTGCGTGCGAGAAAGCTCCATACCCAGTTGCAGGTGCTGCGCCGGATCATCGTGATCGTGATTATCGTCATCGCCTCGGCCTGCATCCTGATGACCTTTCCCAAGGTCAAGCAGCTCGGAACGGCCCTGCTGGCTTCGGCGGGCATCATCGGTATCGTGGTTGGCTTGGCGGCCCAGAAGACACTCGGGACGTTCATCGCCGGACTGCAAATTGCCTTCACGCAGCCGATTCGTCTGGATGACGTGGTGATTGTCGAAGGCGAATGGGGACGGATCGAGGAGATCACGCTGACCTACGTCGTGGTCCGGATCTGGGACCTGCGACGTCTCATCGTTCCAATCACGTACTTCATTGAGAAACCGTTCCAGAACTGGACGCGGGTCTCCGCCGACATTCTGGGGACGGTGTTTCTCTACGTGGATCATACGGTGCCGGTCGATGCGATCCGAGCGGAGTTGCAGCGGATTCTGGAAGAAGCACAATGGTGGGACCGCAAGGTCTGCGCGCTCGAGGTCACCAACATGTCCGAACGCGCGATCGAACTTCGGGCCCTCATGAGCGCAGAGGATGCCTCCCGGGCCTGGACGCTGCGTTGTCACGTGCGGGAGAAACTGGTCGCCTTCGTCCGGAAGAACTATCCGCAGGCATTGCCAAGGCTTCGCGCGGAACTGGACAAATCCCCGGACGTTCCCGCCGTGCCCGCATAGGAGCCTGTCCGCGTGCTCGACAGAGAAACGCTGACATCGACTGGCGTCTTCCGGCGCCCGTTCGAGGAGCGCTCTCCGTCTCGGCCGTTGCCTCTGCACCTCC
>JBDKRX010000201.1:0-8280 GCA_039683175.1 Phycisphaerales bacterium
GCCGCAATGTCTACCGCTATGACCACAATGCGTCGGATGTGGCCGAATCCTGGGAGTGTATCTTGTCCCAGGGCGAGAGGCTGGAGATGGCGATCGAGCACGATCCCCGCGAGCAGCCGCCATCCGACGGGAACTCGGACAAAGCGGGTCAGAAGAGCGGTGACGGACCGGATGCGAAGGGCAAAGAGACATAGCCACCGCTCCTGGGGTCGATCGGTCTTCAGCTTGTGTGCTCGGGCAGACGCGTCAGGAGCGCCCCGGCGAGGGCCTCGACCGCGGCCTTGCGGTCCGCTTCCTTGACGCCGAACATGATGCTGATCTCCGAGGAGCCCTGGTTCATCATCTCGATATTGATGCCGGCGTAGGCCAGTGCGGAACAGGCCTTGGCCGCCATGCCGACGGCATACCGCATGCCCTCGCCCACGATCATGATCAGGGCCAGGCCGTGCTCGACGGTCACGTCGTCGGCCCGCAGCTCCTGCCGGATGCGATTCAGGATTTGTCCCTCTTTCTCAGGAGTCAAACTTGCGCTGCGGAGGATGACCGACATGTTGTCGATTCCGGTGGGTACGTGCTCGAAGGACAGATGCTCCTGTTCGAGGATCTGAAGCAGTCGTCGGCCGAACCCCACCTCGCGGTTCATCATGTATTTGCTCAGGTAGATCGACCCGAATCCGCCGGCGCTGGCGATGCCGGTGACCTCGCCGTGGCGGTACTTTCGCTGGGGGACGACCAGGGTGCCGGGCGCCTCCGGGCGGTTGGTGTTCTTGATGCAGATGGGGACCTTGGCCTGCACGGCGGGCACGACGGCCTCGTCGTGGAAGACCCCGAACCCCGCGTAGGACAGTTCCCTCAGCTCACGGTACGTCAGGATCGCGATGGCGGGAGAGTTCGGGATGATCCGCGGGTCGATGGCGTACACGGAATCGACATCCGTGAAGTTCTCATAGACGGTGGCCTTTACCGCTGCGGCCAGGATGGACCCGGTGATGTCCGAGCCGCCGCGGGGGAACGTGGCCACCTGGCCCTTCAGCGTGTATCCGAAGAATCCCGGGAAGATGGCGATCTCTTTGGTTTCTCTGAGTGTCGCCAGGCGGGCGTAGGACTCGGGCAGCACCTGGGCGTTGCCGAAATCCTCGCTCAGGAGCATGCCGGCCTCCCGCGGGTCGATATAGCGGGCCGGATGGCCCTGGCGGACGAAGACTTGAGCGACCAGCTTGGCGCAATTGTCCTCACCGGCGGCCTTCATGGTGTCCATGAACTGGGCGTCATTGTCGGAGCGGCTCTGGATGCGGCGGCGCAGGTCGTTCGCGATCTCGGTCACGATGGCTGCGTCCAGGTTCAGTTCCCGCTGGATCTCGGCGTATCGCTCGACCACGGCGGTGAGTTCGCCCTCGAATGGTTTTCCCGCCACCACGGCGTTCGCCAGCGCGATCAGCAAGTCGGTCACCTTGATATCCTGGCTGTGGCGCTTGCCGGGGGCCGAGACGACGACGATCCGTCTGGCGCTGTCCGAGGTAACGATGCCGACGATCTTGAGAATCTGCTTGGCATCGGCGACCGAGGTGCCGCCGAACTTAACGACCTTCATTTTGGCTCCTTCTCTGTGCCCTTGCAACCTTAGACCCGCCGCCTCTTCACCCCTGCGGCTGATGGCCTCACCATCCGAATCTCGCCTACATTGGCACGTATTGTAGCGAGGGTCTTGCGTCAATACAAGGGAAAACGGGGTGTCGGAGTGGACCCCTGGCGGCGGATCGCGATTTCCTCCCGATGTTCAAGAAAAAGTGGGAACGGCGGCCATGATGAGGTATCCTGTGACGCTGGAAGAAGAAGGTGAGAAGGTCGGAGGTTCTCGCCTTCGGCGTATGATGGGCACGGAGATGGGAACGAATAGACGGGGAGAAGTTATGGGCGGAATCATGCAACGATTGGGTTTGGTGTGTTTGTTCGTGTCGGTCTGTTCCTCGGTTGGCCTCGCGGGTCCGTCGGCCATCACGACGGGTTCGCTGTTCGAAGAGATGGTGGACATGGCGAACCTGGCGAGGTTCCCCGAGCCGGCGTTTCGCACGGTCCAGTTCTCCTCGTACGACCATCGCAGCAAGCTGCCGGGCGGGCCGGACTGGTTCGCTAACGCCGATGGGTTCGGTGGCGAGCCGATCCCCAATTTCGAAGCGGTGCTCAAGGCCCCGGATGCCAACGGGGTCGGCGAGTATCTCGTTGCGGATGTCGAAGGACCGGGGGCCATCGTGCGTCTCTGGACCGCCGCGATCTCCGGCAGTATTCGCATGTACCTCGATGGCTCCGAGGACCCGGTCTACGAAGGCAGCGCCGACGATTTCTTCCATCGCCCATACGATCTTTTCTCACAGATCGACGGGATCGACAAGGATCGCTTCCGCCGAACGATCTATCAGCGGGACGCCTCCTATGCGCCGATCCCGTTCGCGAAGCGGCTCCGCGTCGTTTGGACCGGCAACACCAAGGAGATTCATTTCTACCAGCTCCAGGTCCGCCTGTATGACGAGGGGACATCGGTTGTCACCTTCCAGCCTGAAGACATTCGCAAGTACCGCGAGACGATTGACAGGGTGAGCCTGGTCCTCTCCGATCCGGACAAGAACCTGCCGCCGGGTTCGCGGGAACCGAGCCCGTTCGACCTGAATCTCAAGACGCCGGGAAGCGGCGCCATGGCCAACCTGAAAGGTCCGGCGGCCATCGGGCAACTGAGCTTGAAGCTGACTGCCGACGACATGGACAAGGCCCTCCGCCAGACGCTGCTGACGATTACGTGCGATGACTACCCGTGGGGCCAGGTGCAATCGCCGGTGGGGGATTTCTTCGGGGCCGCCCCCGGCGTCAATCCCTACCAGTCGTTGCCGTTCACGGTGCAGCCGGATGGCACGATGGTCTGCCGGTTCGTGATGCCTTTCGAGCGATCCTGCCGGGTCGAGTTGCACAATCTGGGCGATCAGGTGGTGGGTGCGAAAGGTGCGGTGCATACAATCCCGTTCGCCTGGGATGAACGAACCATGCACTTTCGGGCCCGGTGGCGGGTGGATCACGATCTGATCGCGTCGAACCGTGCGGTGCAGGACCTGCCGTTTTTGCTCGTTTGCGGCAAAGGCGTCTACGTGGGGACCGGGGTCTACCTCATGAATCCCTGCCCTGTGCCGACACCCTACGGGAACTGGTGGGGCGAGGGGGATGAGAAGGTGTTCGTGGATCGGGACGCGGTGCCCTCGACGTTTGGAACAGGGTCCGAGGACTACTTCAACTACTCGTGGTCTTCGCCGGATATCTTCACATACCCCTACTGCGGCCAGCCTCGCAACGACGGGCCGGGCAACCGGGGATTCGTCACCAACTATCGCTGGCACATTCTCGATCCGATTCCCTTCCAGGAGAGCATCCGCTTCTACATGGAGTTGTACAGCCACGAGCGAACGCCCGGCATGTCCTACGCCCGCATCGGATACCACTACGCCCGCCCGGGCGTCACCGACGACCATATGATCCTCCTGCCGAAGACCCTTGAGCTTCCGGCTCTGCCCCCATGGCAACCGGCGGCCAGAATGGGAGCGGCCAAGTCGGAATTCTTCGTCGCCGAAGACGTTGCGGCCGATGCGAAAGGGACCACCTTGAAAGAAGCGCCAATCTGGGCCGGCGGGAAACTGCTGGTCTGGACCCCTGCGAACAAGGGCGACCGAAAGAGCTTCAAGATTCCCGTTCGTGCTGCCGGCAAGAAACAAATCCATGTGGCGTTCGCCATGACTCCGCAGTCTGGCCAGGTGGCGTTCCGTCTGGATGATCAGCCGCTGCAATTGGCGGACGAAGCCCGCACCTTGGACCTGCACTGTCTGTACAGGACTCTTCTCCGCAGCATAGACCTGATGCCGACGGAGTTGACTGCCGGCGAACATACCCTCACGCTCGAATCCGTGGGCGCATCGGAAGGCATCGCCAGTCCGGAGATCGGCATCGATTTCATCTGGGTCCAGGATAGATAAGACTCTGCTGGGACTCAAGCCTCTCGATCGGGCTGTCCTTGGCGGCAATACTCGTCAACGCAGGAGAACCGGCGTTCCGCCGGGGGCGTACTGTGGTTGACGTGGTAGGGGGATTCCGGTACAGTTGCCGCGACTATGAAACCTGGGCAGGACAACAAGCCGCGTTTGCTCGCGCTGGAGGTGACCCGCCGATGCCGATTCAACTGCCGGCATTGTCGTGCGGACGCCAGCCTCGCAGCCCGCGTGGACGAGTTGAACGCGGACCAGTGGAAGAGAATCCTCGATTCCATCGCAGCCTACGAGAAGTGCGTTATCATTCTCACCGGCGGCGAGCCGATGGAACGCGAGGACATCCACGACCTCATCCGCCACGGGCGGGATCTGGGCCTGCGGATGGTGATGGCCACCTGCGGCTACGCCATCGACGACGAATCGCTCTCGCTTTTGCGCGAGGCAGGCGTCATGGCCCTGTCGTTTTCTCTGGATGGGGCGCAAGCCGGGACGCATGACGCCTTCCGCCGGACACCGGGGGCGTTTGACACCGTCGTGAGGGCCGCTCAGGCTGCCCGCCGGGCCGGCATGCGATTCCAGATCAATACGACGATTACGCGCGGCAACCTGGATGAAATCCCTGCGATTGCCGAGTTGGCCCGCCGATTGGGAGCGTATTGCTGGAACCCGTTCATCCTCGTGCCTACTGGTCGAGGCGAGGAAATGGCCGACGAGCTTCTCGAACCGCGGCAGTACGCGGAACTGCTTGCCGACCTGCTGACGCTCAAGTCGGAACTGCCGATCGAGCTGCGCGTGACCTGTGGGCCGCAATACGCAAGACTCTTTCACGAGGCTGGAGGCCCCAGGCCGGAGGCTGGAGGGGGACCTCATGCGGCCAGTGCGACCCCAAGCGGCTGCATGGGCGGCCGGGGGTTCGGGTTCATCAGCTATCGCGGCGACGTCCAGACCTGCGGTTTCCTGGATATCGCCGCCGGCAACGTTGTGGACAACGGATACGATTTCGCCGGAGTTTGGGAAGGGTCGAAGTTCCTCAACGAGATCCGCGAACTGCCCGCGTACAAGGGGCATTGTGGGCAGTGTGCGTATCTGAAGGTTTGCGGGGGGTGCCGGGCCCGCGCCTACGCCGTGACGGGCGACTATCTGGCCGGCGATCCCATCTGCTGGTACGAGCCGAGGACCAAGCCCAAAGAAGTTTCAAGTTTGAAGTTAGAAGTGTCAAGGGATGGTCCGCCGCTTCCCACTTCAAACTTCACACTTCAAACTTCCCTCACCAGCTTTCAGAAGCGATTGTGCAATCGTCTGCAGGAGGGCATGCCCCTGTGTGCGGAGCCGTTCGCGGAGATCGCAAAGCTCCTGGATAGCACCGAGGCCCAGGTTCTACAACAGACCCGCGAACTCCAGAATTCGGGTATCATTCGCCGGTTCTCGGCCTTCCTCAACCACCGGGCGCTGGGCATGGCGAGCACGCTTGTGGCCGCCCATGTCCCGGAGGATCAGCTCGACCATGTTGCCGCCGCCGTGAACGCACTGCCCGGCGTGTCGCACAATTATCTTCGCGAGCATCACTACAACCTCTGGTTCACGCTGCAAGCTCCGTCGCCCGACCGGATCGACGAAATCCTCTCGGGCCTTCAGGGGCAGTTCGCCATCGAGCTCCGCAGTCTGCCGGTTACGCAGGTCTTCAAGCTCGACGTCCGCTTCGACCTCGAGGACGACGACGTTCTCACACACGAGGTCTACGATGTCCCCGGCATGGAGCCTGTGCCGCTGCGGCCCGAGCACAGACGAGTGCTCGACGCATTGCAGGGAGGCGTCGAGGTGATCTCGCGTCCGTTCGATGCTCTGCTGCCGGGAGGTTCGAACCCACAAGGCAGTCTGTCGCTGCTGGCGGAATTGAAGACTCTCGGTGTTCTCCGTCGCATCGCGGCGGTCCTGAGCTATCGCCAACTCGGCTATACCACCAATGTCCTGTTCGCGGCCGAGGTGCCGCCCGAGTCCATTGCCGAAGCGGGGCAGCGTCTCGCCAGGTTCCGGGCGGTTAGCCACTGTTATGCCCGGAGTACTTTCGAGGGCTGGCCCTACAATCTCTTCGCCATGCTGCACGCCCGCTCCCAGGCGACAATCGAGCGAACGGTCCACGAGTTCGAAGCAACTACCGAAGTCCGTTCCCACTGCCTGCTGCCCACCACCGCCGAATTGAAGAAGCAGCCTGTTCAGCACAAGTTCCTCTGATTTTAGAGTAGAATCGTCCCGACATTCGTCTATAGGCGGTTGAACGTTCAACGATAGTCGGCAGGACGGCAATGCTCGTATCGGAAGATCGACTCTTGCTCAGGCAGCTCAGTCACGGCAGCAGGGACGCCCTGCGCCGGATCTACGAGAAGTACAGAGGCGAGGTGTTTACCGTCGCTGTGTCGCTGCTCGGCAACAGAGATCTGGCGGAGGATTGCCTCCAGGACGTGTTCGTTCGCTTGGCCGAGTCTCCCGACCAGATTCGAGTCGTGAGTAATCTGAAGGCCTACTTGGCCAGTTGCACCGTAAACCGGGCCAGGGACCAGGCCCGCCGGGAGGTGAAACGTGTCGGTTGCCCGGTCGAGGAACTCGATTGCCGGGTGGTGGCGTCAAATCCGCTGAATGGGCTGGTCCACGACGAACAGGCGGCGGTCCTCGTGGATGCCCTCGGGCGATTGCCGTACGAGCAGCGGGAGGTCTTCGTTCTGCATGCTCAGGCCGGCCTGGCATTCCGGGAGATCGCTCGGATACAGGAGGCGCCGCTCCGCACGGTGCATAGTCGATATCGATATGCTATCGAGAAGCTCCGCGAGCTTCTGAACAAAAGGATGGGATCATGAAGACGCCGAAGGAGATCGAATCTCGGGCCAGGAGGATACGATTCGAGCCGGATGCCTCGGCGGACGAACGCATTCTCCATGCGGCACAAGCAGCGTTGAACAACCGAAGGGAAACCCCGCGTGTCCGCGAGGCACGCTCGAGAGGGAGATATGGTATGCAATTGCGAATCGCGAAGTGGGTTATAGCGGCTGCCGTTATGATAGCCCTATGTGTATATTTTCTGGGCGGGTCGATCGACGGGGCCGGGGTGACGTTCGCCGATGTTCTGGCGCAGATCCGTGAATTCCGGTCGTACCGGCATCGGTACTCAGTGGAAGAAGTCAATAGGCCAGCGGATGTCCGAATCGTGGAGAGGCTCAGTCCGACGCGTCGGCGGGAACTGCTCTCCGACGGGTCGATCCTTGTATACGACCTGTCTATCCCCAAAGAACTGGTCCTGTATCCCGACAGAAGACAGGCTCACGAGCATTGGCCCGACTTCGAGTCCAAGCGGGACTTCGATCTGCTGCTGCTGGTGGATTCCATGCAGGAGAAGGCCATTGAGGAGCTCGGTGCGAGTACTCTCGAAGGACACAAGGTGGCTGGGTTCCATACGCCAGGCGGCAACGACATCACCCTGTGGGCGGATGTCCACACCAAATTGCCGGTCCGACTGGAGATTGTGCATACGAGTGCGGGCAGAACGATTGTTTTCGACCAATTTGAGTTTGACGTGCCGTTTGATGGGGCCCTCTTTGGCACCACGGCCCCGGAGGGTTACGTCGTGAAGAAGACTGGGAAGGGCTACACGGATGTTCCCCACGTGGGCGAGGGCTTGCCAGAGGAGCCGCTGCTCACGGGTCTCAAGGCCGTGGCGGAGTTCCTGGATGGCGTGTTCCCGCCGGCCATTGAGTTGCCCGAACTGCAGCAGGCTATGCGCCAGTACATCACGGATCATGATCTTTCTGAAGAAGAGAAGGAGGAACGGCTCCTGCCTGTATCCAACTCCTGGACCAGGGCGGTCTGGTATCTCAATCAGCTTCAGCGCCGCGACGGCGTCAAGGACCTGCAATACGTAGGCGGCGGGGTCCGATTGGGCGACGGCGAGACCCCCATCATGTGGTGGCAGCCCGCGAATGCTCCCACGTACCGTGTTGTCTATGGCGATCTCACCGTCAACGATCTTCGCCCGGGTGAATTGCCACAGTAGGACTCGGCACTCCTCCGCCTCGCACTGCTCGGGAAGGATACGGCGCCGTTGCCGGGCCAGGATCGCAGTCACGCGCCCGGAAAATGCACCTCTCTAATACGACAGCGCTATGACGAATCCATCTGTTTGTTGGCTCGACGCTGAGTGCGTTTCCGACTTTCATACGAGGCATGATTTCGCCGTTGATAATACTTGCACCGCGCCGTGACCAAGGCC